>JAIEPM010000474.1 GCA_019748395.1 Candidatus Obscuribacterales bacterium
ATTTTGGCGGGAGACAATTTCTTCTATTTCGCTTGGCAATTTCATGGGATCAAAAGGTTTGCTGATGATGCCGGCGGCACCCAGCGCGAGGTAAGAGTCCAGCTCTTGCTTTTGAACCTTGGCGGTAAAAAAGATGACTGGAATGTTTGCGATTTCTTTGATTTCGCGAATTTTGGAAAGGGTGGTCGGACCGTCCATTTCAGGCATCATAACGTCAAGCAAAATCACGTCCGGCTTTTCTTTAACGGCAGTTTCGATGGCTTCAAATCCGGATGCAACAAGATGCACTTTCCAGCCGCCGACGCCCTCAAGACTGATCTGTGCGATCTTTCTGATGCGCGGATCGTCATCTACAAGTAATACTCTTTCAATTGTCATTGCTAAATCGTCTCAGATTCTTGAAGCTAATCGCCGGCAGATTCTTTATGAACATGCATCTGTTGAAGCAATTCATCAACAGCTTGAAGTAACTCCTCTTGACTGGCTTTCGATTTGGTCAGGTAGCGGGTAAAGCCAATCGTCAGCATCTTTCTCTCGTCTGAAGAAAGATCCCTTCCAGTGTACACCAGAACAGGCGTTAACCTTGATTCTCCTTCTTTTAGATGCTTCACGAACTCAAAACCATCCATACCCGGCAAACCGACATCCAGGATAATCAGTTGAGGAGATTCGCTGGCAAGCATTTGCAGCGCTTCACTGCCGTCGGCGGCTTCAATGCAGCGAACTCCGTGAGATTCAAGTTGCAAAACCAGAGTTTTGCGAGTGCTGAAATCATCTTCAACAACGAGCACCGCCGGACAATTATTTCTATCAAGCGCTCGCCTGACACCGTCAAGAACCTGTTCTTCTTTTACAGGCGAAGTGTGCCAGTCGAACAATATAGGCGCAGACTTCAGTCCATCGGTGGCAAGCATCAAAACCGGCTTTCCATGCCGAACATTCAACTCTCGCAGTTTTTCTTGTAGCTCAAAATCAGACTCATTTGGGGAGACTGAATTGAATATGACCAGATCCGGCAAAGACTGCGCAATTACAGTCGCCGCCTCGCTGCTGTTTTTCACGTGCTTGACACGGCAACCCGCAGGCAAGAGGTGAGAACCAAGCAATTCCGAAATATCTTTAGACTCTTCAATCACAAGAAGCAGACTGGCCGGCTCGCCGTCGGCATTGCCAGCAAAGTCATCTTCAAAAGCAACCGGCAAACTAAACCAGAATGTCGAACCACCTCCGGACTCGGACTCAACACCGATCTTTCCATGATGTTGTTCGACGATAGCTTTGCAAATTGCAAGACCAAGACCGGTGCCTTCCTGCGTTCGCTGATCGGACGCATCAAGCTGCTGAAACTTGTGAAAAAGTTTGTGCTGCTCGGAAGCCGGGATTCCTTTGCCGTGATCTCGAACGGCAAAGCGAACTTCACTGTCTTGAAAAGTGCAGGACAGCTCGACACTGCTGTTGCGAGGCGAAAATTTGATGGCGTTGGAAATCAAATTTACAAGAACCTGATTAATGCGGTCGGCATCAGCCAGAAAAGTTTTCTTGGTAGTCCAGCCTATTTCCAGGCGAACTTCGCGCTCACGAGCCATTCCGTCCGTGTATGAAATCGCCATAGCCAGCAGTTCGGCAGGACTCAACTCCAATTTTTGAAACTCAAATTTACCGGACTCGAGTTTTTTCAAATCAAGAATATCGTTAATAAGTCTAATTAATCGATCGCAACTTTCTCGAGCGATGCCAACAAGCTCTTTTGTTTCATCCGGCAGCTCGCCTGTGACGCCGCCTTCGACAAGACCAAGAGAACCGCGAATCGAGGTCAGAGGAGTGCGCAATTCATGGGATACGATCGAATAAAATTCAGAAACTCTTTTTTCCGCTTCACGCCTTTCGGTGATGTCCCGAATTATTGCAGTGATCAGCTTGCGACCTTTCAGATCTACATAGCTCAATGAAATTTCGATGGGGAAAGAACCACGAATTCTAGACTTGCCGACGCCTTCAATCCGCAATGCATTTTCGCGCCTCATTCTAGCTCGCTCTCTCAGCTGCGGCCACGTATCCGGGCAGCAAGTTTCCTCATCAAATCGTTGAATCAAGAAAGAAACATGTTTTCCGAACAACTGATGAAATTGATAAGCGAACATGACTTCGCACGCATGATTGGCGGTTTCAATCGTACCTTCTTCGGAGATGGTAAAAATAGAATCGGCGGCAGTCTCAAAAATCGCTCTAATCGTAGCTTCACTGTCGCGAAGATTCTGCTCGGATTGCCTGAGTTCGGAGGTTCTTGCAATAACTTCCTGCTCTGTGGAATTCTTTGCCGCTTCGAGTTCGGCTTGACGGCGCGCCACCATTTTCATATCGCGCAAACTGTAACGTATCGATAGTTCCAAGAAAACCACGCAAAAAACGACCCAGGCAGAATGTTCCACCCAGCGCCATGGTTCCGGATAGCTAACACCGTACATAGTGGCAGGCGCATAAATTCCACGAATCAAGTGATCCAGCATGGTGACTGACGAAGCAATGATAAGCACACGCCAATCCCGATAGAATGCCAAAAAAGCAAGAGAACCAAAAACATGAAAGTGAGTCTCGATTCGACCATTCGAAGCAGCAATTAAAAGACCGGAAGAAAGCATTTGCGCAACGGCAATCACGTACCTTGTGACCGGGGCTGCCGGCTGACGCCAGACTAAGAGGAGAGGCAAACTAAGGAGCAGCGCGCCTAGAAGCACGGACTGCCAGACATGAATATGGATGCTGCTTTCCGTTCCGACCCAGCTTCGAGGAGACGCCAGGCAAGACCAGAGAATTGCTCCCAACCACTGCAATATTAGTAAAGCTGCAAAAAGACGATCTGTACGAGTGCAAATAGCCCGGTGGTCCTGCTCAAAGAGATAATGAGCCCTGGCCATTACAGCCGGAGCAAGATCGCTATGAGCTTTGAATGCACCACTCAATATCATTAGCTCACCTGTTTCTGCCTAACTCATTGTTTTGCAAAGCGCATCCGTAAACAGCATACTCGGCCTTGTCCTTGCGACCGCCTGTAATTTCATAAAGCGCTTCCAGTCCATCGTTGTCGCCCTCATGACCGCGGGCAGCAGTGATTCCTCCATGAAAGCGCAAACGTCCGTTGCTATCAAATAAGAAAGTCTCACCCGAGTTGCTTGCTCCAAAAGCCCTTATTTCGTGCTGTTCACTATCTACCAGCAACTGCAAACCATGAAGATTTTGAGCTGAATTAAAGTTAGCTCCCTCAAGCCAGTCACCCTGAAAATTCGCGGGAGCCATGAAACAAGCATATGCCTTCACATGCTTCGCTTCGGATAGGAAACCAGCAAGATTATGCAATGACGCTTGAGTACACGGGCACTTCGGATGCGCGAAAAAAACCAGAGTGAAGCCCTCTTTATTCAGCTTCAAGCAAGTTTTCGGCGGAAAGATATCAGCGGCTGTCTTTGTTTGCTCAGGTGTTTTCTCGTAATTTAGACCTAGTGCAGAACCGCAGATCACTAAAGATAACCAGAGCGCAACGAGCAAGCCTTCCTTGATGCTCATTAGATTTTCCATTGACACCAACTTCCATAATTCTAGCAAGAAGTCTGGAAGCCAAGATGCTTCTAAAGAAGTATTGTTGACAAGCAAAGATTAGTGTCTTATCATCTTTCTTCCTACACTGAAGCGGCAGACTTCCGTGCAGGCTGGCGGGGTCGACAAACAACCAGGATTCCTGAGCCGCAGGGAGGCTCGGGAAATTTGAGGTTGCCTTAGCAAAACAGGCTGAAAAAGCGCTTTATCGCTTTTCCAGCTCATACCGGGCTGCTTCTTTAAATCCCAAAACCCGCCCCACGCTTGACATCACAATTAACCTGATTGCTGTTATTGCATGTAAAGGGAGTGGAAAAAGATCTAGAGATACTCGGTATCCATCGACCACAAACTTGCCTTTCTGACACTAAGAGACAGGATTGCAAATGTGGGCGCGGATTTTTTTTCGCCTCGCAAGAATCTGGCAACACAGGACGGAACTTAGCATGTCTGGTAAACCGAAAGGAAAAGAGCTGGAGCCGGAAATTGAGAAAGACGATGAAAGTCCTTCGGAGAAACCGGACTTTCAGGTTGATCTTGGAGATCCACTCTGGAACAACACCATAAACCAGGCGAAGAAATTTCTAGATTCTGTCGGCAAAGATTCGGACAGTATCGGAAAAAAACAAACCGCTGCGATGCTCGGCGAAGTGTCAATCAAAAACGAAGATAAAAAAGGGTCCGAAAAAAAAATTGAGTCCAAAGAATCAGACTCCACGAAGAAGGACGAATCTAAAAGCATCCAACTGCTTCCCTGCGGTCGTCGTTTTCAAAAGCCAATAGACAACGATTCGCATAGAAACTGGGACGGAAGCAAGAATTCCACAGGACTAGAAGAAGCGGCAAGCAAGACTTATGTCATTAAGAAAGCAGCAGTGGCTGCGACTCGAGCCGGTCTAATTTCAATGGGCCTACCACTCGACGATTTAGCAAAATTAGATAATGGCGAAACCAAAAGGTCCGCGAAACCAGAAGCCCCTAACTCAGACAAAAAAGCAGCAAAAAACGACAGCAGTTCAAGCCCGGTAATATCAGAGAGAATGCTGGCCGAAATTGAGGCTCGCGGTAAGTTTCAAATAAACAGAGCCACAAATTACATAAGCGAAACAACGCACTCAATGTTGGATTCAGCTCTATCATTTGTCGGACTCGGCGAAAAGAAGATAGCCGAGGCAGAGAAACCTGCGGCCGTGGCGGCACCTAAAGCAAGGTACAGACAGGAGTTAAACTGGGCTGATCAAAAGGAAATGATTGAAGCTCGAGATTTCGCTTTTGTCGACCGAATGAAAGAGCCGGGAGAAAAAGAAGCCTGGCTTGAGAGACATAAGGAGCTCAAAGAAGACTACGATCGCTTCGAACGCCTTACAAAAGCAGGATATTTTGGTCAGATTGATCAAATGACACAGGCGCAAAAACGCCTCTGGAAAGCCAGTGCCAGCGACGAGCAATTGAAAGCATACGACACTTATAAAAACGCGATAAACAATGGAGACTTTAGTGTTTTTGACAAAATCGGAAATCTGCCGGACGAATTGAACAAAAGAAGCAGTGATCCGAAAATAGAAGCGGAAAAACAAAAAACCAGAGACGAGATAGCAGCGGACTTTCGAGTTGTTTATGACAGTTTGACCCCGGAACAAGTTCAGGGATTCGAGCAGTTCAACGATACTCGAAAAGCGATTGCGGCGGCAAAAAAAACCGGTGATTACAGCGAGCTTGCAAAAGTTCCACCCGGCAAGACTTTAGATCTCTGGCTGAAAACTGCAAGCCAGGAAGAGCGCGATGCCTACGGAAAAGTCTCCGTCAAGCGGCAGCTGGCCGATGAAGCAAGCTCAAAAGATTGGTTCGATCATGCATCTGCCGAACAGAAAAAAGCTTTTTTTGACGCGCTTAGAAAAATGAGCAGCCAGGAAATCGATAGCTGGTGGAGCAAATCCCCGAGCTCGAATCCGAGCAAAGACGACCCATGGTCGCTTGCTCAGAAAGATTATATGGCAGACAAAATCTCAAGAGACCAGGGAGCTAACGACGGTCCTCTAGATAAAAGCGCAAGCTCACTGTCCAAGATTCCTCCGCTTGAGCCCCTTACAGACAAAGAAAAAATTTCACTGGGAGACTACAGCAGCGCCAGACAGCAATTCAGCAAATTGCTCACTGAAGAAAAAGACAATTTACTCAAAGCAACTCTTGCAGATCCCAAACTTTCGCAAAGCGAGCGCAGCGCTCTGGAAGCCTTGAAAAAGGTAGATCCGGAGGCAGCTCGCCTGGCTGCATTCTTGAGCAAAATAGATGCGCCAGGAAAAGATCCAAACGACAGATACGAGTCTTATAGAAGATTTCAGGTAAACGAGAATTCCGGATATTTAGCTCATGTGGACAGAATGGACAGCAAGCAGTTGCGTCAGTGGCTGGAAAACGCCAGCCCGGAGCAACGGCAAAGTTATGAAGTGTACATGGACTCAAAAAATGCAGGCGATTACAGCTTTGTTAATCGGGACAATTTCGAACAGTTCAAAAAACTCGCCAGTCCACAAGACATCAAAGCATACACCGAGTTCAGGGAAAGGCTGAATGCAGGCGACTTTACCTTTTTGGACAAACTAAATGGTGAAAACAAGCTCAACATAGGCAATCCGGCGCGCTTCAGTGATGCCGACTTTGCCCGTTACAACGACTATTTATTGCGCAGACAAGCCGGTGACTACAGCTTCATCAGCAAACAAAGTCCGGAAGCCCAGAAAAACTGGTATGAAAACGCTACAGCGGAGCAGCAAAAGGAATTCGACGCTTTCAAAGAAAAAGTGCAAGCCGGTATTTACAGTTTTATAGATGACTATCTAGCGAAAAAAAACGCAGGGCTGGGCACCGCTGAAATCGAGAAAGCAAAAGCAGATTGGCTGCAAGAAAATAGCCAGATGACTCTGGATGGAAAAGCGATAAACGTCGCGGAGAACTTCAAGCACTACAGCGATGAAGTAAAAGCTATGAAGCAAAATCTTGAAAGCTTCAGAAAGCTCGACGTCATGACGTCAACAGAAAGACAAGCTTTTCTTGATGCTCATCCGGATCTAAGAAACACCTACAAAGACTGGCAGGTCAAAAGAGCTGTAGGAGATTACAGCTTTATCGACAGACTTTCAGCCGCCGACAAAGCAAGCTTACTTGCCCAATATGCAAGCTCGGATAATCCTCGGGTTCGCGCCGCTGCGGAAGGTTACAAAGCTTACCAGGAGCGCATCAAAGCAGGCGATTACAGCCACATATATCTGATGGACCACGAAAGCTACGAGCACTGGCTGAGGGAAGCCGGTCCGCAAGAAAAAGCCAAATACCAGACCTTTGTGGACAGAATCAACGCAGGCGATCTCAGTTTTCTAGATCGATACAGCCAGGCAACTCGCAACGATTGGTTCAATCGAATGAACAGCCTTGATGCCAGCAAAACGCAAGGTGATGGGCTTGACGAATTCCGCAAAAATATAAGCTCTTACAAAGACGATCTTTCCAAAGGATATGAATTGTTCAAAAGCAGAACAGCTGCCGGCGACTGGAGTATGATGGATCGTCTAAGCAATAGAAACTGGACGGATTTTCAGGTCAATAGCAGCAAAGAACAATGGAAAGCCTACACAGAATATAAACTTCAAATCGAGAAAAAAGACTATAGCTTTGTAGATAGAATGCGCGACCAGAAAAGCAACGGCAGCTCAGCACAACTGGACGCCTGGTTGCTCACAGCCGGAACTGCCGAAAAGCAAGCTTATCTCAATTACCGCAACGGCATTGAAGGCACAGCAAAGCTTTCAGTCGGCGATAAAGCCGAAGACTTGGACAATCAAATTCGGGCTTCTTTTAAGAGCCCGGTCGAAGTCAAAGGCGTCATTTCAGCAGCAACTGAACAGAAACCGGATGCAAGAAAACCTGCAGAAGAGCTAAAAGTTGCCGACACAGGAAACAAGAACAATCAGGATGTTTACGAAGATTTCTACAAAAAACTCAGTAAAGCAAGATCTCCGGAAGAGAAAGCTGTTGTAATTCAGAATCTAAATACCGAAGACAAAAAGGCAATCGCCGGCTACCTGGCATCAGCCGACGAAAGCTCGCAAGAGGCTTTCTCGAGGGAAGTCAGCCGCAATGGCTATCAACGTGACTTGACTAAAGCCAATTTCTTGCGCGAACTGGCCGAATACAATCCGCGCATAAAAGAATTACAGCAAGAAGCTATTGATCGCGCTCGCGGCGGCTTAGGACCGGGCAAATGGACTGCAGTCAAAGAAGAAGCTCCGGCTGAAAGCAATAACAATAAAGCAGTAACGAAGGCTCCCGCCGGAGTGGTCAGCACAATTCCCGAAACAGATAAGGGCAATAACGGCACCAAAACCGAAGAGACGAAGAAAGCGGCAACAGAATTGCCTCAAGTACAGAAGCCCGCAGAGCAAGCGCTTGTTCAAAGAACGGGCTACACTGAAAATCCCTTCAACAACTCAAGTACAGGAACAGCCCCTGCCGGAGCTCCAGTCAAAACCGAAGTAGAAGCTCCTAAAGGACTGTCCAGCAGAGCAAAAGAAGCCGCTCAGCTCGATGTTCCACTGAGCAACTGGCAAAAAGCAAACGCGAACCCTGCCGCTCCAGTGACACCCTTGCCAGTGCCTGGATTACCCGCGCCTTCAGCACCGGGAAGCGACCCGCATCCGCTGCCCGGACGAGTCGCAGAGCCGCCTCCTCCGGAAGTTTCACTGACCGACAAGGCTAAAGGACCCAGAGTGATAGAATCAGTCCCGGTGGCAGGCGAGCCGCAGACTAAGTTGCCACAAGTGACGAAGCCCACAGGCACAGACAACGGCAACCCGCCGTTGCAAACTCCTGCGCCGGTAGGAGGGAGCCCTTCGCAGACCCCAATCAGCAACAGCGTCGGCACAGTGCCCGGATTGCCTGGTGCGGACACAAAGCCTGGTTCAGAAAACAAGCCATCGGCCGAAGCAAAGCCGACAACAGATCCAATCAAAGCAAACCCTGACCCAAGCCGGTCAAGCCCAGACCCGACAAGACCGGCAGTAGATACCAATAAAGTAAACACAGATCCTAAACCGAGCGCGGAGAACACGCACCTTCCATTGCCGTCGCGCCAGGAGTCGGAACGCCAGTTCGCGCAATCCCAAGCGTATCAAGATTATTTGAAGCGTTTGCAAGATGATAACAAAAAAGACTCAGTTCAAAATAGCCAAACCCAGATAGGCAACAACAACCAGCCCTCTAACCCGGCGCAAAGCAGTAATTCAACACAAGCAGGCAATTCGGTCGAAAACAAAAGCACCCCGGCACAATTGCCAACTACGACCGGCGGCGACAGCAAAGCACTAGACAATAAGACTCCGGCTAATAGCGAACTCAGTCGAAATACGGCGCCGGCCGAAAACAAAAGCAGCGAAGCAAAAACAGCAGAAAATAAGAGCACCAATAACCCCGAGCAAAAAAGTTCCAGCAACACAGATAGTCGCACGCCGCAAGTTTCCGGAGACAGCAAAGCAAGCAGTCAAACCCAAGATCCAGGCAAAATGCCAGCCGACATGAGCGGCGCAGCAAGCAGAGCTCGAGACAATTCCGGCGCAGATCCTTCACAAATTGCGGGCAGCAAACTTTCCGATTTGTTGAAGCCTGGAACTGACGCAAAAGGAAACAGCCAGGATGCAAGCAGCTCAGGAGGCAAAGGCGAGGCGTCCGCACCTGCCACCAAAGGCGATATCAAAAGTGAGATCCAGGCATTATCGAAAGGCGATCTTGCTTCCAAAACAGACGGCACTATTGCCAAACAAGACACTGGAACAGCCTTGAAAGCGGAAGCAGGGAAAGCCGACAGCAGCGCAGCAGGCAACAAAGGCGAAGCAGTGGGACGTGGAGAGTTCGCGGGCAAGGATGGTCCCACAGGAAAAGCAGATATCAGCGGTCAAAAACCTGATTCTGTAAAACCCGACGCTTCATCGGCGAAGGCAGAGCAGGCAGGGATCAAGTCGGAGCTCCAAACAGGTATTAGAAGCGACAAAAGCACCGCGGAAAGCCAGGTTTCAGGCAAGGGAGAACTGCAAGGTGCTCGCCCTCAAGAAATGACTCCGGCAGCTAAGGCCGACGCAAAAGCATCTGAATCCGCAAAAGCCGGAGAAGGAAGCAGCGGAAAAACAGCTGGCACAGCTGAGGCGGGCACGGCAGGCAGAGTAGTCGGCGATCTCAGCGCGAAACCAGGTGAGGCAGGGCGTGAAGGCAAATCAGCAATACCGGATAAAGGAACCCAAACAGGCGGTTCAGAAACTGCGAGCAGTTCAAAAGGCGAAAAAAACACCAGCGGCGGTGTCAGCAGCGGCGCCGTAGTTTTCACTGGGAAACCCGAAGGAAGCGCCAAGCCTGAAAAGGCAGGAGAGATAATTTCAGATCCGGCAGGCGGCAAACCAGGCAGCAAAGATCCGGGCATCGGCTTGAGTCAGATGGGCAGCAGCAGTCCAGGCGCAGCAGGTCAAAAAGCGCAGCCCGATCCGCAAAGCGGAAATCAAGCCGGCACATCAGGCGCCGCAACAGTGCAAGCAATTAATTTGCCGCAAGTTCAAATTGTCGGACAAACAGCAAACGATCCCAAAGGCGGCGATCCCAAGAATTCAGGGGCTGTACCAGACCCGAAAGCAGCACCTCCGGATCCCAAAACAGCATCGGGCGATCCCAAGTCGCTGCCGACAGATCCCAAATCGCCGTCAACAGATCCTAAGTCTGCTGATCCGAAAGCCGTCTTGTCGGATCCAAAAGCTCAGCCTGCGGATCCCAAATCAGCAACGACGGATCCAAAATCTACAGCAACGGATCCCAAATCCGCTGCAACGGATCCCAAATCCGCAGCAACGGATCCTAAATCCGCTGCAACAGATCCTAAATCCGCTGCAACAGATCCTAAATCCGCTGCAACAGATCCTAAATCCGCTGCAACAGATCCTAAATCCGC
>JAIEPM010000120.1 GCA_019748395.1 Candidatus Obscuribacterales bacterium
TAAACCAGAAAAAGGGATTACAGTAGAAGACCCAATGATATTGAATCGGTATTGCCGTCAACGGATAGAAGATGGGGACGGAATAGAAGAAAGCAGGATATGTGATCGTCAAAATGTGAGGCAGATCACGAAAGAACACAGTAGCAACACTGTAGATCAGCACCATTCCAAGATTATAAACAGCAACTATTGCAATCACTGCCGGCAGCGCCAGAATCGAGAGCTTGAGCTTCACTCCAACAATCAACGAGAGTCCCAGTAAGGCAGTCATGCTCAGAAGGAAGTTGACTAAATCCGTGCCCACGGATACGACCGGAAAAAAGATCTTCGGTATTGCAAGTTTCTTCAGGAACGGTTCGGCAACAACCAGACAATTACTGCCTTGCAATGCTGTTTCTGAGAGGAACGACCAGGCAAGAAGTCCACTGAAAATATAGCTGACTGTTCTCACTGGATCCTGATGAAAAACAAGAGCAAATGCAATGGACATAACGGTTAAGGTGGCCAACGGACCCAGCAAACCCCAGAGAAATCCAAGCCTGGAACGTCGATAACGCCGTGTAAGATTGTTCGCAACGAAACTCTGCACTCCCCAGTGGTAGTTCAGCAAGTCCAGAAAACTCTGACGCAGGTAAGCCAAAAATGACGGTCTTACAGCACTATCAAACTCATACTGCGATGTGCGCTCGATTGAGTTGCGTCGATTGAACTGTTTCTCTAGTCTCCTATGCGAATCTTCCGAGAGTCCAGCAAGATCAACACGAATATTCTCGCCCGACTGGTCGCTGACCATGCCGGAGTTCGGCGAATCAATAACTTCCGAAATGTCGACGGGCATCAGGAACTCTTCGAAGGAGTCTAGATTATGCCTGCTGGCGCGTCTCCCGGCAATTAGAGCCGCTTAATGGGTTCTAGCACTGGAAAACAAAATGAAACGAGCATCATGCAATGCATTTAAAGGTCCTGCTAGCATCTCTATCTTTACATGCTTGGCCGAGTACTCCAAACAACGCCACGGTGCTGTATCTGAAAGAGGGTGCGTCGGACCAATTTATGATGCAGGAATCTAACGCTGTTCAGCCGAAAAGATGTGTCGTGACCGGCGGCGCGGGATTCATTGGCAGTCATCTGGTGGAGCGGCTATTGACCGATGGGCACGCAGTCACAGTATTGGACAATTTTTCCAGCGGACATCGGAAAAATCTGCAGTCCTTGAGCAGTAATTCGAAGCTCAAGATTTGCCAGGTAGATATAGCCGAATACGAGCAAATTAAGGAACACTTTGTCGAGATAGACTGGGTGTTTCATCTGGCAGCACTGGCCGATATCGTGCCATCAATTGAGCAACCGTTGAGCTATCATCGATCTAACGTTGATGGAACAATTTCAGTATTGGAGGCTGCTCGCCAGACGGGAGTTAAGCGATTCATCTATGCTGCGTCTTCCTCCTGTTATGGATTGGCAACGGAGTTTCCCACGCCGGAAACGGCAGCGATAAAAACAGAATATCCGTACGCGCTAACAAAATATCTGGCCGAATGTTACGTACTGCACTGGAACCAGGTTTACAAACTGCCATGTATTTCATTGCGTCTGATTAATGTTTATGGTCCGCGGGCTCGCACAACAGGTTCTTACGGAGCGGTGTTCGGAGTCTTTCTGGCGCAGAAACTCGCCGGAAGACCTTACACAGTAGTCGGGGATGGAAATCAGACCCGTGATTTCACTTTTGTTTCGGATGTGGTGCAAGCCTTCATTCAAGCAGCGCAGTCAGAGCTTTCAGGTGAAATCTTTAATGTTGGTTCAGGTGGAACATACAGCATTAACAAACTGATCGCTTTGCTCGGCGGTGATAAAGTCCACATTCCCAAGCGTCCGGGAGAGCCAGACTGCACATTCGCATGCATCAGTAAAATTTCAAAAGCTCTTGGCTGGCAACCTCAAGTCGGCTTCGAAGAAGGCGTCGCAAAAATGCTTGAACATATCGATGATTGGCGCGAAGCGCCGGTGTGGGACGAAAAGTCTATTGATATAGCCACGCGGCAATGGTTTGAGCATCTCGGTGAGAGCAAAGGTTCCGAAACACCGCATAGCAAGCACAAGATTCTGTGCACCGAAGAAGCACTGTGCTCTGCAACTTCAAGTGAGGAGCATAAAGATTGCAAGTGATTAGCAGCAATTCTGCCGTCTCACCGGCCTCGCAAAAGAAAATCACCGAGCTTGAAGCCCTGGCGGAAATCATCAAGACTGCCAAGTCGACAGGGAAACGAGTGGTGCTTTGCCACGGCGTTTTCGATCTTCTTCACATTGGACACATACGCCACTTTGAAAAAGCAAAGTCGCACGGTGATCTGCTTGTAGTTACTCTCACTCAAGACCGCTATGTAAACAAGGGTCCGCATCGGCCGGCTTTCTCTCAGGATCTAAGAGCAGAAGCAATTGCAGCTCTAGACTGCGTTGATTTCGTCGCTATCAATCGCTGGCCGATGGCCGTCGACCTGCTTAAACTCTTGCAGCCGGATTTCTATGCCAAGGGAAAAGACTACCAGGATGCCGAAAAAGACGTTACCGGCGGTATCACGCTGGAAAGAGAAGCAGTCGAGTCAGTCGGCGGGAAGCTAATTTTTACCGATGAGCTGACTTTCAGCTCATCTACGTTGATCAACCGTCATTTGCCCGTGTTCTCCAAGGAGCTTGCCGAATATTTGGAAGATTTTTCGACAAGGATTTCGTGCAATGACGTTTTGAAATACTTGGACATGATGAAACCCCTGAAAGTCATGGTTGTTGGCGAAGCAATTATTGATGAATACCGATATTGCAAAGCAATAGGTAAGTCTTCTAAAGATCCGATGCTTGCGGTTAAGCATCTGAGCACTGAGAAATTCGCCGGAGGAAGCCTTGCCTTTGCTAATAATGTAGCGAGCTTCTCCGATCATGTCAGCTTGATGACCCTCCTGGGGGAGCAAGACAGTCAGGTTGAATTCATAAGGAGCAGCTTGAAAGCGGAGATTAAAACGCATTTTCTCTTTCGAAAGAACGCACCCACAATTGTGAAGACTCGATTTATTGAAGAGTACTTCTTTTCCAAACTATTTGAAGTCTACACAATCGACGATTCAGAGCTGGATCAGACATCAAATGATGAACTATGCAGACGGCTTGAGGGCATCGTAGAGCAGTTCGATGTGGTCTTGGTTGTGGATTTCGGACACAGTATGCTCACACCGGAGGCGGCTGAAATCATTTGTCAAAAGGCTCGATTCCTCGGACTGAATACGCAATCGAATGCCGGAAACCTGGGATACCAGAGTCTCTACAAATACAAGCAGGCAGACTTCATCTGCGTGACCGAGAACGAAGCACGTTTAGAAGCAAGACAACGAACCGGGGATTTCAGACACTTCCTGCCCAAGCTCGCAGAAGACCTCTCTTGCCGGACAGTGTTGACGACCAGAGGAAGTCACGGCAGCATCGCCTTCAGTAAAGAAGAAGGATTTGTTGAGACTCCGGCGTTTGCAGCCCAAGTAGTAGACCGCATCGGTGCCGGTGATGCTTTCTTCTCGGCCACAGGCCTAGGGGTTGCAGCGGGAATCCCACTGGAGGCTATTGGGTTCATCGGCAACGCTATTGGCGCTCAGGCGGTTGCAACAGTGGGTCATCGCGAATCAATCAACAAAGTTGCATTGACCAAATTTATCACTTCATTGCTCAAGTAGGGTGTCAGCGTGGAAACATTATCTATTCCGCAAATTAAGACCGTAGTAGATGATGCATGGACTTTGGATTTCGATCCGCTGCGAGCACACTTTGAAATGCTGCATGAGTTACTTTGCAATGTATCGGTGACAAGCAGTCACGGAGAAAAATTTACGTCTTTCATCGGGGTCCGGAAGGCAATTGAAATTGTTAGGACCGCGCATTCAGCAGCAAAGAAGGTAGTTGTAATAGGCAACGGTGGCAGTGCTGCAATAGCAAGTCACTTAGCGTTGGATCTCTGGAATGCCTGTGGCATCAAAGCCGTGACCTTTAACGAAGCCGCTGTGTTGACTTGCTTAAGCAATGACTACGGTTACGAAAACGTTTTTTCAAAGTCCTTGGAAATGTTCGCGGAAGCCGGCGACGTCTTGATTGCAATAAGTAGTTCCGGCACTTCGCAGAACATCCTTAATGCGGCTGTCGAAGCGAGGCGTATGGGTCTTAAGATCATTTCCTTTTCCGGTTTCAGTAAGCAGGCGCCGCTTGTCTCCAGGTCGGATCTCAATTTCTATGTTGATTCCGATCAATACGGCTGCGTTGAAGTGGCGCACATGGCCCTTACTCATTATTTGACTGATGTTTTGCACAAAACAAGGAACAGGGTGGAGAAGTGAGAAACAGCGAACGAGTAGTTTTTGTCACCGGTGGTGCAGGATACGTTGGTTCCGCCTTGATTCCGAAACTGCTGGAGCAGGGCTTCCGTATAAAAGTCCTGGACCTTTACATGTTCGGAGATGACGCACTAAGCTCGGTGGCAGACCACGGCAATCTTTTTCAAATCAAAGGCGACATTCGAGACCAAGCACTACTCAGACAGCACCTTCCCGGATGCACAGATCTGATTCATCTAGCTTGCATATCTAACGATCCCTGCTTTGAAATGGATCCTACATTAAGCAAGTCAATTAACTACGATGCGTTTCGACCACTGGTCACAATTAGCAAAGAGTGCGGAATCAGCCGCTTTATTTATGCATCGACTTCTAGTGTGTACGGAGTGAGCGAGGCTGAGAATGTCACGGAAGAGCACCCTCTACTTCCGATCACAGACTACAACAAGTACAAAGGTTTATGCGAACCAATACTCTTCGAAATGGATTCACCGGAGTTTACGACGGTAGCAATTAGACCGGCCACGGTATGCGGTTATGCTCCGCGTCAGCGCTTGGACCTCACCGTGAATATTCTTACCAATCATGCAATTAATACGGGCAAAATAAAAGTGTTTGGCGGCGAACAAATGAGACCGAACATACACATTCAAGATATGGTAGACCTCTACCTTCTGCTATTGAATCTTCCTGCAGGAAAAATAGCAGGGAAAGTTTTCAATGCCGGGTTTGAAAACTTTCGGGTAAAAGATCTTGCCGCAATGGTTAAATCTGTTATCGAGCAGCGATTTCCTGGCACTAATCTTGAGATCGAAACTGTTCCCTCAGAAGATATTCGCTCCTACCGAATTTGTTCCGAAAAGATCCGGCGCGAACTCGGCTTTTTGCCGAAGCGAAGCATTGAGGATGCAGTAAACGATTTGATTGACGCCTTTCAATCGGGAAAGCTGCCGGACTCCATGAACGACGCTCGCTACTTCAACATAAAGAAAATGCAGGAAAATCAACGCCAAACAGCAGGTGCTCCTAGATGAAGCAACGCTTCCTGCTTACTCGACCAAGCAAGGCATCATGGACAAAAACAGATGAGGTCAAATAATGGGCATAGACAACATTCAAGCAGAAATGATCTTGCATGAACATGCTTATAAACCTCTGCAAGGTAGAGTTCTAACTGTCGGACGGCAAACAGTATCCGTCATGCCTGAGCAGCTAGCCGCATTGCTCAAAGCTTACAAGCTGCCTCAGAGATCGGAGCTGTTCGAGATTGATCGAACAACTGTTCATACTCACATGCATCATGAACAAATGACGGATGCCTCTTTCTTCTTATCGTTTGCAGACTGCACAGTTCAAGCCGTGGACATATCAGATTATGAAGGGGCGGAAATTGTGCATGATATCGGGCAACCGGTGCCTGATAGCCTGAAAAATCAATTCGACTTTATCTATGATGGCAGCACACTGGACAATGTTTTCAATCCGGCGCAGTCCATCGCCAACCTATCATCAATGCTCCGTCCAGGCGGTCGACTTCTCCTCCACAACTGGTGCTCGGGCCATTCCGCAGCCTATGTCCTTCTTTCACCCGATTGGTACATGGATTTTTTCAGTTTGAACAATTATGCTGATTGTAAGGTCTATGTGGTTGAATATCTTGCATCACCAAGGGTCTGGCACTACGACCCACTGGTAGTATACAGCGGTCAGCAAGGCTACGAATGTTCTTCAAACGAATCGGCTTCGTGGTGCGCGGTAATTTGTCTTGCTGAGAAAGGCGAGCAATCGTCCTCGCATATAAATGCCGTGCAAAAGCACTATAGAAACGGCAAGATAGAACCTTATCTCTCTAACGCCATTAAGTATCATAATTCTCCCCGTCCAATCTTCCATTCGCGCACGGTGCTTGCCCCGAAAGAAACCAAAAGCATCAGCACATTCAATACGCTTCGACTTGTTTGTGATTGGGCTGCACCAGCGGCGACTCTGGCGTCTTCGCGTTAATCATTTTCCCAAATAAGATCGAAGAGAGAAAGGAACAGTCGTACAGCAATGGTGAGCAAAACGCTTTCAGTAATAGTGCCAAATTACAACGACGGCGATCACATTGCATTTTCGCTAAAAGCAATTTGCGAACAAAGCCTGGCTCCACATGAACTGATCGTGATAGACGATGGCTCAACGGATAACAGCGTCTCAGTCATCCTCGAAGTGGCAAAGGAGTATCCATTTATCCAGCTACTTCGCAATGAAGAGAATCGGGGCATCGTCTACAGTGCCAACAGAGGAATAAAAGTCGCAAGCGGCGATTACGTGTACATAGCGTCTGCTAATGACCTTGTGCTTCCAGGCTTATTTGAAAAGTCATTGCAATTATTGTCGAAGCACCCAGAAGCAGGGTTCTCTTGTTCGGATGCGGTATGTATCAACATTCCTGAGAACAACTGTGTTACCGAGTCACGCACGGGATGGTCGGATTCACCTCGCTACTTGTCGCCCAACGAGATTGCATCAATCGCCAGAGCGGGCAAAGGACTCTACCATCCGATAACCAACACCTGCATTCTCAGGCGAGATCTTTTACCCTCAGAGGGGATTTGGGATCAACGCGTCGGATGTTATTGCGATTGGCTTTTGCACCAGGCATTGCTTTTCAGGCACGGCTGCTGCTTCATTCCAGAACCTCTGGCAGCTCTTCGTTGGACCGGCAGCAGCATGAGCCACAGGGTTAACAGTGACATAAACGCTTATAGAGCAATCATGCAAGAACTGCTAGCAGTTCTTGCTTCCCCCGAATACGAGGACATTGCTGAAATGATTGTTTTTAGCAGGTCATTCAAGGCATTCCAGCTTGAGGCGTTCACGCCGGCCTTTACCTGGCGTGCGCTGCGTCCGCATCTGCACAACCGCTATGCCGCTTACTATCTGCGACACCTGACAATTGAACATTTTGCATTCATGGCTAAAAACGCGCAGGCTTTGCCATTTGCCTTAAAGTCCAATCTTTTAAGTAAGCACAAAGGTACAACAAAGCAAGGATTTAGAGACAGACTTATCTCATGCAAGTACTATCTCAGAAATCTTTGGGACAGGGCGTTTGCGCATTCCTTTCATAGATATGATCTTATGCGCTCGTTTCTGCTCCGACAGTTTCGAGGTTAGATTGTTCACGATCAGTAAAAGTGGGGGCTTATGAGTAAGGTCGCGGTAATCGGTAGTAACTCGTTCTCTGGTGCGGATTTTGTCGACCTCTTGCTGGAGGACCACGAGAACGACGTTATCGGTATCAGTCGTTCTGCTGAAAAAAGTGCGTTGTTCCTGCCATACAAAAGGCACCAGAATCCGAAATACAAATTCCATCATCTGAACCTAAACGAAGACAGCAAGCAAATTATCGAAGTTTTGGACAGCTTTAGGCCAGACTACATTGTCAACTTCGCGGCTCAAAGCGAAGTTGCACCTAGCTGGGAGAATCCCGAGCACTGGTTTCAAACGAATGTTGTTGCACTGTCAAAGCTGGCAAATCATCTGCGAACAGTAGACTACCTCAAGCGCTATGTTCACATATCATCGCCGGAAGTTTACGGAACCTGCACAGGAACGGTTACAGAATCGGCGCCTTTCAACCCGAGCACACCCTACGCGGCATCGAAAGCTGCAGCGGACATGTTTTTGCAAACGTTATTCAAGAACTTTCAATTTCCGGTAGTCTTCATTCGAGCGACAAACGTTTACGGTGCGCACCAGCAACTTTGGAAAATCATACCGAGAGCAGTAATCAATATGAAATCGGGAAGGAAGATCCATTTGCATGGTGGTGGAAAGGCAGTCAAGTCGTATATTCACATTCGCGATGTTTCGGAAGGCGAAAAGTTGGCCATGCTTCAAGGGAAGCCCGGGAGTATTTACCACTTTTCTCCCGATAAAGGCGAGTCCGTGCGCGATGTGGTAAAGCTGATTGCCGGTCTGGTCGAATGCGATTTCGACAAAGCGGTCTTAAATGTCGAGGAAAGACTTGGACAGGACGCCGCCTATGTCATTGACTCAACACTTGCCCGACAGGAGCTCCTGTGGAAACCCAAAAGAGCCTTTAAGGACGGACTCTTAGAAGTAGTGAATTGGATAAATAAGAACTGGAATGAAATTGCACAAGAACCGCTGGAGTATGTGCACAAAGCATGAAAAAACTATGGCAATTGATAATGCCCTCCAGCAGCACCGCTGCTGAAAACTCTAGCCCGGCGGTAGACTCTGAATGCCAAGTTTTGAGTGAAACTTATCTTGACTGTGAGTATAAAACTCATTTGCAAATGGCAGTAGAGCATCTCTGGAAAACAAAGAACGAGGGAGATTTGCTCACTTGTGGAATAGGAAGAAAAGAAAGCGCAGCCTGGCTGGCGGAATCGATCATTGCCTGCCAACAGTTGAGTGAGCAGTCAGCCCAAATCGTTCCTCCAAAACTCTATCTTCTTGCACATCATGCGGCATCCCCTGAGTTGATAAAACGTTGCCAGAACATTTTGCCGCCGGAAGGCTTTGTTGCAGTCAGAGGATTTTTTCCCCAATCAATTGAAGACATTCGCTACTGCAAATTTAGGCTGATTCATCTAGATAGCGAAATTGTCGACTCTACAAATGACATTCTAGAGAATCTTTTCGCCAAAGGCATGCTCATGAATGGCTCTATGATCATGCTGGACGGAGGATTGAACGAACTTGACCTGTGGACGGAATTAGCCCAGAAGTATTCAGTTCAGTTTGTCGATCTGGGTTCTTATGGCGCCTCAGGCCGAAAGTTTCTAATTCATTCCTATGAACCGAATGCCAAAATTTTTACTGAGGACCTGCTTTCACGATTTGAAAGATCTGAAATAGACAAGGACTGCCGGCGCCAACTGACGATGGCAGTCGAATACCTTGACGGAGCCGGAGTAAAAGGCGGAATTGGCAAGTTCGGCTTGTCTAATGGCGGCAAAGTACTCTGCTTACTGAAGGAGCGGCTAGAGCAGGAGCAGGAGCAGAAGCTAACGTTATTTGTCGACTTCAGAGCAGCCGAACATCTGAAACCAATGTTCGGGCTCCTTTTGACCCAGGTATCGCTGATTGAAGGAAATTTTCTTGAACAGCTAGGACGGATTTCGCCTTCGCAGCTCTTCCGTTTGGTCCACATAGAAGAGTTTAACGAGGAACAAGTGCTTGAAACTCTCAGCCGACTTTTGAAAAACAAGGCTATAGCTGAAGGGGCAATTATCTTATTGGATGACGGGGTGAATCACAGCCACTTTTGTGATTTGGTTAAAGACCACAACATTGACTATGAGGATCTGGGAACGTATGCCGTACGCGGGCGAAAGTTTTTAATCCGCCGCTATAATCCGGTGCCCGCTCGGACGCCAGCAAGAGATCTCCGCATACTAAGTTCATTTGAGCGAACTGCAGCGGAGAAAGACATCCGCAAACATCTCATCCTGGCAGTAGAATACATTTACGGCGCTGACGTAAATGGTGATATTGCAGAATTCGGTACATGTGAAGGTCGCACGGCGGCATGGCTTGCCGATGCCATATCAAGCTGTGAAGCTTACTATGGACCACAAAAGCAGTCCGCTATCGATGCGCGCTTTGACCCGAAGCGGCTCTATCTCTTCGATAGTTTCGAAGGTCTGCCCGACGCAGTTTCAACCGTTGACCTTCAATGTCCACATGTGCAGACCGGCGTCTGGGGAGCAGCCACAAGCAAGGCCCTTAACGCGCCGCAGCTTAGAAGCCTCTGCGAAAAGTTCATGCCCGGTGAAAGGATTGAGATCATCGAAGGTTGGTATAGCGAGTCGATGAAGCACTTCGCGGCTACGACCAAATTCAGCTTGTTGCACATCGACTGTGATTTATATCAGTCTACAATGGAAGTCTTAGATGTCCTTTTCGACAAAGAACTAATTGCTGAAGGCGCTGCGATTCTTTTCGACGATTGGAACCCGAACAGAGCATCACCCGGTTTTGGTGAGAGAAAAGCCTGGAGTGATTTGCTTTTGAAGTATGAAATTGAACACAGCAATTGGGGCTCTTACGGATGGGGAGGACAGAAGTTCCTCATTCACTCCTATAGGAAACGACAATAGCGTTGCTGCCGCCACAGCAGAGCGCTCATTTTTTGTTGGTGCAGAGTGCGAAGAGATAGTGAGCCATCGGAGTATAGCCGGTGTGAACGAC
>JAIEPM010000581.1 GCA_019748395.1 Candidatus Obscuribacterales bacterium
CCCTTTGAAAAACTATTTATTGATGTGCCTGAAGATTTTATGGGATCTGTAATTCAGGAACTCGGGCCTCGCCGGGCAGAACTGCAGAATATGCATGTCGATAACGGACAGGGGTTGCTTGAATTCCTGGTTCCTACCCGCGGCTTGCTGGGCTTCCGCAGCGAATTCTTGCGCCTCACCAAAGGAAATGGCGTAATGAATCACGGTTTCTTTGAATTCAGAGACTGGTGCGGTGAAATTCCACGTCAACGCAATGGCGCTCTAGTGGCCTGGGAAGATGGGGTTGCTACAGCTTACGCCTTACAGGGTGCCGAAGACCGCGGCGTTTTCTTCATCACTCCTCAAGCTAGAGTTTATTGCGGCATGATTGTCGGTGAATATAACCGCAGTCAGGACCTCGATATTAATGTCTGCAAATCCAAGAAGCTCACCAATATGCGCAGCTCCGGCGGTGAAGTGCTGGTGACCTTGCAGGCTCCCAGAGAAATGCCTCTGGAAAAATGTCTGGAATGGATCCATGACGATGAGCTTGTGGAAGTAACACCCCAGACAATCAGAATGCGCAAAAGAATTCTGCCCAGACGCTGAGGATTAGATGCAGGGTTTTGTCAAAGCAGCCAGTCTCAAAGAGATTTTGCCTGGTAAGTGCAAAGCACTTGAGCTTAACGGACTTAAAATCGTGCTTGTGAATCAGGGCGGCAGCCTATACGCGCTGGAAGATGCCTGTACGCATCTGGGAGCGCCGCTTTCACAGGGCTTTCTTTCGAAAGACTGCATCACCTGCGAGTGGCATGGCGCCAGTTTCGATTTGAGGACCGGCGAAGCTCTTTCAGCTCCGGCCCGGGAGCCGCTTAGAACTTTTGAATTACGTCTTTCAGGCGATGATATCGAAGTTCTAATCTAAGGCGAATTTGCGGGCTTTTGAGCGGATGACTTCTGCCTCATATTAAGTCCTCATCAGGTCTAAATTGCGGTCCATGTTATCCTGTTGAGAACTCGGAATTGTCAGCTGCAGCTTGCTGCTCTGAAAGAGGACCCGGGTGTTTTAGTGAGACTTGAAGATGCAATCTAGCAAGTTGGCTGAACGAGTCGAAATCGCCTACGAGCTCAGAGAAGCTCCGCCGCAACAGCGTTTTGAGCGCAGGGACGCGCTGATTCTATTGCTTTTGTTTGCCGTGCAGGCATTTTGCTTTTTGCCGGTTTGTTTCAAGATTGGCTTCTATCTTGATGATTGGCTAACTTTCTGGAATTTGCATTTTGCTCCCCACAATTTTCTTGATCTGTTAAAGGCATCATTTTCAGATCCCCGTATGCTCACCAGACCGGTGCAGTGTTTTTATTATGCCGCTACTTATCTTTTCTTCGGCGACAGACCGCTCCCCTATCATTTGCTGCGCTTCGGACTTGAGTTTTTAGGAGCGACTTTCCTTTATCTTGCTTTGAAAAAACTGAGCTCATCTCGTTTTATTGCTGCACTTTCAGCACTTTTCTTTCTTATTTATCCAAGCCATGATGCAACCCATTACTGGATCGGCGCCGGTCTTGGACCTGGCTTTGGCCTTACCTTATATCTGGCCAGCTTCTGCTTATCTATGTATGCTTTTGGTGCCCGAAGCAGAATCCCATATTTACTGGCGGTTCTCAGTTATGGGCTGAGTGCTTACTGCTATGAGGCTTTTCTGCCTCTCCTGGTCATGAGTTTTTGCGGTGTTTTATTGTTGTCTGCGGAGTGCAGAACAGAAAGCCGCTTGAGCACCATGGGCGCCGTGCTGGGCTGGTTCCTGCCTTTCATCGCGATTGCTCTTTCCGAGCCGCTTTTCCAGCGCTATATCTTGCCTCAGTATGCTCATGTTTTTCTTTCCCCTTCTGCCATAGACCCGCTTTATGCAGTCAATGTGTTTGTGCAGGGTCTAAACGTCTCGCTTTTTTCCGGACTCTGGTCTTTTCTGGCACTGCGAATTCGGGAAGCTTTGCTTTCTTTCAATGTTTTTACGGCTTTCCAGTGGCTTGCTGTTTGTGCGTCTTCTCTGGGCGTGCTGTTGCTTTCATATGACGACGCAAAAGTTCGTTATCGGCGTTTGTTTACTGCTGCCGGACTGACCTTCCTGGCTTCCTACCTGACTTTTGCCGTGGCCGCCGGTTACACGCCCGTTCTTGATACAATGCTGAATCGGGTTAATATCGGTTCTTCCGTGGCTGTGTCATTGTTGCTGGCCCTTTCGCTTAAATGGCTCCTTGAACATCTTAGAGTCAGTCGCGCTGAAACTGTTTCAGCTGCCAGTCTTATTTGCTTGCCTCTCGTTTCAGTTATGGTTCTGGCAGATCTCGGCATGGCTTCTTTCTGGGCCTGTTCCTGGGAAGTGCAAAAAAATGTTCGTTTCCTAATTCAAAAACAAGCAGCAAAGATCAAAGCCGGCGATGCGATTATCCTTGCCGACACTCATAGATATTTGAACTGGGCGCCGGTATTTGACGGGACCTGGGATTTCCAGAGCATGCTGCGCATGACTTTAAATAGTAATGCGGTGTCAGGCGGCGTTGTTTGTGATCGTCTGGAAGTGAAAAAACATGAGATTCAGGATGTTTCAGTCGGATATCTTTGTGCTTCCTATCCATCCAATCGTGTGACTTTGCTTTTGCCTAGTCAGAGCGCCTGGATAGCTGTTAAATCCAGTTCTGAATTTGTTGAGCAGCTGGCGAAAAACTGCAGTCGCATGCCGGTTTCAGCTGAAACTCTCAAGCGCTGGCAAAACTCTTTGAATTCAGAAAAATAAAAAGCAGAGAGCCCCAAAACAGCGGACTGTTTTGAGCCTGGCCTGAATCAAGCTGTGCTTTGCAGCTTGAAATTGATCAATTACCGGATCTCAAAATCAAATGTACTGGCGATACCTTTGAATACTTGAGCAGTCCACTTTTGACGTATTCAGTCTTCCTGCCTGAAATCCTCTCGAAAATTTAGTTCCCTGCTGAAAAGCCGAGCAAAGCTTGTCAATAGATAAAGTTTAATCGATATTTATCCAACAAAAGAATTGGAAAATTCAAAAGCTCTAATCTTCGTAGGCAATCACAATAACAGTGACGTTGTCAGGAGCGCCGCCTTCAAGAGTCATTTCAACCAGAGTAGAGCAGGCCGCTTCCGGACTTTCAGAAGAACTCAAAACCTCAGCTATATGCTCATCGCTCAGAACCGCTGTCAAACCGTCGGTGCAAAGCAAAATCCAGTCGCCGCCTTTCAGGTTTTTGGGGTTATGCTCAAGTTCGACCCGGTCTTTATGTCCGACACAGCGTGTTATGTAGTGCTTGAAAGGCGATTCGCGCATTTGTTCTTCGGTGATATGCCCACCCCGGAAAAGCTCCATCACCAGAGAATGATCTTGAGTGAGTACTTCGCAGAGCCCGTCCCTGACCAGATAAGCTCTGGAATCGCCCAGATGTCCGATATGTATGCAGTCCTGGTTGTCCTGTACTGCGACCACGACTGTGGTTCCCATGCCCTTCACCGAGGGGTTTTCCTCGGAAAAACCAAATACAGTCTCATTGGCGCGATTCACTGCCAGAATCAGCCATTTGTCTATAGATTCAGGATCGTCGAGGTCTGCAGGCGTTTCTTTCCAGAGATTCTCAATTGCGTTGACAGTCAGTCTGGCTGCAATTGATCCGCCCATGGCTCCACCCATACCGTCGGCCACAACAAAAACACGTTTGTCGTCGCTGATGAAGAAGTTGTCTTGATTATCTGCTCTTTTTACGCCCTGGTCGCTTAGGGCCGCAGAAGTCCATTTCAACATTTGCTAATCGCTTTTAGGGATAGTTTTGATTGTGGATCATCAGGGATTATATAAGGTTTGAAGGCAGACGAAGATTTTATTGCTGTGATTCTGCTTCATCAAGCTCATTAACTCGCTAATTTTGTATGATTTGTCAGTAGTGAGCCTATTTGTCAGGAGAGCTTGGGGCTTATATGGACGATAATGCCAGGGCTAAAATTCGCGATCTTCAAAAGAAAATAAGTCTTCTTGAAGAAGAACTGCAAGAGCAAAAAAGGCAATCTGAAGAACAAACTCGCATGCACGAGGCAACTCTTGCTGAAACCAAGTCCCTGACTGCTCAACTTTCGCAGGCGCGAGATCAGGCCCTTGAAGCATCCCGCTTGAAGTCCGAGTTTCTTGCAAATATGAGCCATGAAATTCGCACACCGCTCAATGGTGTTATCGGCATGAGCGATCTGGTATTACGCGCAAAACTTGAGCCGGAGCAAAGAGAGCACGTCAATATAATTCATGAGTCGGCAAAAGTCCTTCTTGACATAATTAACGACATTCTGGATTTTTCAAAAATTGAAGCCGGCAAAGTCGAACTTGAAATTCTTGATTTTGAATTGATTGCGATTGTGGAAGCAACGGCCGAGTTGCTTGCCGAGCGTGCTCGCAAGAAAAAGCTGAGTTTAATGACCTATGTGCATCCTGATATTCCAAAGCTGCTGCGAGGCGATCCCGGACATATCAGACAGGTACTTTTGAACCTGGCAAGCAATGCTTTGAAGTTTACCGAGCGTGGTGAAGTACTCTTGGAAGTGAGCGCTGATGAAATAACTGAAAAAACAGTGAAGCTGCGCTTTTCAGTTAAAGATACAGGCATTGGTATTAGTAAAAGCAATTTGAAAAAGCTTTTTTCGCCATTCACTCAGGCTGACGGTTCAATCACTCGAAAATACGGCGGCACCGGGCTGGGACTTTCAATCTGTAAGGGTTTAGTCGAGCTTATGGGCGGTGAAATCGGTGCGGATAGCCAACCCAAAGAAGGCTCCGATTTCTGGTTTACAATACCCTGCGAGCTTTCAAGTCTAAGTTCGGAACCGGCACCACCTGAAACGGACTTACACGGCAAACGTTTTTTGATCATAAGCTCTATAGATTCGGTCACAAAAATTGTGCAATCTTATGCTTCTACGCTTGGTCTGCGCTCGCAGTCGGTTGCCGGTGTCAGCGATGCCCTGACATTGATCAGGCAGGAAGCAGTCGCTAACGACCCCTTTGATTGTGCGCTTATCGATGCTTCCGGGTCGGAAGCCGAAGCCGTGCCTTTTGCCGAAATGCTCTGGCAAGACCCTGTAGCCTCCCGCACCAAATTTCTAATTTTGACTTTGACACCGGTGAAGGCCAGCGGTGTATCACTGGAAACTAGATTTGCTGCTTATTTGACCAAGCCGCTCAAATATTTTCAGTTGCTTGATTCATTGCAGGGTGTTCTGTCTAAAACCGGTCCCAAAGATCTGGATCTGACCGTAACTCAGCAGATTCCGCAGCTGCCCATGAGTGAAAGCAGCTTGATTCTGGTGGCAGAGGATAATCCTGTCAACCAGAAAGTCGCGCTTCTGCAACTCAAGAATTTAGGTTTCAACGGGCATGCTGTCGCCAATGGCCAGGAAGCAGTAGATGCGGTTATAACAGGCAACTACGCTCTGGTTTTGATGGACTGTCAGATGCCTGAAATGAACGGTTTTCTGGCTACAAAAGAGATTCGCAAACACGAATTGCAGCACGGACGCCGCATACCTGTGGTGGCGATGACTGCCCATGCCATGGATGGCGACCGGGAACGCTGCATTTCTGCAGGCATGGATGATTACATTTCAAAGCCTGTAGATGCTAAAAAACTTCAGTCGGTTCTTTCTAAATGGCTGAGCAAAGAAGCTCCTGAACCTATGCTCAGACCTATTGAAGATGAAATTGCCGAAGCGTCTTCAGACGAAGATATTCCGATGCATACAATAAGCGAAGACCCTCTAAATATTCCCCGTTTGCAACGTACTTGCGGCGACGAGGTTGCCAGAGAAATTCTGGAAGTTTATCTTTCTGCAGCCGAAACTTTGCTTGAAGCTTTAGAACTGGAAAGAAGCAAGCGTGATGCTCGAGCTGTGGAATCGCTTGCACATCAATTGCAGGGCTCATCCAATGCGATCGGGGCTGCCGAAATGGTTCGTCTGAGCAAGCGTCTGGAAGACATGGCCGCTTCCAGCAACTGGCCGCAAGTAAAAATACTCTGTGAAGGCTTAAAGTGGTCGTTCAGACGTCTGAGTCGCTATGTGCAGTATGCTCTAGAGCACGATTTCGCGCCGAAAGCCAGTTCTTGAGCCCGGCATAGACTAAATAGTCTCCAGATTTCCAATTCTATTGTTGGAAAAGCTTAGCGCATTATAGTGCTATGTGAGTGGAGGTAGCAAAATGTATTTGACTTACGATGATTTGCTCGGAGGTAATAATCTTGCCGGTGTACCGGAAGACCTCTCTTACATCGTCAAGTATGACTGGCCGAGCTCCCAGCATATGAAAGAAGCAATCAAGATTTTTCTTTCAGCCCGTCTAGACTCAGACGAGGATGAATTCAATAGTCGCTTCGAGCCGGAACTCAGCCAGGTGCAAAAGGAAGCCCAGCTTCGCCTGGCCCGAAATCCCGAAACTACTGCTGAAGTACTGGCCTATTTGCGTAAGATTGCCGATGCGCGTGTTTGTGAAGCCGTGGCGCTCAATCCTTCCAGTTCCGAGTCGACTTTGCGCAGTCTTCTTTCTCATTCAGAACCGGAAGTGCGAGCAGCTTTGACTGAAAATCCACATTGTCCGATTACAGTTTTGTATCGCCTGTCTAAAGACGAACACCCTGATGTTCGTTATCGACTTGCTGAAAATTCCAATTTGCCGAATTCAATACTTGAAGACCTCATTCAGGACGAAAATCCTTTCGTTTCGACGCGCGCCAGAGAGACTACTAAACGATTGATCTCAGGCTCCGTAGTCGAAGGAAGATTCCGCAGTCGTTCGGCTGCGATGCGTCTCAGGTCGGTGTCGTCCTGAAGACCGAAAAGCCTTAAATTTCCCGAGGCGGTCTGAGCTCAGACCGCCTCCTCCACCCTTTTAAATAGCTTGCCGCTTTGCGAAAGTTAATTGAGCTATGCTGAAAAAAAGCGTCTTACGGACTTCAAACAGACCGTAAGACGCTTTTGAACTTAACTCTTAGCCTAATAGATATAGAGCATCTCACGGAATTTGGGCAGGGGCCACATGGAGTCGTCTACCAGCATTTCAAGCTCGTCTGCTGTTGCACGAGTATTATTCATGGCCGGTATGACTTTCTCTTGATAGAAACGGGCGTGCGAGAGCAAGTCGGACTCACCTTCGTCTACTTCATGGCTTATGGCATCTAGATGTTCAAGATTGAGTTTCAATCTGTTGATACGCTCGGCAACTTCTTTAAGGAGTTTTTCCTGCGGAGCAAGTTCGAGGCTCGGCATGGCAGCTTTGCACTGAGCAATGCTTGTTGCAATCTTTGTTTGATAATCAAGCGCTGCAGGCAAAATCATGGTCAAGCCGATTGTTTTGGTCAGCTGTGCTTCAATGTTGATTGTTTTGCAATAGCTTTCCAGCATGACGTTGTAGCGGCTTGTTAATTCATCTTCGCTCAAAACTTGATAGCGAGTGAAAAGTTCCATCGCTTCTTTTGAGACCAGAACAGGCAGAGCTTCAACTGTATTGCGCAAATTAGGCAAACCACGTCGGGCTGCTTCCTCATGCCATTCTTTTGAATAGTTATCGCCGTTGAAAATTATTCTTTCGTTTTCAGTAAGAACTTCTTTTACGACTTTTTGAACAGCAGCATTGAGATCTTTGCTGCTTTTCAGCTCGCTTTCAATCTTGCTGCAAACATAGTCCAGAGACTCAGCTGCCATTGTATTCAGAACAGTGTTAGGCCAGCCAATCGACTGGCTTGCGCCGACTGCACGGAATTCGAATTTATTGCCTGTAAAAGCAAAGGGCGAGGTCCGGTTTCGATCTGAATCGTCGCGCGGTAATTCAGGTAAAGTCGAAACACCGATTTGCAAAGTTGAGGAGGCCGATGGGGTTAGCGGTCTGCCGTGGATGATGGCGTTGACCACATCCAATAGTTTGTCGCCCAAGTAAATGCTCATGATTGCCGGTGGTGCTTCATTGGCGCCGAGACGATGATCATTGCCTGCTGTGGCGATGCAGGCTCTCAGTAGTGCGCCGTATTTGTTGACGCAACGAATGACCGCACTGAGTACAACCAGAAACTGAGTATTTTCACTTGGTGTTTTGCCGGGCTCCAGTAAGTTGTTTCCAGAATCGTCAGCCAGAGACCAGTTATTATGCTTGCCGCTGCCGTTGACGCCTGAAAAAGGCTTTTCATGGAATAAGCAACGAAATCCGTGCTTTTGCGCTGTTTTGCCGAATACTTCCATCAAAACCATATTATGGTCCGTGGCAATATTGCTTGATTCAAAAACCGGTGCAACTTCAAATTGAGCCGGAGCCACTTCATTGTGTCTTGTTTTTACAGGAACGCCGAGTTTATATAGTTCGGACTCGGCGTCCATCATGAATGAAAGAACTCTCTCTCGAATCGAGCCCCAGTAATGATCTTCCATTTCCTGACCCTTGGGCGGGCGCGCCCCAAATAGTGCACGTCCGCAGTTGATCAGGTCCGGTCTTAACAAATGAAATGATTCATCTACGAGGAAATATTCTTGCTCCGGGCCCACGGTGCAGGATACACGTTTGACGTTCTGGTGCCCGAGCAGTTTCAGAAGACGGACACCTTGCTTATTGACTGCATCTATAGAGCGCAATAAGGGGGTTTTTTTGTCGAGTGCATGCCCGCTATATGAACAAAAAACAGTCGGAATACATAGTGTTTTGCCGTTGATGCTTTCCATAATGAAAGCCGGGCTGGTGGCATCCCAGCCGGTATAACCACGGGCTTCAAATGTGGAACGTATGCCGCCTGAGGGGAAGCTTGATGCATCCGGCTCACCTTGAATCAGCGTTTTGCCGGAGAATTCAAGTATCGCGCCGTCGTCGCCTGTGGTTACCAGGAATGAGTCATGCTTTTCAGCTGTGGAGCCGGTCATGGGCATGAACCAGTGTGTGTAGTGTGTGGCACCGCGGGCGATGGCCCAATCTTTCATGGCGTTTGCGACCACATCAGCCAGAGACGGATCGAGACTTTCGTTATAATCAAGACAACGTACTACCGCTTTATAAACAGCTTTCGGCAGCAGCTGACGCATGGTTGAGCGGTTGAAAACATTAGAGCCGAACAAATCGGCGACATGTGATTTGCTGTAATCGGTGGACGATTTTACCGGCTGTCGGTCTTGAATTGTATTTATCGCTCTCTGGCGATTGGCACCATTGCCGCTTTGCGATTGCATTGTTGAACCTGCTGCTTTGTAGTTTGCGACCGAGTTGCTCATTTGTGATTTTCCCTCCTAAGCGCCCATTGCTTTAAGAACTAAGCGCTTCTTTCGCTGTCCATCGAATTCTGCATAAAAAATTTGTTCCCATGGTCCAAGATCAAGTTTGCCTTCAGTGATCGGGACTGTGACCTGGTGATTAATCAAAATCCGCTTCAGATGTGCATCACCGTTTGTTTCGCCGGTCTGGTGGTGCTTGTATGACGGATCTGCCGGTGCCAGTTTTTCAAGCCAGCGGTCTATGTCTTCAATAAGTCCTGACTCCCAGTCATTTATGTAAACTCCGGCTGTGATATGCATGGCCGAGACCAGAACAAAACCCTCTTGAATGCCGCTTTCCTGCACCATGGCGGCGACTTCGTCTGTAATACGGATATATTCTTTTGCTTTCTTGGTGTTGAACCAGAGATACTTTGTATATGTTTTCAGCCCTTCGGAAACTTTCATTCCTACCTCCAAAAACAAGCCTGAATCAGGCTTCCGTTCAGCATCTTGCTTGATCGCTGCCTGCTTTAATGGCGGCTTCAACGCTTCTTCTTGAAAAGAACCGGACTGCCAAAAGCTTAAGCAGTCAGTGTAGCGCTTTCATTTGGAATCTACATTTAATTGGCTGTTTTTGTTACTGAATACCGTCGGCGCTAATCTTGCGCAAAAAGTCCGTCATACCCGGCTTTAGAAGCGCTTCCGCCGAGTGTTGAATTGAATCGATGTTAAGTTGACCCCGCCATTTTTGCAGATTTTTTACGGTCTCGGCATAATCTAATGTCTTTATAGATGAAAGTTGCATGCGGTTGGCGGACGGATTCCAGCGCAGCTGCGCGCCGACCGCCAGCTCTTTTGACGGATCGACAATCAAGGTCTTGAAGGACTGATTATGCAAAAGTTCGGCTGCCTGAGCCGCTTTTAGACTATCGCCTTTACGCAGCATCTGCACAAGAGCTTCAGCTTGTCGACCGCTACCCTCATAAAAGGTCAATACGCCTTTTTGCGGCACTGCCACAATACCTGTTTCGTATACAGTGTTGAAATCTGCACTGGAAGGCAAATAAGAAGACTCGTGTGTGTGGAACATGTTTGCCGCACGCCGACCCATTATCACTTCAGTTTGAGCTCCAGGCAGTCTTGAACTGATTTTTAGAGACTCCGGCGAGCTGAGCTTGAAAAAACGTCCTTCCTCTATGCCCCTCCAGGGCGTGCGTTCAAGCATTTCCTGTCCGGCTTTGAGCAGATCAAGTTCCGACTTTGCTCCCAGTCCGCTCAATGTTCTGGCTCCCGGTCCGAAATAGTGGAATCCTTCCGGTAGCAGCTGTCTCATTCTTAACTC
>JAIEPM010000081.1 GCA_019748395.1 Candidatus Obscuribacterales bacterium
CGTGCAGGCGCTCGATAGTCTCGGTCGCAGCTGGGAAGCCATTCTTGTCGATGACGGCTCAAAAGACAAGTCCTGGGAGCTTCTGGAGAAGATGGCTGCCCGTGATAAACGAATCCGCTGTGTGCGTTTTGTCAGAAACTTCGGCCAAACGGCGGCTCTGGCTGCCGGAATTGATTATGCGACAGGCGATATCATCATCCCTATGGATGCGGACTTGCAGAATGATCCTGTAGACATTTCTCGTCTGCTGGCAAAAATGGACGAGGGTTTCGATGTTGTCAGTGGCTGGCGGAAGGACCGCCAGGATGAGTTCTTTACTCGTTTGATTCCTTCCTGGACTGCCAATAAAATCATTTCAGTGATCAGCGGCGTGCGTTTACACGATTACGGCTGTTCGCTCAAAGCTTATCGACGCGAAGTTATAAAAGACGTTCGTTTGTATGGTGAAATGCACCGATTCGTGCCCATCTACGCAAGCTGGATGGGTGCACGTGTAACTGAAATTCCGGTGACACACCATGCCCGGCAGTTTGGTCAGTCCAAATATGGTCTGTCGCGCACTTTCAAAGTCGTGCTTGACCTGATTCTGGTTAAATTCCTTTCCTCTTACGCCACAAAACCAATTCATATCTTCGGTGCCATGGGCTTTCTCTGTTTTGCAGGCGGATTTCTGGCTTTTGCTTTCATGGTCGTTTTGAAATTCTTTTTCGCCACATCATTTATTGAAACGCCGCTGCCGATTCTTGTGGCTATGTGTATGATGCTTGGCGTGCAATTCATCTTCATGGGTCTGCTTGCTGAAATTGTGATGCGTACTTATCACGAGTCTCAAGACAAGTCGATTTACCGGGTCAAGAAAACCCTGAATACCGAACAGCTCGGCTAGTCTTTGCTTTTGGCGCTGTCCGATAAAAGTATCTTGATTTTCTTTTGATGCCCTTATCTCGGTTCAGCAATGTGACTTTGGTTATCCTGCTTCTAATAAGGGGTAAGATGATGGATATTCTCAGGTCCCTGGGGTCGCAATAGAGAATTCATGAACTCAGCAGCAAGTCTGAGCAAAAGTACAAATTATTCAGTGGCTGGAACTTTTGTCTGGTCAATCACGGTAGCAACGAGTTATTTCTTGCTTTTGCTGGTTCTTGCCGGTCCGCATTTTTTCGGGCATCGTCTGAAAGCCGGTGATCTTGCCGAGCAGGTGATCATATCGCCGCGCAAAATAATGGTGATTGATGAGGAAAAAACAGGAGCCCTGCGCGATGAGGCCAGGCACGAAGTTCTTCCTGTTTTGAGAAGAGATCCGAATAAGGCTGCTCAGCTTTTTTCACGTGTCGAAGCGAAAGTATCTAAAGTTCAGAAGCTTTTGCAAGCTGCAATCCTGCCTTTGCCTGCACCGCCTTCTTTGACTTCTGCTGAGCAAATTATGCTTTTGCAAATGCAGGATTCCGATTTTGAAAAGTTCAAATCCTCCATAAACACAGCAGCCGCCCCTCCGCTTGCCGAGCCGCGCATTGTAGCTTTATCCAAGAAAGTCAAAGAGGGACTTGAAGCAAAAGGCAAAACCGCTGCACGAGAGAAAAATTCAGGCGAAGCCGACGCTCGAGCCCTTCTGCAAGATTATTTTGCAAAACTTAGTTCGGCTCGTCAAAAATACAAGGAAATTATTGCTCCTGAAAGTCCTGATTCAGAGAGGCAGCTTTTGCAATTTGCAGCCAATCTTTCCAGAGAGGAATTTACTGCTTTTGCAGGCGATTTTCTTTCAGTCATGAGAAAGTTTTTGCACAACGTCAGCCTGCAGCCGTATACAGATAAGCGCGAGTGGGAATTGCAGATTTTTGAATTTTTGCCGGATCGCTATGATCCTGTTTTGCGCAAGAATGCGGCAGTGTTTGCTGCCGCTGAGCTAGACAGCAATGTAAGCGTCAACGAAATATTGACCGAGAAAAAGGTGGAGGAAGCAATTGCAGCTGTAAAACCGGTAATGAAGCCTATCGAAACCGGCTCTGTGATCGTGCATCGCGGTGAAACTTTGCAAGCCGAGCAAATAAAAACTCTTGAGTCTCTTGGAATTACCCAGGTAAGCGACCCCGGTCTAGCGACAGTGATTGCGATCGCATTGTTTGCTGCTTATTTGCTTTTTGGGGTCTATCTTTACACTTATGAGCCGAAGCTCTTTTATTCACCTTCCGCAGTCGCTTTGATGTCGACTGTATCGATTATCACCTGCGTGACCGCCTTCTTTATCGGCCAGGATTTTCCGCAATTCGTTCCGCTTTCGGCGACCACCCTGATTCTTGCTGTTACATACGGAAGGCGCTTAACCGGCATTTTGACTGTTTTGCTTTTGCTCTTTTTGAGCGTGAGTGAACTTCTCTCAGGCAGTCATCTTGTCGCTCTGGGAACCGCTGCCGGAATGGCTCTGGGAGCCAGTGTAAAGCGCCGACGCGATTTGATGCTTACAGGTATTCTGGTGGGTTGCATGCAATCTCTGGGCTATGTTATGGCTGTGCTTGCCGGAACTGATTCGCCTGCCAATGTCAGCTTGAGTACTGACCTTCCCATGGAGATGCTTGGCGGACTTTTCTCCTCGATTGCAGCCATAGGCATTCTGCCTTTCCTTGAGAATATTTTTGGAATCCTTACTCCTTATCGCATCGCCGAGCTTGCAGAGCCTGATCAGCCTTTGATGAGGCAGCTCGAAGAAAATGCGCCCGGAACTTATCAGCATAGTTTAGCTGTGGCCAACCTGGCTGAAGGCGGGGCCAGATCTATCGGCGCCGACGTAAATCTGGTGCACACCGGTGCGATGTATCACGATATCGGCAAGATGGTTACGCCGCGTTATTTTATTGAAAATCAGCTTGGCGACAAGAACCCCCATGATTTCATTCCGCCGGAAGAATCCAGGGCAAAGGTGCTTGCACACGTAACCAACGGTATCGCGCTAGCTCAGAAATACGGCTTGCCGAAAGCAATTCAAGCTTTCATTCCCGAGCACCAGGGCACGACTGTTATGGCTTATTTCTATCATAAAGCCTGCATGCGTGACGGCTCTGAAAACGTCGATCCCAATCTATATCGCTATCCCGGTCCTAAGCCGCAAACAAAAGAAAGCGCGATTGTCATGCTGGCCGACGTATCGGAAGCCGTGACGCACAGCATGCATGATCCGACCATGGAAGAAGTGGAAGCTGCTATTTCCAACGTATTCAAAGCTCGCTGGGACGACCAGCAATTCAGTGAATCTACTCTTACTATTGATGAGCTGGAAAAAGTAAAACGGGGGTTTGTGCGTGTCTGGCGCACCCTGCATCATGATCGCTTGAAATATCCTGCAACAACGACCGGCAAAATGCCCGTCGTGCCGGTTGCTTCCGGGGGCGACTCCGGCGTTTCTAGCCCGGCGCCGACTGCGGCTGAACTGGGGGCTGCATCCCCGTCTCCGCCGGCCGGCGAATCTGATTGCTGCGGTTAGTAAGTGCTGAATGCTGGTATCGGTAGTGGTGCTAATCTTTGATCTTGTAAAAGCTCAGGCTGCTCTGTCCGTAATGCCGAATTGAGCTCAGCTCAAGCTCTCCGACCTTTTCAGGCAGTTTTCGATTGCGCAAATGTTCAAGCACGAGCAAGCCGTCGGCAGCCAGAATTTTGTGCTTATCCACAAGCTCGATGATGCTTACGAAAATCTCGCTTTTGTAAGGCGGGTCGGCGTAAATGATGTCAAAGGACTTGGGGGCAAGTAAAGGGATGACTCGCCTCAGGTCGGAGCATATGACTTCGCCCTCGTAGCCAAGATGTTTCAGGTTTGCTTCTATATTCCTGGCGCTCTTCCTGTTTTCTTCGACTGCAATCAGGCTGCCTGCGCCACGACTGAGGGCCTCTAGACCCATGAGACCCGTGCCGGCGCAGAGGTCAAGAAAGCTTGAAGCGTTAAGCTTGTTGCCGAGAATGTTAAAGAAAGCCTGCCGCAGTTTTGAGCCGGTGGGTCTGAGCTCTAGACCGTCGGGTCCGCTAATTGACCTGCCGCGCGCTTCTCCGCCCGTTATCCGCAATTTTAGTCTCCGCTGGAACGAGTGCTTGTCATGGTAACATGTTGTATTGCTGTGAGCCAGCCCGGCTCTGCAGTCTGGAGCCAAAATGAGCGCACGTCGAATCGCAAGAGAATTAGCTGTTATCATCATGCCGCAGCTGCCCAAGGACAAGAAGCGCCTTGAGAAAATGGATTTTGATAAATTACTTTGCCGCTCCGTGCAAATTTTGACCGAGCACGCTCGTCAGTGTTTGTCGGAAGCTAACGGTTATCTGATCAAAGCCAATGAAGGCATAGATGAGCTGGAGCTTGAGCATCCCAGCAATCAAAGACGCATAGCCGATATCTCAGCTGTGGAGATTAAGAGTGACGACCTGAAGCGTCAGCTTGAGCTGATTGAGCTTTCGATTCACCTTGTTTCGGAAGCTCTGGATATCCCGGAAATGGTAATTGCGTCAGATTCGCTTCCGAACAAAGTAAAGTGCGATGCTTGCGGCGCCACGCATACGCTGCATATTCGCCGACCGCACTCGCATGACGTCAAGAAATTCATTGAAGAACTTGTGGGAACATACCTGGACAACCATGAGCTTATCGACCAGATAATCGGCAGTATGAAAACGAAATGGCGCATGGAACGCATGGTCAGCATCGATCGCGATATTTTGCGTTTAGCCTGTGCCGAAGCATTTTTCATGCCGGATGTACCTTTGAAAGTCTGTATCAATGAAGCTGTAGAACTTGCGCATCGCTTTGCCGATGCCAGAGCTGCTAAATTCATCAACGGTGTGCTCTCGGACATCAATGCTTCTGCAGAACATTTCAGACTTACAGGAGAATTGAAGCTTGAGCTCAGTGATGATGAGCAGCTTAATCGCTCGCAAAATCCAGTGAGGAGATAAGGTAAATGTCCGAAGAAGAGGAAAAAAGTGGTTGGTGGGGCACAGCGCTTTCTAAGCTGAAAACCGCGATCAGCAGAACCAAAACCGTGCTGGTTGATTCAATAGTCGAGGGTGAAGAAGGCTCCTCCGCTTCGTCCGGCAGCGGCGCTCCGACCGACTCCAATCTGGCGCTTGCTGCTTCTAAAGCACCGCCCAGAGCCGTGGACGAAGATTATTTGAGCGAAGTTGAGGAGAAGCTTATTCGTGCCGACGTCGGTATATCTACTGCTGAAACACTGGTAGAACACATGCGCCGCGAAGCTCTGGCGAAAATGTGGAATTCACACGATGTCGAAGCCTTTCTGAAGCGCGAATTCCATAAAATGCTCGAGCAAACTGCCAGCTCCAAGTTGAACATTGCAGGAGACAAGCTTTCGATTATCATCGTTGTCGGAGTTAACGGCACCGGTAAAACTACAAGTATCGGCAAGCTCTGCTGGCGCTTAAAGCAAGAAGGAAAGAAAGTACTTCTTGCCGCCGGTGATACTTTTAGAGCCGCCGCCGAAACTCAACTTGAAATCTGGGCCGAACGTGCCGGTGTCGAGATTGTACGTTTGCCTGACGGCTCAGACCCCGGCGCCGTCGTATTCAAAGCAATTGAGCGAGCCAGAAACGAAGCTTTTGATGTTCTGATTATTGACACTGCCGGTCGTTTGCATAACAAAGCCAATTTGATGGCGGAGTTGAAAAAAGTCCGCTCCGTGCTGGATAAAAATGCTTCCGGCTGCAGCCTGGAATCACTGCTGGTTGTGGATGCCTCGGTCGGACAGAACGGTTTGCAACAGGCTAAAGTCTTTGCGGAAAGCTGCCCGCTGACAGGTGTAATTTTGAGCAAGCTCGACGGCAGCGCGAAGGGTGGTATCGTATTCAGTATTGCCAGGGACTTGAATCTGCCTGTGAAACTGGTGGGGCTGGGAGAAAAAATTGACGACCTTCGTGATTTTGAGCCGCCGGTATTTGTGGAAGCTCTTTTCTCCAAATAATTGCAGGAGACCTCTGTTTTTGATGCTGAAGCGCCGATTACTCGCCGTCGCGGCATCATTAATCGGCGCCTTGCTCCTCAGCTTATCAGCTGTTGAGGCGCAGGTTTTTCCGCTCAAAAGCGCACATCTTGTTTCCAGAGAAAAATGCAAAGTATCAGGAGCGCTTTCGCTTAAGCTTGATGCTCCTAATCTGGAGGCTCTTGAGTGGATTTATTATGCGCCTTATCCGCCTGATTTGCCCGAGCAGCAAAAGCTGAGTTCTCTGGAGATGCTTGTCGATGACAAGCCTTTTGCTTATCGCAGTCAATTGGAGCTGAGTCCCCTGCACAGAAAAGTGCTTCTGGCTCGTATTCCTTGCAATAGCCTGGAGCTGAAAAAGCACCTTTATGCCAGGGTGCATTATTTCCTGACTCTGAACAGCAAGGAGCTTGTGCAGGGGGCTGCAAAGTCTCTTGCGACAATTTCTGCGGAGGAAAAGGCTCTTTATCTAAAGCCCACTAAATCACTGGATTTTGACAATCAGGATTTTCAGTCATGGCTGAGCAAACATAACTTGAGAAAGGAGAGCTCAGAGAAAGACATTGATTTTGCCTGGAGAACTTATCAGAAGATTCGACGACTTTACCAGTACAATTATGATCCTTTGCAGAATCGCTCTGCATCTAATATCTGCAAGTGCAAGAGCAGCGATTGCGGTGGACTTTCCTATTTATTCTCTTCGATTTTGAGAGCTAACGGCGTAGCTGCCAGACCTTTAATCGGCCGCTGGCTGAAGAAATCCGGCGGCGCGGATAGTGCAGACAACGGTTACGGCCAGGTCCATGTCAAATCGGAATTTTTTGCCGATTCGGTAGGTTGGATTCCGGTTGATATGTCTTTCGGCGTAAGCAATCCCGATGGCGACGGCATGGCATATTTTGGACATTTTGCCGGTGACTTCATTACTTTCCATGTGGATCCGGATGTTTATCTTGACAGTTTCTGGTTTGGAAAGAAAGAGTTTCCTTACCTGCAAAATCCGGCATTCTGGGTAACAGGCAGCGGAAATCTCTCCGGACTGGAATCAAAAACTTACTGGCAAACTAGAGAATGAGTTCAGCGCTTTTAGAATTAGCATCAGAGAGGCAGTCTGATCTGGAAGCTGTTGCCCTTGTCTTTCGGGAGTACGCTGATCTTGCCGCCCAGTGCTTCAATTATCTTGAGGGCAATTGCTAATGCCAGCCCTCTGTCTCTTAGCTCGCTTTGAACTGCTTCTTCAGACTGAATTCTATCGAACAAAGATAGGCGAGCACTTTTTGAGAGAACTTCTGCATTGTTTTCTATAAAGATCTCAAGTTCACTTTCCTTTGTGGAGGCTGTGAAATTTATTGCTGTGCCGAGATTTGCGTTATCGATGGCAAAATTCAGGACATTGCTGAGTGCTTGCTGAAGTCGATCTCTGTCCGCGTTCAAAAGCTGTTTCCCGCATTCAGGGGAAAGGCTCTCTCTGACTCGTTCAGGATCGTAACACTTGAGTTTAGCCTGAGCCATGATCTCCTGAAGCTTGCACTCTTCAAAGACTAATTGCATCTTACCGGCTTCGAGTTTCTCAATGTCGAGAAGATCGTTTATAAGCTCCAGAAGCTGATCTCCGGACTTGTTTATATTCGACAGGATCTGCTTTGCTGTCTCGTCAAGCTTTCCAAAAGCTCCTGCTTGAGTAAGTTTGCTGATTCCGAGCACCGAGGTCAAAGGCGTGCGTAAATCATGGCTGACCATTTGCAGAAATTCTTGCTTTATCCTCTCAAGTTCTTTCAAATTGCTGATGTCGTGAATTACGCAAAATACTTCGCCTTCTGCTTCCGGTCGCGAGTAGGACCAGAGCATATGAGCAATGCTTTCGTCTTTGCGTTTAACTCTGCATTCAAGCTCTGCATGCTCTTTATTTCTAGCTTTGAGCAATTCAAGAAACTGAGACTGGTCATCTTCCAAAATGATGCGTTTAGCTTCTTTGCCTGATAGATCTTCTTTGCTGTAGCCCCATATTTCCTGCACTACCGGGTTGATGCTTGAAAAATTACCGGAGCTGTCGAGGGAGCAAATTATGTCCTTTGAATTATCAAAAACCGCTCGTTCTTTTTTTCGAGACTCAATCAAGGCTCCGGCGCTTTTATGAAAGGTTTGATCCAGGTCGGCGATTTCGTCGATTCCCTGAAGAGGCGGGTTCAAGTCTTTCTCTTTACTGAGGCGCATCGCATTGTCCGCCAGTATTTGAAGTCTTGAGGTGATGTCTTTGGCAAAATATGCCGCTAGAGCCAGCGCGCCCAGCAGATTGCCGAGCAGTCCAAGAACTAATATTTCAGTTTGTTTGCCTCGAAGTTTCTTTTGTCTTGCCGGGCTTACGAATTCTTTTCTTTCCGCATCTTCACATAGTCTTTGAAGCCGGTGTGCGATTTTTATGATAGTAGGAAGCATTTTTTCTTTGCCGCCCATTTGACCGCTTCGGTAGCCGCTTTCTTTCACCAGCACTTCGCCACGGTGAACCCAGTCGGCAAGTTCTTTGTCCAGCTCAATTACCGGTTCTATCAATTGAGGACCACCCCGATCCTCTTTAACGAGTTCTCTCAAATCCAGCAGGGTTTTGTGAGCCGTGTAATAGCCCTGAGCCATCAATCCGAAGTCAGCAACATATTTGTCGCCGATCGCCCCGACAGACATCAAGAAATACATGTTCACAAGTTTGCTGGTATTAAACGCGATATTTCTGTAGTGCAGCTCCTGCTTCCGTTCCCGATCCACCTGCACTAAAAGTGCAGACATGGAACCGACAAGCGCGAGCTCGAAGATGAGCGGAATGAGAATTAAAATCGCGCCTTTATAAACGAGCTTTATACTTCCTGAAATTACTTTTCTTGGGGCTTCCTTTGCCGGTAATTGCCCGGTCTGAGAACTTATCGGAATTGATTTTTCTTCTTTCGCTTGTTTCGCGCTGCGTCGTTCAAGTTTTAGTTTTAGGCTTACTGTTTCATCACGCGGAAGCATAAACCAGAAACAACTCCCCATTCCTTCTCGACTTTCTACGCCGATGGAGCCGCCGTGGTCTTCTATAATCTGTTTGCAGATAGGTAGTCCCAGTCCTGTACCGGCTTTTCGTTTGCCGTCGGCCGCTTCAACTTGTTGGAATTTTTCGAAGATTTTTTCTTTGTGAGATTCCGGAACTCCCCGACCCCTGTCCTGCACTCTAATCTCCACCATATCCCCTTTTCGCGAGGAGCTCAGGGTTACGGTTTGTCCGGCGGGAGAAAACTTAATTGCATTGGACAAAAGATTGACGAGAACCTGTACTATGCGATTTGGATCTACCGACCATTCTTCGTGCTCTGATAGTACTTCAAGTTTCACTCCGCTTTTCTCCGCCAGTGATTCTACTTCCTGAACTGATTGAATTAGAAGTTCTCTGGTGTCGCAGCGTTCTTTGCTGATGTCGATGCTTGAGGAGTCCATTTCCGCAACTTGCAGAAGTTCGTTAACAAGTCCAAGCAGGCGCCTCAAATTCTTGGCCGCAACCTGCAGCTTTTCTTGTGCCTGAAGGCTGACTGACTCAGACCTTGAGTCAAGCAAAGTTGCGACCGAAGCTGACATTGCTGCCAGGGGCTTTTTGAGATCTTGGCTGATCATTGCCAGAAATTTTTTCTTGCTTCTTTCAGTTCTTTTTCTCTCGCTGACATCATGCACCACGCAGTAAAGCAAGTTGTCGCTTCGGGACCAAAAGTTGGACCATGACACTTCAATGAATAATCCGGCGGCAGTGCGCAGGCGGTTCTCGAAGGCGAAAGCTTCGCCACTGAGTTTTCCATGGGCAATTTGATCCAGCATGGCGTTCATGTCTTCCGGCATTACGATATCCGACAAGGTCATTGAAAGCAGCTGTTCATGCGAGTAGCCTAATAGCCTTTCTGCAGCTTTATTGATTTTTTGAAATTGGTTCCGGTAATCGAGAACGCAAATAACATCGCTGGCGTCGTTGAATAGTTTCTTTTCCCGCTCCGCCGCTGATTTTAGTTCACGATCCATAGCGTGAAAAGCCTGGTCCAGCTGAGCGATCTCGTCTTCACCGGAAATAGGTTTCTCCAGTTCTTCCCCTTTTGAAAGAAGAACCGTGTTCTTTCGGATTGTTCCCAGGCGAGCCGAGATGCCGTTTCGGAAAAAGAAAGCCAGATAAACTCCCGCAATTAAATTTGCGGCAATTCCCAGCAAAAGTAATTCAGATTGTTTTTTGCGAACAAGAGCCCTTTGCTTTTGAATTTCCCTGGTTCTTATTTCTCCTGCGCGCAGCATCTTCGCCAGGTTCTCGATTGCAGAGCCTTTTTCTTGCTCGTAAGACTCGATAACCTCGGCTAATTTACCCAGCATCTGAGGAAGTCTTGCTTTTCGTGCTTCAGCAATTCCTTCAAGAACGGTCATGATGTGATCAATGTTTTCTTGAACTTCTGCAGCTCCATCGGCCATGTCAGGAGTTTTTTGCAAAAGCGCGATCAACTCCTTTTGATCAGCCTTGATCTGATCATGTTTTGCCTGGTAGATCTTAAAGATATCGTCGCTGGCAAAGCGGATGGAGCTGATCAAAAAATAGGGAGCTTCGGTTGTTAGCAAAAGTAACTTGGCATTGGATGCGGCAATTTTTCGGTAAACAGATTCTTTTAATTGCGCGCGGTCCGACTCTTGCAAGAGTAGGCCCAGCCCAATAATAAGCAGCAGTTCCAGTATGAATGGAACTCCGACCAGATTTAATCCTCGG
>JAIEPM010000241.1 GCA_019748395.1 Candidatus Obscuribacterales bacterium
TGGAAGCACCGCAATATTTTCGCCTATTCAGGCACCTACAGTTCTGTCTACAAACGCTTGCAAACGCACTCAGCCTCATGATTGTTGGAGTTCTTTTACGAATTTGATTCAGTGACTGAACACAGCAGAAATGAAAATAAAGAGAGAGTCAGATCCAGGCAAGCGAGGCGCTGAGCCTTTTAGTGCCGCATATAAAGACCAGTTCAGGAATTTCAATCATCCTGAAGAGAGGTTTGAGATTGAAAAAATGTTGAACGTTATTCTCGAGCTTGAAGGAATGGATGTTGGCGAGCAATGGGTTTGCACTAGCCATTTTGCTTTGAATTCTAATTTTGATGAAGAAGGAAGCTTGCCTTGTGTTCGCGTCGGAGCGCCCAGTGTTAGGGATCTTAATCTTCGGGTGGACGATGGTCATGTACTTAATAGAGCCAGAGAGTCCGCATCCGCAGTCAAGGTTTTAAGAGAATTCCAGGCCGAGTGGTAGCGCGATTCCGCTGTGGAAGCATAAAGAAAAGGTATTTTCTCAGGTGTAAAGAAAAGATCATTGCTCCGAGAACAAAAAGACAGCAGCTGTATGAATTCTGTCGTACTTGGAAGAAGTTTTTGTGTTAAAAGGAATGATCGCCGCACAAATCGCATAAATATCAAGTCAAAACGCATAAATAAAAGATCAAAACAAACAGCCTGAAAGCCTTACGATTCGTGATCTTCCCCCTTCTTATAATCAGTTATCGGAAGTAATATATTGCTCCACAATAACGGTCTGTGATGTTCTGATTACCTTGGACCGAAGCAGGAATCGAAAATGCGTATTGAATTGTTTAGTTGGAATTGCGACTCAGCTGATTTTGCGAAAGCTTCTCGGAAAGTTGAACGCTGGGGCAAGCGTATTTTTGTGAAAAAGGGAATCTTGGTAGTGGCGGCAGTTGCAGCCATGTTATTGCTGCCTGGTTTTATTCAGGCTTCAATTGCGCAGAATGATGGACCCCATGATGATGCAGCTCGAACGCATTCGCCCCGCGGTTTAGACATGGCAAAAGTGATTGAAAATGAATTGAAGCAACTAATTGTGCATGCAGAAGCTTCAGTAAAGAGCAAGGAATGGAAAAAGGCCGAGGAGCTATACGTTCAAGCCAGTATAAAGGATCCCTTAAATAAGGTTGTCTTGCACGAACTGGCTTTAGTTTATGAGCAGGAAGGAATAATCGGTCAAGCTATTGTCTGTGAAAGTCGAGCACTTCGGCTTGATGAAAAGTTCCTGCCGGCGCAACAGGAGCTGGCACACCTTTATAGTCTCGTCGGTGGCCGCTCTAATGCAGACGAACATCCTAAAGTGGTGAGACTAATCAATCCGGACAGAACAGGCGAAATCGCCAAAAGCACTGACTAAATGCAAGAACTTGCGGAGTGCGGGCACGGGTACTCGGCTTTTCGTGATTGTAATTTGCCATATACAGAGATCGACGTTTATCTAGCGCACCTTCTTGTGGACAAAGAGGTGCTGACACAATAGCTCGGCCAGGCAGAGGAAAGACCCGCTCTCCCAGCAATTGCGAATGTGGCTTCAGTCGCAACCGATAGCTGACTAGGGCAGAGGTATGAACTGACGGAGACCGCCAATTCGTATTAACGCGATTTCACGAACTTTTTCGTAGCCGATATCAAATTTCTGAGGATCTAGTCCGCAGGGCGCTTGCGATTTGGGATGAAGTACGCGAGATTTTAACCGCCTGGAGGGAAGATTATAATCAGAGAAGACCACACTCTGCACTGGACTATCAAACACCTGCCGCATTTGCCCAGTGCATGCGGCTCGCCATAAAAGATGAAAACGAACAGAATCCGAATTTTCTAGTTTAAACTGGCCGCAGAAATGGGGATAGCTCATAAGTTGCAATTAGTCAGCTGGCAAGTGGACCGACACTAGGGACAAGGTCAATGCCCGTGACAAATTTCGCTGAAGATTGAAGGGAGCTTTATTCATGCCGCGGTCGGACCTTACACCTGCTGAAGTGGTAGTGCTAGCAAAGCGAGTCCTTTCTGACAACGAAAAGGTCCGGTTTGGCATATTCAGATCCGTTTCATGCTCCGGCTACTTTCCGCCGAGATCCTTCTTGAATGAATTCTTGATAGTTGGCAGTGATCCATGCGATCAAGATGGGCGGATGGGAGCTTGGACGCCTATTTTACTCTCTGCCGAACAATACTCTGAAATAAAAACGTGGTGGATATCCAAGCACCCCGATGCAGTAGAAGACTCTCTGGATGCGGATTCCTGGGAAGATTGGATGCTGAGGATGCTTGAGCTATAAGCGGGTCTCCCCAGCTTGTCACTTTTGAGACGCCGCGTGTAATGCATTTTTTTTTGAGGCAATACGCACAGGTCAAACTAGTTGACGTTCATCAGCATGAAAGCTTGCCGAGGGTGATGCTGCTCCGGACTCTCTGTGTCAACATTGACACAGAAGTGAGAGTGTTCAAGGGCGATTAGCCTTAATTGGTTTCTTTGTCTTGTTTTTTCACTTTGCTGTTTTTGTTGGCTTTTTAGGAGTTTCGAGCTGAAGCAATTTGCGCCCCGCAACTATAGAACTCTGGGCCGATTCCATCGCTTGTCTCAAAGGGTCAAAGGCCAGCTGTGAATAAATCTGCGTTGCTGTTGGAGATCTATGTCCGAGAACCTTGCCGATGATTTGGAGAGATTGATTATTCGTAATTGAACTCAAACAACGCTGTCGCTGTAAGGCTTTGAAAGCTTGTGTAGAGAAATTTGTATGTCTACAAAAATACAACGAGGCCGTTCACGGTGTCAAACAATGCACTCCGCAATGATTGCCAGGCATTGAGAGTGGTGCATTTGTAGGAATTTCTGTAGGACTGAGACTCCTGAAGAACAAATTAGCGATGTTGGATGAACTCCTAACAATCCGCGTGCGTCCATATCAATAGAGAGCTTCCTTATAGGAGGTCTCTCAGTTGCCGGCATTGTTGTGCCGAATACATCGTACTGGATGTAGAGAGCTTGCGACCGCACATGTCTTGTATTACAGAGGCATTCCTCGAACTGCTGGACATGAACGGTATCGGCATGAGTGAGCGATTACCCATCGAGCAACTCACGCATCCGGAAATCACCCAGTTGCAGATCCCATTCATTACTGTCCAATTATGTAGCTGAATAATCCCGCCTACAAAATAGCTACAGCAGCAAGCGCTCCCCATGCGATTTGCTGGCGCCGGTGGCAGGCATGGAACCGGTGCCGTATTTTCGCTTTCTCGGGGGCCTACAGATCTGTCTACACACGCCTGCAAACGTACTCAGCGTCATGATTGTTTGAGTTCAATTGCGAACACATTATCATCCCGAGTATCAAGATAACTCTGCAACGCTAGCCTGAAGCTTGTTGGAAAGAGAATATAGCGGTCTTTCTTCCCTTTGCCGCTGTCGATAAAGATCTTGCAGGAGTCTAAATCAATGTCGCTTCGGCGAATGTTCACGAGCTCGCTAACACGTACAGCCGTGTACAACAATAGTTTCAGCATCAATTCATGTTCAGTGTCGCCGCATTTTTGCACTGTTTTGAAGAACTTTTTGAGCTGAGCCATGGACAGTAGCTCAGGCAACTGTCTATTTTTCTTCGGCTTTTTCATCTTGAGCTTGAGTCTAACTTGCTGACAGACATAAACAAAGTCCTCATAGCCCAGGCGGTGTTGTCTGACTGCCCTGATAATTTTCTTGATCGCCTCGGATTTCGCATTTTGCTTTGATGGGACGAAATTGGCAGACTTCTTAGATTTGGCTACTGTCATAAGCGCCCTCTCTGGGGAATTCTCACAATCCAAAAGCTATTATAGTTCGCCTTATTACCATTCTGCGAAATTACGTCAACCAGGGATGCGGTTGTTAGTCAATTGAGTCCAATAGGCAGCATTGCTGGTGACGAATGCGGTGTCTCTTACTTAATCTCTCAATCATTTTGTTATGAGATAGAATGCTTGAATCCAATACTGATTAGTGGAGTTCGGGACAGTCATGGCACACCAAAGCGCCAATGAAAACTCAACTGTACTGGAGCCTCCTGGGCTGAGTGATGAAATTATTCTGTTCAGATTCTTTTTTGTCTTGCCCGCCGCGTTCTTGATGAGATTAGTTCTTAAACCCATCAGTCTTCTGTTTAGTTACTCGCTTGAGCCGTGGGTTTCCATTATTGTTGGTCTGATTGGGGTTTATTTGTCCGTTAGAGTTGCTGCCGCAATAGCGCCTTGTGGCAAGTTCACAACTGCAGTTGTGGTTTCTGCATTGATAGTTGGAAGTTATCTGCTTCATCTGAAGGATTATCCTAGTTACTACCCGGAAGCTCATTGGCAAATGGTACGAGCTAGTTTGGTTGGTGCGTTGATTATCGTGTCTTTAGCCTGTTGGCAAACCTATCGTCGACGTTAGCGATAAAGCTGGTGTTAGTAATTGAACTCAAACAACGCTGACGCTGTAAGGCTTTGAAAGCTTGTGTAGAGAAATTTGTATGTCTACAAAAATACGACAAGGCCGTTCACGGTGTCAAACAATGCACTCAGCAATGATTGCCAGGCATTGAGAGTGGTGCATTTGTAGGAATTTCTGTAGGACTGAGACTCCTGAAGAACATATTAGCGATTTTAGTGGACAAGGTCACTTGCTCGAATCGCGCGAGCTTATTGCCTGCTCGAAAAAGATATACAAATGCCCAGAGCTTCACAATTCTCTGTTCTCACGTAAAAGAGTCGTCGATTCCATCCGCGGTGGCAGTAGGCGATAACAGCGCCGTAAGTGTTGGAAAGCGAAGCTTTCGACCTTAATCTTCGATAACTCGAATCATGGAAAAGATGGCAGGCACTGCAGCCCGGCGTTCTCCGGGAAATTAAAGAGCAGATTCATATTTTGAATTGCCTGCCCTGCAGCTCCCTTAATCAAATTATCGAGTGCGGCAACAACAATGACTCTGCCTGTGCGTGAATCAACTCTGAAACCGATATCGCAATAATTGGAGCCTGTTACCCACCTTGTTTCCGGAAGCAAAGTCGATTCAAGAGCATGATCATATACACGGATGAACTGCAGATCGCCATAGTAATCATTGAAGGCGGTCTGCAAATCTTCTGCATTAACGGCAGGAAGCAAGGACGCGTATGCGGTTACGAGAATACCTCTCTGCATCGGGACTAAATGCGGAGTAAAGCTCAATTTAATTTCCCGTCCCGCTGCTCGGCTGAGCTCTTGCTCGATTTCGGGCGTGTGTCTGTGAGAAGCTAAAGCATAGGCTTTAAAATTCTCATTTGTTTCGTTGAAATGGGTATTTAGACTTAGTCCGCGACCGGCCCCTGAAACGCCTGATTTTGCATCGATAATAATTGAATCCGGATCGATCAACTTACGCATTAAGAGAGGCGCCAAACTCAAAATGCTGCAAGTAGCGTAGCAACCAGGGTTTGCAATTAAGCGCCGAGCCATGATTTGCTCACGATTTAGTTCGCAAAGCCCATAACTTGCAGACTGTATCAAAGACGGATTTGCATGCTCGTTGTGATACCACTGTTTGTATTGAGCCGGGTCTTTCAATCGAAAATCGGCGCCTAGATCAATAACGATTGTTTTATCAAGAATGTCGTCAGTGATCATAGTACAGGCTTCGCCATGAGGCAGCGCCAGAAAAACGAGATCAACCAGATTCGCCAGTTCAGCAAGAGAGGCCTCGGAACATATAAGCTCAGTTGCTCTCTTAAAATTGGGAAAGACCTGTGAAAACGGCTTACCCACATAAGATCGTGAAGTCAGGGCTTTAATTTCTGCATGAGGATGCTGAAGCAACAAGCGCACAAGTTCTTGCCCGGTATATCCGCTTGCACCGAGCACGGCAACTTTTATTTTTTCAGTCTCTTGAATATCCAAAATAGAGTCCTTTTGAATCCTGAATTGAACAACCAGGAAGAGAGTTTTGTCAACAAAGAGCCCTACCGGCAATTGCCTTTTAGCATAGTGTAAAACTAGTGATCTTCAATCAATCTGATCTACAATCAAGCTTCTCAGTACTTCTATTCAGACAGCAGTTAAAGTAGACGAAAAACAAATGCGCCTCGATAAATGGTTGAAATTATCAAGAGTCATTAAGCGACGAACAGTTGCCCAGATGGCTTGCGACCAGGGCCGGGTCTTCGTAAACGAACGCACAGCCAAGTCCAGCACAACGCTTCACATCGGTGACAAAATCCATATAGAACTGGGCAACAGAGCTCTTACCATCTCTGTGGCAGAACTGCCGGAAAAAGCTCCACCGGCACAAGAAGCCGCAAGGCTCTATACGGTTATAGAAGAAATTCGTCGCCCGCGCGATGACAATGCATTTAAAGACGAAGACTGGGACTGAGGGAGAAGAAGCATGGCTGAATCAGCTAAGCAAAATAAACAATTGCTCTTTCTTGGCTTGCTGCTGAGCCTCGGCGCTGTTATTACAGTCGCAAACGCCGGACTTGGCGCGAAGCCTGCTGCGCCCAAGCAATATGTTTTCAGCCGGTCATCTAAGCAAACAAGCTCCAGCAGTCTGGGAATTTCCGGGGTTCCGGCCTATGTCAACTTTCCCGACGGCAGTCAAAAGCGCGGTGTTTATATCACTCAGGCAAGCCCGGGCGGTCGCTGGCAGTCCTTGGGCTTACGCCCCGGACGAATTCTGTTCAGCATCGATAATCGTGTTGTGGAAAGCCCTACAGTTGCCGACAGCATACTCAGCGCAAGCTCGGGGGTGCTCGAGTATAGCTACGCCACCGTAACAGGCGGGGTTCCAACTCTGGTCCGCACTAAAGGCGATTTCAGCAGCAGCGCCGGATATGCAGGCGAATCTGTTTACGCCAGAGGCATGGCTCGCAGAAAATCGGACCCGGAATTTTCAGGCGTAGATACAGAAACAGCCGCAGCAAAGAAAGCAATAGAAAGCACGCCGATAAGTCAGCTCGAATCTCATATGGTGTCGTTAATTAACAAAGATCGCGCTGCTAACGGTAAGAGCTCGCTCTCTGAAAATTCGCGCCTGGCAGAACTTGCCAGGCATTACGCCGAGTATTTAATTGCCAACGGCAAATTTTCGCACACTGCAGATGGGCGGGATCCAATGCAAAGAGCCCGCGCAGCTGGTATCGGCGGCGGTATCGCCGAAAACCTCGCGTTTCGCGCTCGAGGAACTGCGCCGGAGAAAGATCTGGTAGCAAAAGCCGAGGCCATTTTTATGGCAGAACCGCCCAATATGAATAATCACCGCGGAAATATTCTCTGGGATGTCGGGCAGTCAGTCGGAGTCGGGATCGCTCGCAACGACAGCACTTTGATGATGGTTCAGGAATTTTCAGACGGCAACCCTTGAGCAGTTAGCTGCTTTACTTTTCCCTTTGCAGTTCTTTCAAAGCAGGCAAAATATGGGTCAAAACCTTTTCGCCGCCTGCCGGACCGAGATGCGCCGTATCCCAGAAATCCCAGCGCGTAAAATCCGGTGTATCACCTATATCAACAAACTTGACACCGGGCTGCTCGGCAAGCTTGGCAATGTCCTGTCGAAAACGGGTATAAAATCCAGGCGGCAACAGGTTTCTGTTTATTTCAGACAGAGGCATATTCACGATCACTACTTTGGTGCCGCGCTCTCTGGAGAGCTCTACGAGCCGTTTCAGGAAACCCATTTGCACACTCAAGTCACGCTCGGCGATATTTTTATATCTGCGAGCGTATTCCTTTTCGCTGGCATCCCAGCGTTCTTGCAAACCGCCGAAGAGCATGAAACCTGCATTTGCATAATCTACTTTTTTCTCGGGCTCATGAATACCGATGGCAATGTATGCCTTTTCCAGAACCTTGTTGAACTCTTGCTGTAAACGCCAGCGATGGCTGTAGAAATAGCAAAGACGGCTCATTACGAAATCGGCCTTGTCTTGAAAGCCTGGTAAGTAAAGATTGGCATAAGGAGCCAGATTATCGAGATTAACCAGGCGCTTGAAGGTATTTGTCGCCATTGGCGAGGAAAGATCATAATCGCTGAAATCGCGAGGTGCGATGCCGTAAATCAAGTACTCGGGAGCCTTGTCTTTTTTCAAAAACTCGTTGACATAAATGTAGGCATCAGAAACCATCTGACCAAAAATCGCAAAGCTGAACACATGCGGATTGCTGAAGCCTGCTTTGCGCATCTCGCCTTCCAGAACCGCCGAGCCATGGTGGTGAAAAATGTCTCCGACATGCTGCGGGTCTCGGCCTTTATCCATCGACCAGAATGGATACATAACAAGAGAAGAACCGAGCAAAACGACATCAGCTTTTGTTTTAAGCGAGTTAAATTCGTTTACGGCCAGGTCAATCGAGCCTGTGCCACGCCAGACATCGGCTGAGCGTTTGCTATTTTCCAGGCGAAAAAGTCCGGCATTGAGCAATCCGAATAACAAGAGCGCCCAAATTGCAGCTCGCTTCCAGGATAAGCGCCAGAAATTCGTCCCCTGAGGAGCCTCGGGATGTAGTACCGGCTTCTGTTTTTCAAGGATTAGCGGCAAAGCAGCCCCCGCTTTACAAGTGCCAATTTTAGCTCTTGTATTCTAAACGGTTTCGATTTGGCTGAGCAGAGTGAGCCGTTAATCTTGAAGACAGATGACAAGGTGGGCGTTTACTGACCCCGGTCCCAAAAGATTGTTCTGTCAAGGGTTTTGCTGGTTTCAGCTTCAAATGATCCGACCCCTGTCTAAAACTTGACAACTTTGTATAAATTCATCTGGGTGGACCTGGTCGCATCCGGATGAATGAGCTCAGTCTAAAAGGGGCAAAATGTATCCGGAGGGCAACAGCTATGAGCAAAACTCGCGAACTCGATGGAGCCGGAGTCTTTTGCAGTCGCCATTAACGAGGGTCCTCATAAATGTCAGCTGAAGAAAAACGCAAAGATTTCGAAGAGCCGGATCTTCAAGACGAGGAAGATCTGATTTCAAATCACGAATTTGAAGCATCCAGCAGATTGCTGGCAGATTCTGAAACACCTTTGAGATCCTCAAGTGAGAAAAACATAAGTGTAAATCCGGTTCGCTTTCTCGATTTTGTCGCCGGCATCGCTGGCGACAAAACTAAAGCTGCCCAGGAAACAAAAGCAGAAGTCCCGGCTGAGGCAGTCAGAGCCGAGCAGCCGAAACAGAAAGAGAATGTGCCGATCATAGCCTGGGAAAAAACATTGCTTGATGGAGAACTGCCTGTAAAAGCAAAAGCTCCGGAAACAAAATTCGAGAATTTGCAAACTTACGTCGGGGTAGTGGACCAGTGGCGTGAGAATTTCCAGAGCAGTTTTGGTGCACAAGATGCCCGGCGTGCAGAAAAAGACGGCGATATAAACAAAGCCGTGGAACTCTGGAAAAAAGAGCAAGATCGCCTTAAATCAGGCTACGCTAACGAAGGCGCTATTTTCGAAAGCTGTAAGGAGCTTGCCCGGCTTTACGAAAAAATTCCTGGAAAAAGTGAAGAAGCTCGCAAGCAATATGAAGCAGCAATTGATCTATGCAAAAAAGACTATAACTGGAGTGAGCGCTGGGATTCTTCGCTCGACCCGACTGTGGCAAGACTGCAAATGGGGATAGCACGCAGCTATCAGACCGAAGGGAAGTTAGACAAGGCTATCGAAGCTCAAAAACAAGCTCTTCTTGTCGCCAACAAGGGCGAAAGTGAATACAGTTTCTCGCAGAAAAAAGATCCGGTTAAAATAGAATGCAGAAATGGACTGGCGGAATTACTTGCAAAAAACGGCAAGAATGAAGAAGCCGTCAAAGAGTGGCAAGAGAGTATAAAACTGATCAAGAAACAATCAGGATATTCCGATTATCTCGCATCGCCGCAAGATAAAGCCATAATCAAAACTCAAAACAAGATCGCCGATGCTCTTCTGCAGGCAGGAAAGCCTGATGAGGCCCTGAAGATGCACGAACAAAATATAGCAGTTCTGAAAAGGCAGCGCGATTACAGCGACTATCTGAACTCTGATCTTGATTTCGACATCATGCGTGTGCAAAAGAGTATTGCGGACATAAAACTTTCGCAAAACAAATTTGATGAGGCGCAGAAAGCGCTCGATGAAAACTACAAAGTTCTTGAAAGAAAGTACCTGAATACTGTGTTCCCCAAGCCGGAAGTTGTGAGCGCTCATGCTCAGTATCGTAAGGACATGGCCGACTTGTTTTCGCTGAAAGCAAATCGTTCGGGAAGCGATGCTGTAGCGCAGTCAAAGAACTTTGAGCGAGCTGTGCAAGAGCGGCAAAAAGAAATTGATATCTACAAGAAAGCCGCCGAGTCCGACTGGAGAAACCCGGAAGCATTCGACGGTAAAATTTTTGCAGCTAACAAAGAAATGATCAAAGACCTGAAGTCTCAGGGGAAAGAAGAGGACGCGCTTAAAATTCAAGAGCAACAACTGCGCTTGCTTAGAAGAGCTGAAGTTAAGCCGGCCGAGCTAGGCGCTTGTTATCAGCAAATTGCAGCCGGCTATGACAAGATCGGGCAAAGCGAAAAAGCTATTTCTATGCAAAAGGAAGCTTGCCGCAACCTCAGCGCTTCTGAAGCCTATCCTGTCGCTCGCGAAAGGCTGGCAGAGCTTTATAAAAAAGCCGGAAAAGACATAAGAGTTGAAGAAGCCAGAGAAGACAAAGAATGCTTCGATCGTTGCGACGCGATCGAGAAGTTTCCCTACCTATTCAACAAATTACC
>JAIEPM010000452.1 GCA_019748395.1 Candidatus Obscuribacterales bacterium
GCAGCTTTGACTTCATCACCGACATTTCCGAGATCCTTACCTGAAATATTGGCTGTTAACGAAACCAGGCGCATCATATTATCTCGATCATATTCGCCCACACATTTGCCGTAAGAAACGTCTGCCACATCACCAAGCAAAGGATGTAAGCTTTTCTCAGTGAGCATGGTCGGGAAATTTTTGAGCGATTCGATAGACTGCATCTGGTTCTGAGGAACCTGAACTTGAACCTGATATGCAACACCGGTTTTGCGATCCATCCAGTAATTCTGCAAAATATATCGACTTGATGAAGTGGCAGGCACAAGTGAACTGCCCACTTGTGCAGGCGTCAAATTATATTGACCGGCAAGTTCGCGATCGATATTTATATCTACAGTTGGATAATTGAGTGGTTGCCCGTACTGCAAATCGCGAAGATATTTGATTTTCGAAAGCTCAAGTCTTACCTTTTCGGCATAAGCCCGGCAAACATCAATATCAGGTCCCTTGATCAAAACGGCAATTGGAGTGGTCGAGCCGAAGTTCATGATCTGGCTGACAAGATCACCGGGCTCAAAAGAAAACTGAATTCCTGGTAATTCCCTGGCAAAGACATCGCGCATATGATTCTTGAATTTATCAAGATCAATTTTGGCAGACTCGCGTAACTTAACATCCATCACGGCTTCGTGCGGTCCGCTGGTCCACAGGAAAACCGAGTTTAATACAAACTGCACCGGTTGCTGTCCGGCATAGCCGAGCGTGGCTTGAACATTTTGTGGTCCGGCTTCGCGCTTGATCAAATCAAGAACTTCCAGAACTTTTTTCTCGGTGACTTCTACGCGTGTTCCGGTGGCACATCTGATCCGAACTCGAAATTCGTCAGTATCCGAATTAGGGAACATCTCTCGACCAATCTGCGGGAAAAGCAAAATGCTGAAAGTCGTGAAAAAGACCAGATAAACAGCAATGACGGCCCGCGGAAAGCGCAGCAAGCTTTTCACAAGCGAAGCATGAAAGTTTCTCAGCCTGGAAAAAGGACCTTCCTTTTCCTCTTCTTCCTTATGCCTGATCAAATAAACGGAAAGAACCGGTACAAGAGAGCTGGACATAATAAAAGACCAGATCATGCAAAAACCGACGGATAGAGAAAGCGGTACAAATAAAGACCTGACGATGCCGGTCATAAAAAAGGACGGCACGAAAACCGCAATAATCGAAAGCATGGCCAGAAGGCGCGGCACTCTTGTTTCAATCCCGGCTTTCAGCGTTGCCATGTTGATCTTCTCTCCACGAGCCAGGTGAGAGTGAATGTTCTCAATATCGACAGTCGCCTCGTCTACAAGAATACCGATCGCCAGCGAAAGTCCAGATAGAGTCTGAATATTGATTGTTTGTCCGGTCAGGAAAAGACTGAGACAGGCTCCCAGCAATACGCAGGGGATGGTTGTGACCACAATCAGGGTGCTGCGCATATCCCGGAGGAAAAGCAAAATCATCAACCCGGGCAAAATGGCGCCCAGCGCGCCTTCAAACAGAAGACCATTAATCGAGTTGGTGACATGCTTTGATTGATCGAAGTGATAACTCAAATTGACATTTTTGGGGAGCAGATCCTGCATCGACTTCAAATGGTCTTTCAGCGCATTCACCACCGATACAGTCGAGGCATCAGCTCTTTTGATAAGCGGCACATACACTGTCCTGCGGCCGTTATACAAGGCGTAACCGGCTAGAATATCACTGGCGTCGGTAACCGTGGCTATGTCGCGCAAATAAACGCTTGGACCCGGACCCATTTTAATCGGCAAATAATCCAGTTGATGTATATCAGGCAGGTCCGTGTTTACTGGAGTTATCTGCATATAATCGCCGATACGCACGTTACCCGCGGGGGTGACCGTGTTGCCTGTGGCAAGCGCTTTAACGATCATATCGCCGGAAAGGTTGTACTGCCTGAGTTTATCGGCATTAACGTTGATAACAATTGTTCGCGCATTGCCGCCGAAAGGCGGCGGCGCAGTCGCACCGGGGATGGTACCAAGATCAGGTCTAACCCGCACGAAAGCCAGATCTTGCAAGCGGTCGATGCTGGCATCCTTACTGTCCAGAACCAGCTGACCGACCGGAAGACTGCCTGCATCAAATCTCAAAACGAAAGGCTCGATTATGCCCGGCGGCATAAGGGAGCGCGCCCGTGAAACCATGGCGACGCAGGTTGAAAGCGCTTCCGCCATATCAGTGCCGGGATGAAAAAAGACTTTCATCATGGACACATTTTGAATCGACTGCGATTCAATATGGTCGATACCCGGAATGTAAAGGAAGTGCACCTCGTAAGTCGATACTATATAACCTTCCATCTGGTCGGGCGCCATGCCGCCATAACCTTGAACCACGTATATAACAGGCAGATTTAAATCAGGAAAAATATCCTGTTTCATAGAGCCGATACCGAAAACAGCAACCAGCATAATACTGATGATCGACACAAAAACGGTGATCGGATGCTTCATGGAGACTATTTGCAGCCACATCCTAGTTTCCTTTAGCCTCCGCTTTACCGACCAGATCTAAAAACGGACGCAAATCACCATGTGCGTAAGAAAGCGAAAGAAGCGCTCGCCAGATTCTGGTCTGCGCAACCGCATCCTGCACCAGAGCATTTTGCAAAATCCGCTGAGCTTCAGCAACTTCAAGCACATTGGCCAGCCCTACACGATAGCGCTCACTGGCTTTCAATTCATTGTCTTTTGCTGCTGCCACCAGCTTCGGTGTCTCATCGGCCAGACGATGCGCGTTGTCCAGCAGCACGGCCGCTCTTGCATCTTTCTTGGTAATTTGCTGAACGGCAAGATCATAGTTTGCTCTTTCATCAGCTTCAGTTTGTCTGGCCATCCTTTCCTTAGCGCGAATTTCGTAATAACTGAGAATAGGAAAGTCAATTCCCAAACCGGCCACATAGTTGGCATTCTGAGGCAAAAGTCCGTAAGCAACGGGATTAGCATTTATTCTTGAACCGCTGCCGCGCGCCCAGATGCCGGAGTGAAACCAGAGCCTGGGTCTATACATCTTCTGAACCGAAATAACTTGCGAATGAGCTGTAGCAGCCGCTGCCGCTTTCAGAAGCACAAGCGGATGATTCTCGGGCACGGATTTAAGAGGCAGCTCTTGTGTAGGTCGTTTTATCCAGGGTCCGGACTCTACACGCAAGCTGTTACCGGCAACTCCCATCGTTTCGGCAAGATCCACAATAGCAATCTGGGCTGCGGTTTCCGCCTCAATAAGATTCATCCGGGCCGCCGAAAGGTCGGCATCGGCCCGGGACGCATCAACACCGGGGCGCAATCCCTTATCTACAAGCGTATGAACAATCAGGCTATATGCCTTCATTCGCTCTACAATCGCAAGCTGGGCTTTAATAGTTTCCTTAGTTTCAACAGAAGTAAGATAGGCGTCGGCAGCCGCGTTTGCTACATCCAGAGCAGTCAATTTCATTCCAGCATTAGCTTGAGCGACTTGAGAATGTGCCACCATCACTTTGGAATGACGCTGGCCCCAGTCATAAAGCAACCAGGAAAAATTGACGCCATAGTCATTTGAAAAAACACTTCTGAAGGAGGAAGTATTATTTGCCGGTCCGGTTTGGGTAGGTATCACATTCAAGGGCTGCGGAAAAATAGTACCGGCAATATTATTGGTTGTGGTTCGGATTTCCTGCGCCAGCACATCGAGCTGAGGTAAGTACGCTGTTCGTGCCAAACTGACTTCATTGCTGCTTCTATCAAACTTCGCTTTTGCAGCGCGCAAAGAAGGGAAATTCTTTACAGCCACATCAACAGCAGCACTCAGTGAATAAACAGGCAGTATTGCATCACGCAAAAGCGGCTCTTCGGATCTTGAACTTCCTTCTGCCCCGGCTGAACCGGCATTCACAAGAAACGACAAAACTAAGACCGGCAGGAAAAAAAACAAAGGATAACGACGAATTCGAGAAAACATGGTGCCGCTAGTAAATGCCCCGAGGTGCCGAGATCAGGAGCGAAAGATAGATGCCCCGCCACCGAGCCCGGCAACAGATTATCATGTCCGCTGTATGTTTTGGCATTCATAAGAGTCCTTAGCAGGCTCAAAGCAGCATTAATCATTCAACGAGGAACTCAATATCCAAAAGTTTGGAATTGCCGAAGAGGGTTCCTGATTTCTATTCCAAAATCGACGGACTCACTCACATTTAATTCACAGCCCTCAACTATGCTGAGTTTATGGACTCCGAAATTCAAATTTGGTTATTCAAGAATGAATACTCTCAGAGTCTCTAAGCAAGCAGCTAACTTAAGCGAAAGAAACAGAATCAGAATCGAAGAACCTGAAGGACACGGGAAGCCAATGAAAACGACAATTGCAAAGGAAAAAATCCGGGCTATCACATTAGGCTTATCAGCCTTAATACTTACTTGCGGCATAGTCACCGAGAGCCAGGTGATTGCCGAGGAATCGGCACAACTTGAAGATCCAATCTCAACACCACCGGCAGAACTGGGCTTTCCTGCAAAATGGTGCCAGGAACACAGACTGGACAAACTGGCGCCATACAAAGGCTACATCGCGCATCACGCCTAAAAAGGCAAAACCATGAATGTCCGGCTTGCCGAAAACCCGGAGAATTGCAAAAGGTCAAAGAACTAAAATCAGAAAAGGACGGACCGGAGTCCGCCCTTTCCTACTAGTGCTTTTTGTTTCCGGAATTAGCCGCCGATCAGGTCGGCAACATCAACTCCACGCAAGCTCAGACTGATCTTGTGCTCTTTTGGAGAGAACTTCTTGATGATCGCCTTAACTTCCTGTCCAACGTGCACGACTTCCTCAGGCTTGACGTTTGGTTGCTCGGACATTTCAACAGTCGGCAACAAAGCATCTACACCCGGATAAATCTGCACGAATGCACCGAAGCTTTGAATCTTGCGAACCACGCCGTTGAGCACCTGGCCTTCCTGGAATTTGTTTTCAATTTCTTTCCAGGGATCAGGCTGCATTTGCTTCAAGCTCAAGCTGATATGGCCTTTCTCACGGTCCACTTTGAGGACCTTGGTGCTGACCATGTCGCCGACTTTAAGCACATCGGACGGGTGCGATACACGCTCCCAGGAGATTTCCGAAATAGGCAGCAAGCCATCTAAACCACCAAGGTCGATGAATGCTCCGAAATCGGCGATACGAACAACTTCGCCCGTAACTTCCTGATTGGCTTCCAGCGTGCTCAAAATCTTTTCGCGTTGAGCAGCTTTTTCTTCCTGAACAGCTAGACGTTGGCTGAGGATAAGTTTGTTGCGCTTGGTGTCTGTTTCCAGAATCTTCATCGGAATTTCCATGCCGATCAGTTCTTCCGGAGTTGTGCCCTTGACGCGCAATTGGCTTGCCGGAACAAATCCGCGCAGACCGTAAACATCGACAACTACGCCGCCTTTGACCACGGCAGAAATGCGAGCTCGAATGGTTTCGTCGCTCTTTTTCTGTTGCTCGAGTTGAACCCAGCCACGAGCCTGAGCGACTCGCTTCAAGGATAGGGTCAACTGACCGTTTTCGTTTTCTTCGCGAAGAATGTAGAACTCCAGGCGATCGCCTACTTTAACTACATCATCCGGGTTGTCCATCGGCATATTGGAAAGTTCCTTAATAGGAACGAATCCTTCCGACTTTCCACCAACATCGACAAGAACGCCGTCACGCTCGATGCGGACGATGTTTCCGGTTACGATGTCTCCCTGTTCGAAATTGTACTTGAAGGACTCTTGGAGGAGTTTCTCAAACTCCGATTTCAGATTCCCTTCTAACTGCTGCTCTGCCACTGTAAGTGATATCTCCATTTTTTCATTTTTCGGCAATACTGACGGCATCGGAATTGGCTCACCTCTTAATACGCAGCCTTAGGTGCATAAATCTGAGCGCTGACGCACTCGCCGCATCCTGGCAATCGGTCTCGACTCTTGAACATTCACCAGAGTGGCTGAAGCTGCGATTGCTTCCTCGGGTGCATGACAAGTTGCCGGGCGTTAGTGTACATCGCCCCTCACCCTAAGAACAAGAGAAATAGTTCATCCCGTGTACTTATCGACACAAAGCCTGAGCCCGACAGGACCGGCTCGGATAGCGGCAAGTGCCGAAGCTCTCAAGAAAGCGCATCCCGGGAAGCGCCCCGCAAGCCGCGAAGAGTGTAAAAGCAGACTCACCCATGGCAGGCAGCTGAAGGAGTGCGGCTCCCCTTGCCACTCTCAGCCTGCAAAGAAGAGTAAACAGAACCGGCTCAAAGCCCCGAGACAAGATTCAAATTATTTCATAAGTCAAAAATCAGCGATGTCAGAAGGAGCTCCGGCGAAATTTCAGCTGTCCAGCGCTAGGCTTGTAAGAGGGGCTTCGCATATACTCTCGATCTTGGGCGATATGCGTTAAAGCACCAAAAGCGATCGATCACCAATAAGCCCTATAGACAAGCTTCTTCAGCTTCGCACTAATGCAACAAGATGCCAAAGCCCTGATAATATTGGCTCTTAGCAGCGCATTGTTTAGTGGGACCTCGCTTCCCACCAGTGTTCTTTTGGCGCTTTCCAGAGGATATTCCATGAATAAATTTGCAAAACAGAGCTTGCTTGCAATCACAGCCCTCTCGCTCGGGCTCGGCTTTGCTACAAGCGCAAACGCTTTACCCGGCGCCAAACCCAAGGGCGCCACATTGCAAGATCTGCAACAATCAGCTAATCCTGAGATTGCAGCAGCCGAACAAAATGTCAATCAAGCAAAGGCTCAAGTTGAACTGGCAAACAAGCAAGTCAACGCAGCAAAAGCATTGCTCAAGGCTGCACAAGCCGACTTCAAGGCAGCCACATCACGTCTTGATGCTCTCAAACTCAACGCGACCGCACAAGGACTGGTCAACGAAACAGGCATGACACCTGCCAAGGCCGCACCGGTACCGATTGCAGCTAGAGAAGAGAAAAAAGAAGAAGCAAGCAGCGCTCCGGCTCCGGCTCCGAGCTCCGCACCGACACCGGCAGCAACTCCGGTTAACAATGAGGAAAGCAGAATCAAAACTGATTTCAATAACGAAGCACCGGCAACCGAGCCCATTCAGCTTCGCTAAGCTCCAAATTATTGAAAAGGAGAGACGAGACCTGAGCTCGTCTCTTTTTTTTGTTGCAGATAGCAAGAGAGTCCTTAGCTGCACAAATGAAAGTTTCATGCAAGCTTGTATCAATACTTGAATTTCGCTCCAGGCAAGGACTTCCGGTCCAAAAGCTCGGCCAAAACTGCAGAGCTCATGAGACCTGAGTATAATGAGCAGCGGATGCAGGGAGTTAGCAAACGCATGCATGGCAGCGCCGTCCGGCTAAAATATTCAAATTTAATTGCATCATTGTTGTGCGCTTCTTTGCTTGCATCTTGTTCTCAAAAAGAAGAGAAGAGTGAGTCAAACGCAGATCAGAAGGAAGCTCCAAATAGCGTAACTGTTTCCAAAGAGCTTTCCGATGACCTGAAAATTAAAACTGAAGCAGTCGAAAAAAGGATGCTGGCAACAAGCTTGCATGTCACCGGTCAAATACATCCTGAATTCGGCAAAGAAATATCTTTAACAACGCGTGTCGCCGGAAGAGTAGTCGACATCCTCGTCACCCCAGGCCAGCATGTTAAAGCCGGACAAGTTTTGGCTCTGATTGACAGCCAGAATGTGAGCGAGTTGCAAGCTGAACTTATTGAAGCCAAATCAAAACTGCAAATCGCAAGGGCCCACCAAGACCGAGAAGAAGACATTTACGACGAACAACTGAAACGTCCAAAGGCTCTTATTGCTGCTCGCGAGCATTCAACCGAAGCCAAGGTTCAATTGGAGTTGACCGAACGTGAATTTAAGCGCGTTGAGCAGTTACATAAGGAAGGGATAGCAGCGGCTAAAGACTACTTCAGCGCCCAGGCTAATTATGCCAAGGCCCAGGCTGCATTCAGACAAGCAAGCAGCGATTTGCAACGTGAAGAACAACTCTTTCAAAACAAAGCCATGATGAAAAGGGATTTTCAGCTGGCTCAGGCTGAAACGAAGAGAGAGGAACAGCATCTCAACACTTTGAAGCAACGCCTGCGCTTTCTGGGAATGACCGAAAAAATGCTGGAACAGGTTCTCAGCTCCGGAAAAATCGAAGGTACGGTTCCGATTCTTGCGCCCATCGATGGTCTTATTACCCATCAAGACATCGCCATGGGAGAAATCGTAGATCCAGGCAAACAGGCGCTTCGAATCTCGGATCTTTCGACCGTATCAGTTACAGCCGACATTTCCGAGGTAGATTTAACCCATGTCACAATCGGCACCAAAGTCAGAGTTCATGTCACCGGCTTTCCCGGAAAGTTCTTCGACGGTACAGTCAGTTATATAAGCTCGCATGTTAATCCGGACTCAAGAACTGTGCCGATTCGCTCAAGATTGAGCAACCCCGATTTGAAATTGAAAGCAAATATGTTTGCCGAAACCGATATCGAGTTATCGCCAAGAATGGTGCTGGCCTGCCCGAAATCAGCCGTGCTTGAAAGAGATGCACACAAGATCGTCTATCTATCCAACGCCGGAACATACAAAGAGCAGCGCATCATCACCGGCAGCTCAAACGAAAAGTACTACGAAGTCATTTCGGGATTGGCTCCGGGAGACAAAGTCGTCACCTCGGGCACCCTACTCTTAAAAACCGAACTCGGAACCTGATGATTGAAAAATTCATAGAATTTGCACTCAAACAACACGCCCTGACATTGTTTGTCATGGTGGCAGTAATTGCGATCGGCATCCATTCTGTTTATACAATCGCGACTGATTCATTTCCCGACGTAAGCAACGTTCAGGTTCAGATTATTACCGAACCTGAAAGCATGGCGACCGAAGAAATTGAGTCTCTGGTCACAATTCCAATTGAATATGCACTCAACGGCTTGCCGAAGATCAACAAAATCCGCTCCAATTCAAGCTTTGGAATATCAGTTGTTACCGCAATTTTCGATGACGATACAGATGTATATCTGGCAAGACAACTCGTTCAACAACGACTGAACACACTTGAACTGCCTCCGGAAGTACCCAAGCCGCAACTAGGTCCTGTGGTGTCCAGCTTCAGCATGGTTTATATGTACTACTTGAAGTGCGACAACATGAATCTGATTGATCTCAGAACGCTTCAAGACTGGCTGATTTCCAAGCGGCTTTTGTCTGTTCAGGGAGTCGGCAACGTCATCTCTTACGGTGGTTAGGTGAAGCAATATCAAGTACTGGTCAACCCGGACAAGCTTAAAGGCTATGCTCTCACGATTAGAGACGTGGTACAGGCACTCACCGACAACAATCAGAACGCCGGCGGCAATTTCATCGAACAGGGCGATGAAGAGGTAATCATCAGAGGTCTTGGTCGCATCACAGACGAGAAAGACATCGGCGATATCGTGCTCAAAGAAGTCAACGGCACTCCTGTAAAAATGTCCTCGGTTGCTTCAGTAGAAATCGGTCCGGCTTTTCGCCGAGGCTCCGCTTCCATGGACGGAAAAGGAGAAGTTGTAACCGGCATAGTTTTGACCCGAAAAGGCGCCAACACAAAAGATGTTGTCGAAAAAGTCGAGCACAAAATTCAAGAGATTCAAAAAACTCTGCCTGAAGGCGTAAAAATTTACTCTTATTACAACCAGAAAGAGCTTGTTAACAAGACCGCTGAAACCGTGCAGGAAATTCTCCTGATGAGCGGTGCCCTCGTCATTATTATTCTGGCGGCCATTTTAATGGACATCCCGGCAGCTCTGATTGCCACAGTGATCATTCCACTTTCATTGCTCTTCAGTTTCATACTCATGAAATACTCGGGTCTTTCGGCAAATCTCATGACTCTCGGAGCAGTTGACTTTGGGGTAATCGTCGATGCCGGGGTTGTAATGACCGAAAACGTTTTCCGAAAATTAGTAGACTCGCATGAGGCGGCTCACGGAAAGAAAGTAGATACCCTGTCGGTTGTTCAGTATGCAGCCAAAGAAGTCGGCAGACCAATAACGTCCGCCGTAATGATCATCATCGCTGTTTATATTCCGCTTTTCACACTTGAAGGAGTGGAAGGCAAAATGTTTCATCCTCTAGCTCTGACTTTTATCTATGCCATTCTCGGAGCTCTTGTTGTTGCACTTACGATTATTCCGGTTCTCTGTTACTGGTTTATGAAAGGCAAAATTGTCGAGCGTCATAATCCGGTTCTCGAGTCGATAAAGAGAAGCTACAGACCGGCACTTGGAGTTTCTTTGAAATTTCCCGGCTTGGTTTTATTGGTTTCATCAGGACTATTGATATTCAGTCTTGCACTCCTGCCTTTCCTGGGCTCAGAGTTCATTCCGAGCCTGGATGAAGGACCGATTCTATTAAGAACAAAACTACCAGCAAGTGTTTCACACACTGAATCACGAAAAATCGCCGGCGCTGTGGAACGAATGCTCATGCAATTCCCGGAAGTAGTTCATGTGGTATCTAGGCTCGGCCGTTCCGGCATGGGCTCGGACCTTGACGGGATTGACAATGCCGATGTGTCAATAGAACTTCAGCCCAAGTCAAAATGGAAAGATCGAAACAAGGACCACCTGGTGAACCGTATGGCAGCCGAGGTCAGCAGGGTACCAGGTCTGATGTACAGCTTTTCACAACCAATTGCCGACATGATTGACGATCTGGTTTCGGGCATTAAAGCAGACGTCGGTATAAAGGTTTT
>JAIEPM010000405.1 GCA_019748395.1 Candidatus Obscuribacterales bacterium
GGCGCTCAGCATGTCGATAAAAACTTCCACTGGAATAAGAAAACAGTTCGAGTCTACGTTCAACCAGCAAACGGCGTTCGCGGATTTGCTCCTACATATAATGATGTGCTGCAAGAAAGTTTTCTTTCCTGGAGCCAAACTGGCGACCTCAGTTTCGAGTTCGTCGATTCAGTAGCAAAAGCTGATATCGAATGTGTTTGGACCGACGACGTTTCCAAATTGTCCTCTCCTGGTGAAGGCGGCGAAGCCATCTTGCGCCATCAGGGCAATGTAGTTACCCATGCGCGAGTCACCCTGCTAACCGCTCGGGTGGGCACACGTGCCGCACTCACAGAGCGCGAAGTGCGCGCACTTTGCCTGCATGAAATCGGTCATGCGCTTGGGCTTTCCGGGCATACGAACAATCCCGAAGACATAATGTTCTACTCCACGACTTTCAAAGACGCCTGGCGCGAGCTTTCCGGTCGCGATAGCCGCTCTATTACAAGGCTTTATCAAAGCGATATCTGAATTTCACGGAATTTCCACCCCTCGATTTCCAGGCCGCTTTTCAAAGTCAAGAAGCAAGATTTTCAGCAAAAATCCGGCGTTCTGACCTGAAACGCAAGCCTGCAGAGCTTTTCAGTTTTTAGACAGGGGGCATGGGACTTTTACGAATGCCATGGGAGAATCCCCAATTGTTGACAAGGGCTGCTTTTCTTAGACTGTACTCACAAGGTTGGAAACGGACTTCTCCCAGACGAGGCAGCATAAATACAATGAGCATGTTTCAAGATCCCAATGATGAAGAGAGACTCTGCCAGGTACTCAAGGCTTATGTCGAAGAGTGGGGCCCGGAATCGGTAATCGTATCTGTTCCCAAGCATTGGAAAGAATATGGCGGCAGCAGCCTGGGAAGAGTTCGCCTGGAGTTCAGCACAGGCAACACCGTTTCAATCCGTGTCGAATATGAATCCGTCCGTATCAACTACGACGTTCAGCTACAAATAGCGTAGCAAAGTTTTACTTGCGCCTTCCTCCTGTCATAAAGCCTCCTTCGCGGGAGGTTTTATGGCTTTTTGAAAGACTCAGATTTTTTGTTCAAAAATGATGTTGTGGCTGTGATGATCAAGCCAGATTAGCTTGTGCTTGAGCTTTGGATATTGAATGGCAAAAGTGCAAACAATTTTTTGTCTGGATAGCGGCTGCACGAAAAATAAATCCTGTGCGTCTTCATCCGTGTCGGCTGTAATCGGACAGCGGTTGCCCAGGTCGTCTTCCAGAAACAAGTCGATTGAATTGAGCTTGCGATTGGAGTGATTGCTGATGAATGATTCAAGCCGCAGCATGTGCCCTCCCAGCCCGTCTTTAGTGATTTTTTTGCTGATCACATCCATTTCGAAGCCCGGAATGCTTTTCGGCGGTGCTTTGACTGTTGGTGCAGTTGCCGCCGGAATAAGCAAATCGGTGTCGATGGACATGGCAAATTCATCACCCGGTTCAAGAACTGCATGCGGACCGCGTCTCCAGAGAGCCCAGGCTATGCCTCCGACGGCGCCGACAGCTGCCCCGCCTGCAATGTTGTAGCCGTGCATGGCAATTGTGTTTTGAGGTCCGAATAGTTTGTAAGCAACCAGAGCGCCAAGAGCAGCTCCACCGGCGGCATGAGCTGCAATTGCTCCGGCGCCTTTGGCTTTCGATTTCATGGTTGATTCTTTAAAGTTGTTGGCTTCAGCCTTGAAAGCAAAGGTGCGTCCGTCCGGTGTTGTGAATTTGTCGAATGAAAGTTCTAAGTGTCCGGCTCTGCCGACATGTCTTGGTGCGATGATTTTTGAAACTTTGCCGTGAAAAACAGTTCCTTCCGGAATTACTTTGTTATCGTCTACGAAAATGTCTTCAGTTATTCTGGCCGTAATTACTTCGTCTAATTGCGCCGGGCGGAGATTTCCCTCCATATCGCGCATTTCCATTTTTATTTCAGGCATCGGCACTGTGGCCAGTTTCAGCTTGAGCGGCGTACCGCTTGGAACACAGTAAGTTACACCGCCTTTGAGCAAAGGAGCCGAGCTTTGAGCTTGGGGCGCCGTGTTTGCGCTGGCAGGGCTGACTGCAGGCGGCATGGCTACTGCCAGTTTCTTTTCCGGTGAGGGAGTCGGCTTCAAAGCCGCCTCTGTTTCTGTTTTCAGAGCAGAGTTTTTACTTTCTAAGCTTTGCTGAATCTGCTCTACTTTATTTTGAGTTTCGGCTTTATGGCTGCCTGTTTCTTCAATCCAGCTATCAACTTCGTCGGCTGAGGCATTTACGAGGCTGCCAAGAAGCAGCCCGATGCTCAGAGCTAAAGCCAATCCGGGCTTCTGATACAGACCGCGTTCCCGTGTTCTTGACAAGGCGCACCTCAGGCAGAGCTGACAATTACGGCTAGTCTAACCTTAATTGTCAGGTATTTCATGAGATTCAGGTAGTCATGGGCGGAGCTTTGCAGATTAAGACGAGCTTTTCAGTGCTTTTAAATCTGCAGCGATTTCATGCGCCGTTTTATAGCGTTTATCGAGATCTTGGGCTGTGCATTTAGCAACAATTTTATCGAGCTCGGCTGAGATCATGGGCAGGAGCTTATTCGGGTGGGCTTCAGTTATCGGCTCCGGGTCCTCGGCTGTGAGTAGAAAATACAAAGTTGCTCCCAGCGCATAAAGATCGCTTTGCGGACAGGCTCGACCTCTGAATTGTTCAGGTGGAATATAGGAGTGTTTGCCGACCACCGTTCTTGTGGCGCTTGCTTCGTATTGTTGAGCAACATTGAAGTCGATGAGTTTTATGCCTTCAAGCGGGTTTAAGATCAAATTGTCCGGAGTGAAATCTCGATGGATTACAGCTGGATTTAGATTGTGCAAATGACTGAGTACATCGCACATTTGCAGGGCCAGCTCCAGAAGATCCTTTTGACCGATCGGACCCTTTTCAAAAACATGTCGGCGCAGATTTTGTCCGGGAACTCTTTCAAGCACCATGTATGCTCTTTGATCATCTACGAAAAGATCGAGCATGGCAACAATGCGTGGATGAGAAACTTGCTTTAGCAATTCGGCTTCGCGCTCAATCGGCTCAAAGGCTCTTTTGCTGACTCTGAGACTTGCTTCGGCCGGCAAAACAAACTCTTTCAATACGACTTGACCGAGTGCTTTACCAGAGCTGTCGATTTGCTCCGCTGCATAGGCAATAGCCTGCCCGCCGATGCCCAGTTGCTCTAAAACTCTGTATCTGCCATTGCAAACATAATGACCTTCGCTGAGCTGGCTGTCGACAAGGCGCTTGGGGCTGGCAGATAGAACGTCCAACCACATTTCTGTATGACTTGTGAGTTTGACCGGGTTCAAAGCATCTTGCAAGTGCTGGTCCACTTGATTGATGGAAAGATGCTGCTTTAAGGCAGCCAGAAAACGCTTGCGGTGCTCGCCCACGCCGATGCCGTCCAGCGAAAGCTTTTCAATACAATTAGCTTGCCCTGAACTGTCCAGGATCAAAAGCCAAGTTTCATCACCGTGCCAGGTCTTTTCTTTTTGCATGCTCAGCCGCGAAATTTGATGCCATGGAATCGGTTTTGAGACTTTGTCGCCGTACCAGTGTCTGGAGTAAAGTTTGATGCCTTTGGGACTTATGCTCAGGTGCGTCGGGCTCGACCAGTCTTTAAGTATCGGCAGGCAAGGCAGTATGAGAGCCGCGCTCAGAATGAAAAAAAGGAGGCAGCCTGCAAATAAGTTGAATTGCGGCAAACAAAGCAATACTGCAGTAAGGCTTAAAAGCACACTAAGTGTGATTTGCATCTGCTTTTTTCTTTTGATGAGACCGCGCAGATACTTTCTCAGGCTGCGCGATGGTTTATATGGAACCACCGCCTCGTCATAGCGCTGGCCGTCCATCAGTCTGTAAGACATGAAGTATTTGTAGGCAAGTGATGTGTCGAGGGGACCCTTCATCAATTTTCCCTGATTGAAATTACAGCACCACGATCGGTGGCGCGAAGCTCGGCTATTTTTTGAAGGATAAGGCTGCAGTTTTCCGGTCGCTGTTCCAGATCCAATTTAGTAAGTGCGGCTACAAAGTTTCCCATCTCGATTGAAACCGACTTGTTTACTGTTTGCGGATTCGATTCGGAAATGGCTTCCGGGTCCTGACCGGTCAGTAAAAAGTACAGGGTCGCACCAAGTGAATAAATATCGCTTGCCGGAACAGGCTTGCCTCTAAATTGCTCCGGGGCAATATAGGCTTGTTTGCCGATTAGCGTTCCGGTGGCGTTGGCTGCAAACTCATTGGCAGCTCCGAAGTCAATCAGATAGATCTTCCCGTCTTCTCCCAGTACAAGATTCTCCGGGCTCAGATCTCTATGGATGACGGGTGGAGACTGGCTGTGCAAATATTGCAGGATTCCGGCAATGGCATTTGCCCATTCCAGAACCTTATCTTCAAGACGCGGACCTTCGGTATCCACAAGCTGTCTCAAGCTCTGTCCGGGGATGTAGTCGAGAACCAAATAGTCTCTGCCGTTTTCCGTAAAATAATCATGTACTCTTGCGATTTGCGGATGATCCAGTTTTATAAGCAAGCTGCTTTCTCGCTTAAACAATTCCTTTGCTTTGTCCATGCTGCTTTCGCTGCTTTTATGCAAGACCAGTTCTTTTAAGATAACTTTTTTGCTGTTCTGGGCTCGTGCCAGATAAATGGCTGAAAGCCCGCCTGCACCGATTTGAGAAATTACTCGATAACGGTTGTGATTTAGTTGGGTTCCGGCTGCCAGAGGCACAAATGTGCTTGTTGTGAAATGTGCTTGCAACTCTTTTTCCCAGAGCGTAGTCAGAGAAAGGTTCATACTTGGACTTGGCCCTGCCACGAGCTTGCGTCTTAGTTCAATCAGTTCAGGCGCCATCACGGCAGTGCTACCCCAGCGCTTGCTGCCTCTGAACAGGGCGTCGAGATCGGCAACCGTTAATTCGGCAAGCGGAATTCGAACGAAGCCGCCGGAGGAGAAGTGGAAATGCAATAAGCGTCTTTCCTGATCATCTTCCGGTGCGCTGTCCAGATCTTCTTCCACAAGTGCAATCGCGCCGATATCGGTCCATTTACGTTTGCATTTGAAAATTAAGCTGAAACAAAAGGCAGGCGAAAATTCTATTCTTTGCTTCGTCATCGTGATTTTGTTATAAGCAAGTTGCTTTCCGGCGATGGCGCTGAGCAGGGACAGGCTGAAAAGCCCAATCAGAAGGGGCCAGTCTGGTCCACCGGAGAGACTTTTCAGCACACCCACTGCAAAAACTGTTAGAACTGAAAGTATCGATGTTAGAGATATTATCTGACAGAGCGGCGCCAGCGCCGAGTTCGCGTGCCAGCGCAGCACGATTCTCTCTTCTTTTTGCTGGCCAATCGCTTTCATTCGCCCCGGTCCGCCTCTCAGTCTTTATGCCCGGGGCTGAAGGTTTATTCCCGTTTCTCGGGTCAAGATGTCTTGATCGGAATTTGAAACCAGAAGCTCGAGCCTTTGCCTTCCGAGCTTTTGACGCCTATAGAACCGCCGTGTTGTTCGACGATCATTTTGCAGATCGCCAAACCAAGCCCTGTTCCTTTGATTTTTACTTTGTTGCTCTGGTTCTTGAGCATTGAAAAGCTCTTAAACAGGCGTTCTTGCAATTCGGCGGGAATGCCCGGACCCTGATCCGTTACTGTAATCAGCAAGTCCTTTTCGATTTTTTGAGCGTCGATGATGATGCTTGAATTTTCCGGCGAGAATTTTATGGCGTTGGAAAGAAAGTTGATAAGCACCTGAATCAGGCGCTCCTCATCTGCATATGTCATCAAGTCCAGATCCGGTGTTTCGATTTTTAGACCGTGCTTGTCCGCAAGTCCCTGCACTTCCGATACTGATCTTTCAATCAGGCTTGAAAGAAACATGGGCTTGGAATTAAGATCGAATTTGCCTGATTGCAATTTTTCGAAATCAAGAAAGTCGTTTATGAGTGAAGTCAGGCGGCTTATGCCGGCCTCGGCTCGTTGGAGAGTTTCTTTTACTTTGGGTGAAAGTTCTCCGAGCATACCGTCAATAACCACACCCAGTGAAAGCTGCGTAGAGGTAAGCGGTGTGCGGAGATCATGGGCAATCATCGCATAAAATTCTTGCTTGAGCCGCTCCAGCTCATGCTTGGCTGTCACATCCTGGATGCTTATTAAACGCCGTGGTCCTTCGGATGTATTGATCTCATTCAGAATTAATTCGGCGTGAAATTTTTCTCCGTTCTTTCTAATTGCTAAATGTTCGATGCCGATTCCTTGATTCTTGTGAAGATTCTCGATGATTGAGCCGCTTTGACCCGGCTCGAATAAGGGCTCGAATCGATCGTTTACGATGTCTTCGGCTGAGCAGGCGAAAAACTCGGTTACACGAGGATTTACAGATTCTATTTTTCCGAAAAAATCTAGTATGAAAACTCCCACAGGCATGTTTTCAATTATGCTACGCACTCTGGCTTCGGCGATCATGATTTTTTCAAGCATTTGGCGTTCTTTTTCACGAGACTGTCTCAGCGCCGTCGACATTTCGTGGAAAAATCCGTCCAGGAGAGCTATTTCATCAGAGCCGCCGATGCGAGGGTTGAGCTCTTTCTCCTCTTTAAGCCGGCTTGTGTTATCGGTAATGGTTAAAAGCCTTCTGACAATGCCGGTGACAAAAAAGAAAGTCAGAAGCAGTGCCAGAACCACGCTCAATCCCATGGCTACGAAAAGCACAATTTTTTGTTGCTCGCGGATTTTTTCTTGAATCCTGGGTGATTCGGCTTGCGCGCCTTCCAGCGTTTTGATCAGCTTCTGCACATGTGAGTTGTACTTGGCCGCAAATTTGCTGCTTGTAACAAGCTCCGTATCCAGATCTTCATAAAGTCGTGCATCCATGCTGCTGACGAATTGCGGGGAAAGCCCAGCCTCCTTCAAGAGAAGCCTGTTTAACATGAGCTCTCCTGCAAACTGAAGATGCTTTGTTTCTACTTTCTCAAGCGGAAGAAGCAGCTTCTCGGCGCTTGCTCTAAACATGGGAATGCTTGGCAGTAAATCTTGCGCAGTTTTCCGATATTTCGGCAGAGATTTTAAGTCTTCCGAGTATGCCTCGAAATTTTCTTTGCTTGCATCGTATAAATTATCCGAAATTGCATGCCCGACTTTAAAGTATTGAGCCACAATTTCCGTAATCGTATTGAGAAATAGCTTTGCCTGTTTCTCTTTATTGACCTCTGTTTCCAGTTGCCTGGTTTGATCAAGCAAAGTGAATACTATGCCCAACTCGAATGCCAGCGGAACGCAAACGAGGATCAATCCTTGATGGATAATCTTCATTTTGATTTCCACGATCTGCTTCCTTGTCTTAGCGTTTTAGTATCCAGCGATTAAAGGACGAGCCTTTAATAAAGAGCCCTCCGATCAAGTTTTTTTTGTCGGGAGAAAGCTTTAGTTCGGCATGCGCGTTCAAATTGTTTATTGTGATTTTGACCAAATCGCCGTCCTTTTCGTAGCTGCCCTGGCTGATTATACCTACCGGCTCATTAGGCGGCAGACCCCAGAGCGCAATGGCCGGCCTGAAACTGCCTTCGAGATATTTGGGATTTAGGGCTGCTCTTTTGAAGCTTAGAGTTCCTAGATTCGATTGCCAGTTTCCAATCAGCGCGGATGGATCACTGACCGCCACGGCTGAATTTTGACTGCCTTCAACCCATGGGTTGTGCTGCTCTTCGGCCAGTCCGGCTGAAACAAAACTGAGTGCGCCGTCTACGAAAATGAAAGTTTTGCTGCTGCCATTTTCGTATTCGAAAAACTCAGCTTTTCTTTCAGCGAATTCCGATTGATGCTGCCTTTTGGCTTGCCCAAATCGCTTTTTTATTTCTTCAAGACTTGTTTCTCTGGAAAAGTCACCCGGATCTAGATTGCTTGATGCTGAAAATGCTTTGCCTGCTTTAGGATTAAAAAGAAAGTCTTTGACTCGTTCGCCGTTTTCAAACATGACTTCAACGCCTTGTTTGGCATAGACCCAGAGTTCTATGCGGCGGCAGGATTTTCCACCGCCGACGAAGGAAAGCATGAAAGAATCCGGTCGTCCCCATTTTTCCAGGTAAGCTTTAGCTGAATTTTGCAAGGACAGGTATTTGAAAATTTCAAAATCGGATGAAACTGCAAAGCCCGGCAGTAATGTCGTGCAAAAAAGGCATGCTGTCAAGCAGGCTCTGTGCAGCAAGGGCTTCAGGCTTTTAATACTTGGCCAGATCATTTTTCGTCGACCCTGAATCGCACTTGCTTATATAGCACATATGCAGCAAGCTCGGCCGATTCGGCTTCTTGATTTTCGATCTTTCCGGAGCGGCAATTTGAAATGTTAAAATGCTTCTGGAATTCCTGCCGAGTTAAACTCCATAGGTGCTGTCATGGCCAAGATACTCGTAGCGGACGATGAAAAGGATTTGCGCAATGCCATGGTCATTGCGCTTGAATCGCAAAACTTTCTTGTGGACAGTGCTGCCGACGGCGTTGCTGCATTAGACCTTCTTTCAGTCAGCGATTACGATGTGATTGTTCTGGACTGGGATATGCCGGGCGCCACAGGGCCGGAAATCTGCCGTAAATACCGCTCTTCAGGAGGAAAGGCTGCCGTAATTATTTTGACCGGCAAACGTAGTGTTGAAGAAAAGGAAGAAGGCCTCGATTCCGGTGCCGATGACTTTTTGACTAAACCCATACATCATCGAGAATTGTTTGCCAGAGTTCGTTCGGCTTTGCGACGAAGCAGCAGCTTTTCCGATGTTCTTGAAGCCGACGATCTTGTGCTTGATCCGGCAAGGCATAGCTGCCGCAGAGGGGAGCTTGAGATAGAGCTTTTGCCCAAAGAGTTCGCTTTGCTTGAATTTTTTATGCGCCACCCCGACACGGTTTTCAGTCCTGAAGCCCTGCTTGAAAGAGTCTGGCCGACAGATTCCGAAACCTCACCCGACATGATCCGCAAGTATGTAAGCAAGCTTCGCGATAAGGTCGACAGTAAAGATAAGCCGTCTTTGATAAGAACAGTGCATGGAGTCGGCTATCGTTTTCAGAAAAAATGAAATCGAAAAGCCTGCGATACCAGAGACGGTGGCTTGTGTTCTAAAGTCCGGCTGCCGAGTAGAGCAGTCCAAGTAAAAATGCACCGCTGCATCCGAAAAGAAGGGCTTGCTGTATATTGCCTTTTAGCCCGGCTTGCAATGTTTTAGCCATGATCAGCAGATTGAAAACCGTTATGCCTGCAGCCAGGTCCATAATCGGGCAGTTGGAAAGAGCGGGCAGTGCTTTGCCTAAGTAAATGCCTGCAAATACATTGGCGCTGAATGAAATAACGCTGATGCCGATGCCTGCGATGCTTGATAAAAGCAGGGAGGAATCGAGTTTTTCAATTAGTGTTTGCCTGCTCAGATGAGCTTGATTTTCAACGGAGATAGCTGCGGTTGAAACATTGTTGTTCTTGATGCTGGCTGCGTTAAACATGCGGGAATCTCCTCTTCTCGTCAATCACAAACTCAGTTTATTCAGACTTCGTCCAAGAGTTGTCCGGTTTTTGTCTTTTATTTGTCCTGCGGCTGAAATCCCGTTTCAGCTCTCATAAATCTCCCCGGACTTGGCAAATCCGCCCCTTGCTTCTGTTAAAATAGCTGCCGTCAACAAACCGGTTGCAGGTAAAAGCTCATGGCGAGAATCTTGATCGTGGATGATAATCACGACCTGGCTATGGCCATGCAGCTATTTCTGGAAGCAAAGAAGCATGAAACCACGACCGCTCACTCTGCTGCCGAGGCTTATGAAATTCTGGGCGGCTCCGATTTCGACCTTCTGATACTTGACTGGGATTTGCCGGATGGAACAGGAGTAGAAATTTGCAAAGCTTATCGTGACCGCGGCGGCATCGGCGGTGTTCTGATGCTGACTGGACGCTCGGCTCAAAACGAGAAAGTCCTGGGTTTAACTGCCGGTGCCGACGACTATTTGACCAAGCCGGTTGATATCCCGGAATTTGGTGCACGTATCGACGCTTTGCTGCGGCGGACTTTGCTGAATAAGAGACCGGAGCCCATGGTTTTCGACGACACGATGGTGGGCAAGAATTTTGTGAGCACCTACAATATTGAGTCTGTGCTGGGCAAGGGTGCCATGGGCATAGTCTATAAAGCGCGGCATCAGACCCTCAAACGCACCGCCGCAATCAAAATTCTTTCAGGCAGAACGCAGGGCGTTGCCGATCGCAAACGTTTTGAACTTGAAGCTCATACAATGAGTCTTTTGAATCATCCGAACCTGATCAAAATATACGATTTCGGTCTTGCCGATAACACGCCTTTCATTATTATGGAGTTTCTGGAAGGCAGTCCTCTAAATCTTGTACTGAAGACTTATCAATCTATTCCTGTGATTGATGCTCTCCCCCTTTTTATCGATATTTGCAACGGTCTGGCCCATGCACACTCTCAGTCCATAATTCACAGAGACATAAAGCCGGCCAATATCATGATTTCGGAAGACGGTAGGCACGCCACCATACTTGATCTCGGCGTCGCCAAGTTTTTGGAAGAAGAAAGCGATTTGAAGCTGACTTTTGCGGGAGAAATTTTTGGAAGTCCGTTTTATATGAGTCCGGAACAAGCCACGAATAAGCCTCTGGATTTCCGTTCGGACATTTATTCGCTGGCTTGCGTGCTTTATGAAACTCTGACCGGAGAAGTACCATTTCCCGGATATTCTTTTGTGGAA
>JAIEPM010000602.1 GCA_019748395.1 Candidatus Obscuribacterales bacterium
TTTCCAGATGCTTAGCAATAGCTTCGGCATTTCGGCAGTGCTCTTTCATGCGCAATGACAATGTTTTCAAACCGCGCATCACAAGCCAGCTATCGAAGGGTCCGGGCACGGCACCAACTGCATTCTGATGAAACTTCAAGGTTTCGTAGACTTCGCTGTTGCTGGTTAAAATAGCACCGCCGACAACATCACTGTGACCACCCAGATATTTGGTGGTGCTGTGGAGAACCACGTCGGCGCCTAAATCAAGCGGTCTTTGCAAATAAGAACTAGCGAAAGTATTGTCGACGACCGAGAGGATTTTTTTCTTGCGAGCAATTTCAGAAAGGGTTTTGATGTCTGCCAGACGAAGCATCGGATTGGTAGGAGTTTCAATCCAGAGCATCTTGGTTTCGGGCTTTATAGCTTTCTCGAAATTAGCGGGGTCGCGAGCGTCAATGAAAGTGAAACTGACACCATAGCGTGTATAGACCTTATCGAAAATGCGATAAGTGCCGCCATAAACATCGTCGCCGACAACAACATGATCGCCCTTGGAAAGCAGATTCATTGCCGTGTTTGTGGCTGCCAGACCGGAAGCGAATGCCAATCCGTATTCGGCATTTTCCAGAGAGGCAAGACAAGCTTCTAAAGCCGAGCGAGTCGGGTTTTGAGTACGAGCATACTCATAGCCCTTGTGCTTTCCGAGTTCATCTTGAGCATAAGTTGACGTCTGGTAGATTGGCACCGTAACAGCGCCGCTTGTCGGGTCCGGCTCTTGCCCGACATGAATTGCCTTAGTTGAAAACTTCACCTTCCCGCTCCTATTGCTGTTCCTGATTCTGATGAATTGGATTCACGCGAACTTATCGTATCGCGCAAGTGAGACATCATGTCAAACTTTGTGAGTACTCCAACAGCGCGATTTTCTTCAGTAACGACGACCATGGCAGTACCGAGCCTGAAGGCTTTGTAGACCTGTTCTATTTCTGCGTTCTTGTCGAATTGCGGAAAAGGCTTGCCCATTACGGCATTAATCGGCACTCCGGAAGGGTCACGGCGCTCGTAAACGACCTGCATCGTGATTATGTCGTTGATTGAACCGACGTTCTGCCCGTTTTCTGTAACTACGGGCAGCTGGTCTATTTGATACTCCTGCATCAGGTCAATAGCTCTTTGCACAGGCTCGGTATCTGCGACCGTCACCATGGACGGTATCGAACTGCGCTTGCCTTTGCGAGCCGTCAAATCTGAAACCAGGTAGCTGTGCTCCGGTGAAGGCAAGAAGCCGTTGGCTCTCATCCAATCGTCCGAGAACATTTTACTGAGATAACCACGACCGCCGTCGGGCAGAATTACAACAATCACGTCATTTTCATCCATGCCCGCAGCCACTTTCAGTGCGGCCGAAACCGCCGTGCCGGATGAGCCGCCGACCAGAATCCCCTCTTCCCGAGCCAGTCTTCTGCCCATTTCAAAGGACTCTTTGTCCGAAATACGAATGATTTCATCGATCAATTTCAAATCGACATTGCGCGGAATGAAGTCTTCGCCGATACCCTCGACTTTGTATGCAGCAGGCATATCGCCTGAATAAATCGAGCCTTCCGGATCAACACCGACGATTTTGAGTTTTGGATTCTTTTCTTTCAAATAACGGCCGATGCCGCAAATAGTGCCGCCGGTTCCCATGCCGGCTACCAGGCAGGTGATTTTGCCTTCTGTAGCTTCCCAGATTTCAGGACCGGTTGAGAATGAATGTGCTCTGGGGTTGTCCGGGTTGGCAAATTGATTGGGTTGGAAAGCACCGGGAATGTCACTGGTCAATTTGTTAGCCACTGAATAATAGCTTTCATGATGTCCGGCGTTAACCGAAGACGGCACGATCACCACCTCAGCTCCGTAAGCTTTAAGAAGATTTATCTTTTCGGGGGCGACTTTATCCGGGCAAACCAGGATGCAGCGATACCCCTTGACTGCCGCAATCTGGGCAAGCCCTGTCCCTGTGTTGCCTGAAGTCGGTTCGATTATGGTTCCGCCCGGCTTCAGCAAGCCCTGCTTTTCCGCTTCAAGAACCATACGGATCGCCGGTCGGTCTTTGATGGAACCACCCGGGTTGAAGGCTTCCACTTTTGCCAGAATGAGCGGTTTCAGACCGGCAGTAACTTTGTTCAACTTGACCAGCGGAGTAGACCCGATAGTTTCAAGGATGGTGTTGCAGTATTTCACCGCTCCCGGACCTCCATATAGAATAGACAAGACGGCAGCCAACAATTATACGCCCTCGACACTCAAAGATACGGGAGGGGGACGAGAAAGGAAGCCGTTTTAACTCAATGAGAGAGGAGCGTTGCTGGCGATGGCAAGCGATAAACACGTCTTCAGAGCAGCCGACCTGGACAAGTGGAAAGCGGAAGAGAAACTGGGCGTACCGGGAAAATATCCTTTCACCAGGGGCATCCATGGCGATATGTATCGCAGCAAGCAATGGACAATGAGGCAATATGCCGGTTTCGGCAGCGCCGAGGAAACCAATGAGCGTTTTCGCTATTTGCTCGAGCACGGACAAACAGGACTCTCGACGGCATTTGACCTGCCGACGCAGATGGGACTGGACAGCGACGATCCGATGGCTCTGGGCGAGGTCGGTCGCACCGGCGTAGCCATCGACACCCTGGCAGACATGGAAAGGCTGTTCGATAAAATCGATCTGGCTAAAGTTTCGACTTCAATGACTATTAATGCCACCTCCAGCATTTTACTTTCCATGTATAGATCCGTGGGAATTAAACAAGGAGTTGATCCTAAAAAACTGCGCGGCACTATTCAAAACGACATCCTTAAAGAATACGAAGCTCGCAACACCTACATTTATCCTCCCGCCGGTTCGATGCGATTAATCACCAACATTTTTGAGTACTGTGCAAAAGAACTGCCTCTCTGGAACACAATTTCCATAAGCGGTTATCACATTCGAGAAGCCGGTGCGACGGCCGTACAGGAGCTGGCTTTCACTTTTGCAAATGCTTGCGAGTATGTGAAAGCGGCAAAAGCATCAGGATTGGACATCGATACATTTGCGCCGCAGCTCTCATTCTTTTTCGTTGCTCAAATGAATTTCTTCGAAGAAATCGCCAAGTTTCGCGCCGCCCGCCGCATCTGGGCAAAATTGATGAAAGAGAAATTTGCTGCTCAAAATCCAAAATCATGGATGCTGCGTTTTCACGTGCAAACCGCCGGCTCAAGCCTGACTCAACAACAACCGGAAAACAATGTAGTTCGCACCGCAGTTGAGGCTCTGGCTGCGGCACTTGGCGGCTGCCAGTCCTTGCACACAAATTCAAAAGATGAAGCGCTGGCATTGCCGACTCCGGCATCAGCGCTGCTTGCTTTGCGAACGCAGCAAATTATTGCATTTGAAACAGGCGTTTCAAATGTTGTAGATCCGCTTGGCGGCTCATATTACATTGAATCGCTCACCGACAAAATTGAACAAGAAGTGGGAGAGTATTTAGATCGAATTGAAAAAATGGGCGGCGCTACGGCAGCTATTGAAAGCGGTTATATCCAAAAGGAGATTCAGGAATCTGCCTATATCTATCATCAGGACGTGGAGTCGCGGAATCACATTGTAGTTGGCGTGAATGATTTTATTGATTCAGGCAAAGAAGATATTCCAATACAAAGAGTCAATCCCAAAATTGAAGCAGAGCAGAAAGAAAGACTGGCTAAAATTAAAGCCGGCCGAGATAATGCGCGCGTCGAAAAAGCATTGAAAGAACTGGAAGCTGTTGAAAGAGGCAAAGAGAACCTGCTTCCTTATATCAGCGAGGCGGTTGAAGCCTATGCCAGCGTCGGCGAGATTTCAAATACACTCAAGAAAGCATTTGGAAAATTCAGACCGCCTGTAACTCTTTAAGCAAATCAACGAGAGCATCGGCCAAGCGGGTATATAGATTGAATCCCCAAGATTGCAAGCCCAATGAAGAGCCAGAGTCGAAGCTTCAAACCAGAAAGGACTTTAGCGCTGCTCGTCCTTTGCCTGAACAACATTTGCGCGAGCGTCGCAGAGCCTCTACAAGGGAAAATTGAGGAGAGCGGCAAGGCTTTGAGCTTGCAAGAAGATCTGGAAGCACGTCTTGACGCGGTTGATGGGGGACCCGGACTTAAAGGAAAGGCGACTAATTCATTTTTAGAGGGCAGGGCCCAATCAAATAGTCCCCTTCAAGGAAATTTAGATTCTTATGGAAGACCACTGCAGGGAAATCTAGACGCAAGCGGAACAGCGCTTCAGGGTGCTGCCGATTCGAACGGTCCGATGAATCTGAGCGCAGTCAATGATCCGGACGGGCAGGAACTGCAAATAGACTGGGATCGCTGGCGAAACACCCTGACTCAGGCAATCCAAGCCGGAACCATCAATAAAATCAACGTGCACAACGAAGCGAATTTCGTACTTGATCCTCAAAAGAATATGATGGTCAGCCGCTATCCGCTAGGCATCTCCACCTGGTACAGCATAGACGTACTGCCGAATCGGCAGATCATAAATATCAAAATGACACAGTCGTCCGGTTACCCGACTTATGACCAGGCCGTTTTTCAATCGATCATGGACCTCCAGGGTAGCCCGATTCTGCCTTACCCACAGGGCTCAAAAAGGCAAATAGTAAATCAAACAGGCAGCGTACAAACGGCTGCGCAAAATCACTTTCAGAACTTCAAATTTGGTGATCGAGAAAAGCAGCAATACTAGCCTGACGGTCAGTATTGAAAGCAATCAGAAACTCGGCATATCGAGTATCCGATTCAAGCATCGTTGATCGCTTCAAACTATTGAACGAATGATACTGCCATGGCTTCGGTCACAGCAGAAACAATTGCCAGCCCGCAAACGAAACGGCATTGGAAGAAAGCCACAAGGAAGATATAGAGATCAAGACCGGCGTTCAGACCGAGCTCGTATTGGTGGTTATAAGCGAATCTTTCAGCAAAGCTCAGCTTGACCGAACGGTTAATCTGTTCAAGCCCGATAAGACCGGGACGAACCATATGCAAGAAACCCGGAGAATCAGCCGGTATTCCTGTTTTTTCAACGATTTCTTCAGTCTCGGCGGCAGACAACGGACGCGGTCCGATGATGCTCATATCGCCGTTCAAAATATTGATGATCTGCGGCAACTCATCAATCTTGGTGTTTCTCAAAAACCTGCCGAAAGCTGTGATTCTCGGATCGCTGTCTTCCGTGCGACACGAACCTCCGCCCCGCTCGGTCATGGTTCTGAATTTGAAAATTTTGAATTTGCGCCCATATCTGCCGACCCGCTCTTGAACGAAGAGCGCCGGACCACGGCTCGTGGAAACAACCAGCAAAGCGGTGACGACTAAAAGTGGCAAGCACAGAAGTAGCGCCACGGCGGCTAAGCTGCAATCTATCCAGCGCTTGTAGTGCTCGCTGTACAGATAACTTACGGTTGGAACAGCCTCGTTAGCTGTAAGGACCGAGGCAACAGCCTCCCCCGCGATTCTTTCCATCTATGATGATCCCCCATCAATATGATACATGCCACATGGTCGAGATATATAAACTCGCTTCCTAAAATTTCTCGGACACGAAAGGTCTGCAGAGCAAGACTTCAGAGCTTTAAGCACCGATTCCGGTCTTCGCCGCTAGTTAGCCTCTAACAAATGAGTCTCTAGAGGGCGGCGAGATTGCCCTAACTGCCAATGATAGAATTAGGCGGCGCTGAAGGACTTACCGGGCTTCTGAGGGCTTGAAACACTTTGGATTTTCCCGTTTGCGAACTCATCCATAAGCTAATTAGCTAAGGGCATTTTTTGTTATTCAATTCGCTAAATTTTGCAGTTTTCTTTCCGCTCGTTTGCGTGATTTTCTTTTCGTTGCCCTCAAAGCAAAAGCTGCCATTTCTTTTGCTGGCGAGCTGTGTTTTTTACAGCGTTTACATCCCAGCATATTTGCTGATTCTACTTTTGGTAGTCGCGATAGACTTCATTGCCGGAATCGCAATTGAAAATGCGCCAGAAAAAAAGAAGTCTTTGTATCTGACCATCAGCATACTAATGAATGTCGGGCTTCTGGCTGTTTTCAAATACTACAATTTTGCACTTACGAATATTCAGGCTCTGGCAGCGATATTCAACTGCCGATATTTTGAACTCTTGCCTTTCTTGAATTTGGCGCTACCGATTGGACTGTCCTTTCACACCTTTCAATCGATGAGTTACACAATCGAGGTTCGAGCAGGCAGACAGAGGGCCGAGCGAAATTTGCTGGTCTACACCTTGTATGTGCTCTTTTTTCCCCAGCTGGTAGCCGGTCCAATTGAAAGACCGCAAAATTTACTGCACCAGTTCAGGGAAATTAAAGCATTCGATGAAAACAGAGTCGTGCGCGGGCTGCAACTTATGCTCTGGGGATTCATAAAAAAGGTCGTAATTGCCGATCGTTTAGCGCCGCTGGTGGATTCCGCTTACGCACATTATTCCGAACATACAGGTGCCGTCCTTGTCTTGATTTCATTCTTCTTCGCGATTCAACTTTATTGTGATTTCAGCGGCTACTCCGACATTGCAATCGGCAGCGCCGAAGTACTTGGCTTTAAATTGATGGAGAATTTCAGAAGGCCATATCTTGCTTGCAGCCTCCCGAATTTCTGGCAAAGATGGCACATTTCACTGACTTCCTGGTTTAGAGATTACCTTTTCCTCCCCATTTCATTCTGGTGCCAGCAACTTTACCTGGCTACTGTCGTTGTATTCATGATTAGCGGTCTCTGGCACGGCGCAAACTGGACGTTCGTGGTTTGGGGAGGATTGCACGGAACCGCGATGTCCATAATCTTTTTTATGCGAAAACACTTTCCAAAACTAAAATTCAGCGATGGTATCGGCGGCTCATTTTGCGGATTTTTAGCAACCTTTTCCTTCGTCAGTCTCACCCATATTTATTTCAGAGCACAGTCTCTGGAGATAGCCAACGCCGTTGCTATGAGCTGCCTCAGCTTTTGCGCAGATCTTCTACTTTTCAGAGCTAAGCTAAACGAACTTGATGCGAACTGGTACAGCATAAACAGCACGGAACTATTCTGGGCATTATCACTAACTTTGCTTTTCTCCGCCGCCGAATACATTCAAGATAAATGGTCGTTGCGCCAATTCCCCGAAAAGTTCAATGCAAAGCTTCGCTACGGTCTTTATTACCTGGCCCTTTCAGTAATACTTTTTCTGGGCAAATTCGATGCCCGTCCTTTTATTTACTTTCAATTCTGATGAATATGTATAAGTTTCTCGGCAAAATTCTCATTTTTCTTTTAGTTCCGGCTCTTCTTCTCGAGCTTGTCAGCAGAACCGTTGTGGGGAAGGACTGGTATGAGAATCACTTTTATCTAGCAGCTAAAAAGGAGCTGCAAAGCCAAACAGCACTTCTGATTTTCGTGGGCTCATCCAGAACCGCAACAGCCATTGATTCCGAATATCTGAGCGAACGACTGTCCAGAGACTTGAATCAGAAAATTCTGGTACTAAATATGGGGCAAGGTTATTCAACTCTAACCGAGCATTATTTCGGAATCAAACGAGCGCTCGCTTACCGGGGCTCATTCAAGAATGTCATTTTTGTCGTAGAAGCAGCACACGGATTTCCGCTCATGAACGAATGGCACGGATCATGGGTTTTGGAAGAAGCTCCGCAAATTATAATGCCGGTTCTGAACTCTAAAGAGATCTTCGAAATGTGGAAAATCTCTTCCATGGATCCGGGTCTTAAGACCTTGATTAGCTCAGGACGGTACCTACTATCAGCCCGATACTTCCACCGTTTCAGACGCTTGATTCAAGCCCTTCCGGAGCAAATTTTCGCAAGGTACAGACAAGAGCACGACTCCGTTGGAATCAGAGAAGCAGGCGGTGTTTCCAATTCAGCCAGAGCCCTCTTTCTAACCAGAGAAACAGTCAAATCGCAATTTGAATTACTAAAGAAACATCCTCAGAGCTGTCCGGACTTCGCCGACTCGGTATTCATCAGCTTGACGGACCTGCTCAAAGCCAATGAAGCTGAGCTTCTTACCTACGTTCCGCCACAGTCCAGCCTTGATATTCAGAATCTCTCTTACTATAGATGCTCAGATTTCAAAAACGCCTTTGAAGCCTTTTGCCGGAAAAAATCGCTGAAACAACTGAGCGTTCCGACCAGCTTTCCAGATCGCGATTTCCCGGACTTGCTTCATCTTAACAAGCCAAACAGCCTTATTTTCACGAAAACACTAGCGGACGAGTTGCTACCCGTCTGCCGGAGCTACTTCAGTCAGTAATCTGGAAATTCAGAACTTATTTCTTTTCTGCGTTGGCAGCCATTCTGTCCACATCAAACGCATCCATGAGAGCTGTCACTCCGTCTTTCAAGCCTTTGGTATCATCGGTGGACGGATGAACAGTTTTCGACCAGAGCGTTGTTTCAAATTTCTGAGACGGGTCTCTCACCAGACTGACAAAATCGGAATAAGTGCCAACGATTTCAAACTCATCATTGCTCATATCAATGTCAACTTGCAGATTAAAGGACGGACCGTCGGCGTCGCCGCCGGTGCTGATCCCGACATCCTTCAGCTTGCTTTCCACAAGCTTATGCAACTCACCGCCGACAATGAAATTACCAGCACCAATGGCATGCATCTGATACTTGACGTCTTCGCTGACGGTGACTTTCACTCGGGCTTTTGCCAGCCCCTTGAGAGCAGGAAAGGCACGTTTTGCGTAAGCTTGCTGACCGGCAAATGAGCCGCAAACAAGTAAAGCAACTGCTGTGAGCAGTACGGATTGTTTCAGGTTTGACAATTGAACACCCCTATCGCATCGCCGTGACAATGAGTGTCCCATCATAGCAGACACCCCTCTACGAATTTTACTCACAGAACTAAGTAATTGTCCTCAATTTCATTCAGTACGTTGTGCGGCTTCTAATTTAGAAGCTCACTGAACTTCCTTGGGAAATCTTGAAGACCTCAAACGTCTTAGCATTGCAATCTTTGGAATTTCCAGATCAGAGCTGGATATGTTGTCACGAGTATTTTCGGTGTCGCCACTCTGTCCTCGATAGACAATTTGCCTGCTCAATCGATTTACCAGGTCGGCAGCTGCCAGAATTCGTCCGGCATCCTGAAGTCCGTTGCCGATGATTGTCGCAGACGGATTACCGGCAATCTCATTCCAGATCGCCGATTGAGCGATAACTTTTGCCCTGTCATCATCGACAATTTTGTCGAATGCTTTAGATAAATCAAGGTCTCGGCTCAAGTCCCAGATAACAGGAATCAGCTTGCCTTTATTTTGATCAGGGTGGAAGTCAGGAACATAACAAATATCCTTATTCGGCGGCGCCAGAAATTCCTTAGGAGAGGCACTCAAGCTGCCGATTTCCATCCAGCGAGACGCCCCGGGAGCAATATCGATACTGCGGTCTTCCGTGTTCATCATGATGTCATACTTGCCGCCGCCACCGTTGCTCTGGCTGGAGCCGGAATTGCGATCGGCGCTGCCGATCTTGGTGATACTGGCATTGATAGCGTCCCCAGATTCCATGCCCTCAGCAGAAATGAACTCTTCTTCGTCCAGATCTTCAGCACTGGAAATTTTTGCTTCTTGGGTGCTCTTAGTGCTAACGGTGGTATCCCCTGCCGGTACAAAGAATTGTCCTTTCGGAATCACCACATGAAGTGCCTGCTGGCAATCATTAACCATGTAAAGACGGCAACTTTCAGTAGTCTTTCCATCCCCTTTCAGATTGAATGAAATTTTTCCCTGAGAAACAGCATTTTGAATCGGAATTGTTTGGTAACCCTTTGTAATGGGGGCGGCTTTAGTTGCCAGCACATATTTCATAGCGCGGCTCATTCCTTGCTTCTCTAAGGTCCCTGCTTCTCTGAGCGAGGCAATAATCGGGTCACGAGACAGACTGCCGGGAGCTATCCGTTCAGCTGCCAGGAGATTTGTTTTGCCCCTTAGTACCACTTCTTCTCCGGAGCGCAAAGGCAGATTATTCTTGCCGCTGGAGACTTGAATCGCCCCCCCCTGTTTATCGTAAAGACTGCGAACGCTGAGTTTATCGGGCTGCAAATCAATCAAGGCAATGCTGTTGGGAGCGATTTTTATGCGGCGGGTGCCGGCTAGAATCGTCATGGCAACGCTGCTTTCAATGCAGACTTCTCCACTTTGAAGTCGCATCAAGCCTTCCGACATCATTTTGTTCTTGGATGCTTCAGTGAATCGCGCAGTATAGGCAGCGGTCTTCGTGGTGCGAATTTTAGATGCTTCGGGACTCTTGCTTGCAAGTGACTTCGATGAATCAGGGGCTTCCGATGAGTTGTTAACTTTAACATCACTCTGATTAGCTTCAACCCAGCCCTTCAATATCTCATTGCCGCTGATGCTGACTTTAGACCCTAGCGCATAGGGTGGCAGGTATTTGTCCGCGGGGTTGAGAGTGTTGACATAGAGGTAACGCTCATCGTTGGTCAGCACACGCATCATTGAGAGATCTGAAATCGGCGCACCAACTATAGTGGCAATACCGTCAAATTTCGACATAGTTGCCGACGAACCGGCGTTTTTTATACTGTCAATTTCACTCATCAAACGCTGCAGATCCTCGTTGCGAGAGCTCCAGCGATTACGTTGCTCGGAAAGGAAAGAAGGCGGCACCAAATCCGTACCGACCAGGGATGCAATTCGAGTCGTGTTTTCATTCCAGCGACCCATATCCTTCCACCAGTCTACAAAGTTTTGCAGCCAGGCTCCTTCAGCACCCTTCGGCATCTGCCCATCC
>JAIEPM010000625.1 GCA_019748395.1 Candidatus Obscuribacterales bacterium
GACCCAAGTTATCGCGAAGACATTCAAACACTGGCCGGTTTGCAGGTGCAGGGTTCCGACGGACGATTAGTGCCACTGCATTCAGTGGCGGAAATAAAATTCGGCAGCGGTCCGGCGGAAATTTCCCGCTATGATCGGGCCCGGCAAATAACTGTCGATGCAGGGCTAGATTCAAACACGACGATCGGCGAAGCCATGAAAGCCGTGCATGAATTGAAAGTCTATAAAGAAATGCCCGCCTCTATCAAAGAGCAACCGGCAGGTGATGCAGAAATTCAAAGAGATGTTTTCACCGGTTTCGGCACGGCAATCGCATATGCAATTCTTTTGATTTATGCAGTCCTGGTTCTTTTGTTCGGCGGATTTCTGCAGCCGATTACGATCATGGCATCACTACCGCTCTCGCTTTGCGGCGCATTGCTGGGGCTGATCGTAACCGGCAATTCCCTTGGAATGTACGGTCTGATCGGCATTGTTATGCTTTTGGGACTTGTTACTAAAAACGCCATATTGCTGGTGGAGTATTGCTTGAAAGCCATGAGAGCCGGAATGTCTCGAGACGAGGCAATTAGAGCCGCAGGCTCGATCCGCATGCGCCCGATTATCATGACCACAATCGCCATGATTGCAGGCATGTTGCCGATTGCCATGAAACTGGGAGCCGGTTCTGAAGCCCGTGCCCCTATGGCTATTGCTGTGATCGGCGGGCTGGTTACATCAACGATTCTGACCCTTGTAATCGTACCTGTTGTTTTCACTTATATTGATGATTTCCAGAACTGGCTGCTTTCGTTTTTCAAAAAAGACAAAGCGCAGCCCGAAAGCGAAGAAAGCAGCACGAAAATAGCCAGCACTCGCCGCTGAGGTCGACTTCGAATGATAATCGTAGTGATGGGTGTGGCGGGCTGTGGAAAATCAACAATCGCGAAAACTCTCGCCCGCAAGCTGAAGATTGAATTTGTGGATGCAGACAGTTTTCACAGCCAAGAGAACATTGCAAAAATGTCCTCCGGTGTTTCGCTAAGCGACGAAGATCGCTACCCCTGGTTAGAGTCGCTAAGAACGGCAATTTCTCAATGGATTAAAGAAGAACGCAGCGTAGCGCTTGCCTGCTCGGCTTTGAAAGCCGAATACCGCAGGATTCTGAATGTCGATGCTGAGAAGCTCTTATTTGTATATCTAAAAGGAAATCAAAGGCTTTTTGCCAGCCGACTTGCCCGGCGAAAAACACACTTCATGAAAGAGAATATGCTTGCAAGTCAACTTGAAACGCTTGAAGAACCAAGCGAAGAAGAGGCAATGATTTGTGATGCCGGTCAACCCGTAATTAACATTGTTCGCAGTATAATCGCCGGCAGCAAAGCCGGAAAAAGTCCGGACAAATAGAAGCTGGTATTACTGCCAGTTCAGGCGCAGAGCCAAAGCCTCTGCTATAAAGAACAAGCCCTATTCAGAAGTTTTCAGGAGAGAAAAAATGGGCTTTCGCGGAGCCGGCATACTATTAGTCAGCCTCTTGTTATGCAGCTCTTATCGCGCCGAGTGCCAGACTCAAGCAGATATGGATCTGGTTGCAAAAATAACCAAACGAGAGCAAACAAAGTCTTCCTGCCTGGCATTTCTGGCCGGTCAATCAGAAACCATGGGTGATTACAAGAAGGCGATTGATCGATACAACGCTCTTTCTGAAATATACAAAAATGATCCCGGTATCGGGATTGAGTCAGTCAAATATGCCTGGGCTCTCTCGAAAGTCGCGCTCTGCAAAAGCAAGATGACGCAGAAAGATGAAGCCGTAAAACAGAGCAAAGAAGCCCTCAAAGTTATTGATGGCTTGAGCCTGAACAGAATCGCCGCAGATGGACCTTACCTGACAATGTGCCGGGACAATTGCAAAGCCGTACTTGGCAAAGAGATGCCGCCCCCGGCGCCGCTGAAAGCCGTCAAAGCCGAATTGAGATGCATCCCGGTCTCCGATATTCCGGATCTCTCAAGGCGGGAAAAGGAAGCCGAAACTCTTGTAAAAAGCTCAGGGAAACAAGAACCGAAAAGTCTAAATCATTTGAGCGATCAACTATACCTGGCAAATATTTATACGCTTGAAAAAAAATATGACAGTGCCGAAGCTCTATACAAGCAGGTTATCTCAGGGATTGAATCAAAAGCAGGCAAGAACAGCAAAAGCCTATTGCAGCCATTGTCAAATTACGGCTATATGCTGAAACAAAGCAACAGAGAAGCTGAAGCAAACGCGAACCTGAAGCGCATGGAAAGCCTGCTCAAATAGAGTTATCCCAGGGCGCCGCTGTCGCCCGCAGCAGCAAAATCTCGGTCGATGCAAGAGGCTTTCTCCTGCCAAGACCTTGAAGGCAGAGCTGCCAAAATGATAGACTCCGGCCAGTCGAGGAGCTCAGAGTCATGACTGATGGCGCCCGGGAGCGATCCTTTCTCGTCTTAATTGCACTCACTGGGGTGCATCGATTTTGTTATAGAGCAGGAAGAATAAACAACAGCAGCCTGCTTCGCGCGCGTGTCAGGTACTGCCGTCAGCTCCTTGAGGAAGCGCTTAGGGAACTGACCGAGGGCGGGAAAAACAGCTTCTTGCATTTCGGCAGCGGTCGAGTAGTATCCAAAGTCAAAATCGATGCCGAAGAGCTCGCGGCTCGGCGGTCGCGAATAAACTCGATAAACGAACGGCTCTTCAGTCTTATTCCAGGCCAATTATGCCTGAGCTATGCTTTTCAAGAAACAAGTGCTAGAGATGCGCTCGCGAAAGAAAACGAGATTCTCAAATATCTTGAGAGCGAACTTGAAAAGCAGGAGCTTGAACCGTTCAAGACCAGGCTTGACGATTTTTTCAAAACAGCGGCAGTCTCAGAACTAGAGTGTGATTTCTGCGGAGAAGCAATCGGCACTCCAGGCAATATATTAAAATGCATCTGCAGTTTTTGCTCAAATTTGATACTCGCTGAAAACAGTTCAACAAATAGCGAGCTGGTCATGCTCGCGGTGCCCGAATCTCACAACGCCGCCCTGGCAATCTGCACTGAAAAACAGGAGGACCTGATTAGGAGCAGGCAAGCGAAGTATTCCAGGCGCGAAATATTTTTAGAGCACTTTAAAGCCGTAAGCAAACGCTCACAAAACAACGAGAGTTTGAAATGCCATTTAATAGAATGCAACGAGGACAATTTTCTGGCACTCGGTAATTTTGCCGGACTACATGAGCTTTTGCTGAAAATCAATGATTCCTTGTCCAAAGAATACCCCGGTCAAAAATTCAATTCCGGGCTCAGGCGTCGAAGACAGAGTATGCCGGCGTCCTTAATGCTCAAAGAGGCATTGTTGCTTGCCTCCAGCTCCGCGGAGCTCGGAGATTCAAGCATCAGCATTAGTTTGCATGAGCAAGACAGCGCATACAGCTGCAGCTGGACAGACTGGCAGAACAAAGTAAAAACACTTATCGAGAAAATCAAGCTTTTTGATCAGCGCGACGCACTTGGACATGGATTCTTTGACTATTTGTTGAACTTCGCAGAATCAGACTCAATTGCAATTTATCCTCTCATGTATAAATTGGCAAGAAAGGAAGATAGCCACCATAATCTAAAGCGCGATCAGCACTGGCGCGAATTCAAATCTGAAATGCTCCTGGCCTTGTCCGAAAGAGCAAATGCTCCAAGCCGAAAGATTCTGAAGATTGCGCTTTCTTCCTATCTTCAGCTCAAACGCGCCCATGTCCAAACCGAGAATGGAAAAAACTTAGTTTTTATAGAACGAAATTAAGTTCGCCTTAAAAGGAGATTCGCTAAGTGAACAAACCGCCGTATCAAAAACAAGCACAGCCGTCCGGACGCAGCTACCCGACAGACAAAACGCAAAAGGCGAAAGGCAGATTGCTAAGCGCTTTCAAAAAAGGTCTAGAGGCTCAGCCTGAGCTAATGGATTTGGCCCATGAGTTTGCCGAAGATCTGGTCAACGGCAGAATCCAAGTAAAGCACCATCAGCTCAGACTGGTGCTTGATCTGGCAATCAGAGTAAAGCAAAGTCATAAAGAAGCACATGACAAAGCCCTTAGCCCAAGTTCAAAAGGTCGGCTGGCGGTGATGCGCCCGCGGCTGGCTTATATGGCTGCAAGAGAGCGAGGACTATTGCCCTTGCAGGAAGAGATGGACCTTTTACTTAAAGACAAAGACAGCTTCAACTCAGGGGCGGATCTCGACAGGCTCTATGAGTTCGTAGCAGCGGTGGTGGCATACCATCGCTACGAAGAAAGCAACAAGTCTTTCCATTAAAGGAGAACTTATGGAATTTGAAGGCAGACTAATTCTCAATGGACATATCCGAGTTCTCAGCGGTTTGCACATTGGAACAGGCAGCTCAGGCGGCATCGGGCTGGTGGATAATCCGATCATCCGAGACCCTCTCAGCAGGCGTCCAATAATTCCCGGCTCGTCTATCAAAGGCCGCTTACGACACGCTCTGGAAACAGTTTGCGGTGCCTCATCCGATGAGGTCAGCCGTTTATTTGGAAGCTATGCCGACAGTTTCGAAAAGCGTAGTTCTGGTCGTTTACTTGTTCGTGACTCACAGCTCAATGATGAATCTGCAGCAATTTTAGAAGCGCTTGATACCGATTCACTTTACGTTGAAATTAAAACCGAAAACAGAATCGACAGAGCCAGAGGCGTGGCCGAGCACCCAAGACAAAGTGAAAGAATGCCGGCCGGTTCGATTCTGGATCTGGAGCTTGTATATAATGCGCTGGAAGCACAATTCCTCTCCGACGATCTACAGAACCTGGAAATCTGTTTGCGCTTCGTAGAAGACGAGTACCTGGGCGGTGCCGGTTCTCGCGGATACGGGAAAGTCGAATTTGAATTGAGCCGACTACGATGGATTTCAATTCAGGACTACAGAGAAGGCAAAGCAGGCACAAATCGAGATACGAGTCGAAAGCAGTGGCTTCAAGATGCAGCTGAATTACTCTCTTTAATTCCAAAACAAAGCAAGTGAAATGAAAGTACTTTCAGAGATATCAATAGAACTGAAGAGCCCATTGCGCCTGCAAAGTCGAGATGGTTTGAGCGCAGCAACAAGCTTGCCTGCAGACAGACTCTTCTCCTTTATAGCAATCGGCTGGAATCGCTTATTCGGCAGCGACTCATTGCTGGAAAAAGTGATTTCACCTTTCTTGTCAAAAAAAGAACCCTGGATTCACTCCGATTTGTTTCCGGCAAGCGAAAGCGAGATTTTCATTCCGGCTTTAGTTCCAAGCTCAAGCAGAGGCGATCTAATCGGAAGTGTTGAAAACCATTACCTGCCGCTGAACAGCATTTTGTCCTGCTCGGATAAGGCAGCGCCTCAATTTCAAAAGAATCTCGTCTCTACGATCAGCCTGCTGAAAGCAAGCCGTGAGCAAGACTTGAAAAAGCATCTTTCTCATGCAGCCGGACTCTGCCAATCCCAAAACGGCAGCAAGGAGCAAGAGCTCTTCTTCAAAGGCCTCATTCGTGCCAATCCTGAATATTTGCCGCTAATTGAACGGGTTCTGGACTTTATGCAAAGCGAAGGAATCGGCGGATATAGAAGCTCCGGCGCAGGCGAAATTGCCAAAATAGAACTTCGTGAAAGCAGCCTGAAGCTGCCGGAGCCGGAGCAAAATACAAACAAACGAATGATTCTATCAGCCTGCTGTCCGAGTCCGGAAAGCATAGAACGCATTAAAGCAAGTCCGGCCGGATCAAATCAATACAGACTGAGAAAATCTTCCGGCTGGATTTACGACAAAAACGGACAGCCCAGCGGTCTGCAGAAAGCCGCCACTTACTATTTTGAAACGGGCAGCATTTTTTCAGTAGCAGTCGAAGGGCAGCTCATTGACCTGAGCAGAGAGCAGCATCCTTGCTTTCGCTATGGAATCCCATTCACAATCGCGGTACCGTAGATGAAAGAAACAATTCAATTTCATGAGCGCTATAAACTCAAAGCAAAAGCCTGCACTCACATTCATATCGGCTGCGGAAAAGATGTGGGTCGCTTTGAATATTTTTTCTCTCAAAATAAGAGTCAATTAGAATTTCTTGATTACGATAAGCTTGCCATCGAAGCGCTGAATAACGAGGTATTCATAGATCAACTAACTTTGGCTGCGGCAGGAGATCCTTCCGGTAGCCTTCATAAACTCTTGCTCGATTTTGCCGAGAAAGACCCGGGCATCTATGAGCGAATAATTTCCAAGAAAGCAACAAGGAAGCTTCCAAGCCCGGACGGCCGGCAGGGCTTGGCGTTTCCGAATATAAGAAGATTGAGACTCTTTGCCGGTTCGCCAGCAGCTTACCTCCCGGGAAGCAGCCTGAAAGGAGCCTTTCGCTCAGCATATCTTTCAAAACAGATAGACGGCCTGAAAAACAAGGATGATATCTTTCCCAGACTTAAAGACGGGGACGATCAAAGCAACTTGAGACTGCTGAGAGAAAGACTTCAAAAAACTTTCCGGCCCGGAGCAGACGACACTCGTTTTTTCGAAAAACTGATTGTTCGAGATGGAAAAACATTTCAAAGTTCAGACATGGGAATAGCCTGCATTGGACTTTACGGCTCGCAAAAAAAGCAGAGCAACAAGAAAGCAGCCGAAGTCTCCGGTCGCGACAGCGACGAGTACGCAGAAGTTTTGCTTGCAGGCTCCGAATTTGAGATAGAAATTTCCTTGCGTCGTTTGGCCGGCAGCCGGCCAGACAAATTCATTTCAAGCTTAAAAGAACTTCTGGAAATCTCAGACGCTTTCTATCGAAAAGTATGGCAGGCGGAAAAGAAAAATCAGCAAATACTTTTTGAGCAAAAAAAAGCAGTTATGGACAGCTATGACTTCTATCATAAAGAGGAGAATCAAGTTCCGGACGATTCATATTTAATTCGAGTCGGCTACGGGGCCGGTCAAGCTTCTCACAGTGTTCTTCTGAGCTATAGAGAAACATTTCAAGAAATCTACGGACAAAGCGCCGATCATCCCTTGAGACACTCGGCGATTTACAGCCGAAAGAAACCACAACTCAAAACACGCGAGCCTTATCCATTTACCTCGCGCAGCGCTCTGGCGGGTACAAGATCCGACTGGATACCGCTTGGCTGGATAGCTCTTTCGAAGGCAGTCCTGAATGTTGATTGAAAAATATGAAATGAAGATTCTTCTTGACTCAGAGAACGATCCCCTAAAACGTTCACCCGCTAGAGGCGCCCTCATGCACGGAGTTCTGATGCAGGCATTGCAGGATAGCAGCTTGCATCAGGATTCGCGCCTGCGCCCTTACTCGCAGAATCTTGTATATCAGAGTCCGGGCGAATACAAGTGGACAATAAATGTGTTGAACGACGCGGCAGCAGCTTCCGTTTCTTCATGGCTGCTAAGCAATCCAAGTTCTATATGCATCGAACATTATGAGCTTGAATTGCAGATAAGCAAGATTGAAAAATGTGCGTCCCTTACTTATGTCGAATTTCTGGAGCAAGCGCTGAGTGCATTGCCTCCCAAGTACGCAAGCTTTGAGTTTCTAAGTCCGTTTTTCTTCAAGAAAGCAAGGTCAAAAATGCCGCACCCTTATCCGGAAGCAAGACTGATTCTGCAAAATGCCCTGGCAAAATGGAACGAGTTTTCAGATGCAGGCAGATTTGCAGAGCCCGAAATTCTGGAAGAAGCCTCACAGCACATAAGCCTTCAGTTCTTCCGCTTGCACTCAAAACGCATAGACATGGACGGAATTAAGTTTAGCGCCGCAGAAGGCAGTGTTTCATTTAAGATTCAAAAAACCGAACTCCGGCAGTTAATGCATCTGGCAGGCAAATATGCCGAATTTGCCGGTCTTGGGGCTAAAACTGCGCTTGGACTGGGTGCCGTGCGTTATACAGCAAGTCTTTTGCGAAGGCATGAAAATGCTTCCAGCGAATCTAATGACTGAGCTTGAATCTTATGCTAAATTGCTGATTACCCGTGAGGGGACGACGTTGCAATCTTATTGTTCGCGATAGCAAGTCTCCTTTTAATAACCCCGACAGGGGACGAATCAGGAAGAAGGAGAGTTGCGCTCAGGCAGTTCTCCTTCTTTTTTCGCTTCGCTTTGCAAAAGAACTTGCCGCTCAAGAGCAGCCTTTTGCCTTTTGCGACTCAAAAAACAGTAAAAAGTAATTGCCAGACACTGCAAAACAGCCAGGAATCGATAGCTTGCCAGCATCCAGGGCACGCAAAACGCCAGTACGAAAAATCCCAGGCCGGGAGCCAAGCGGTAAATGATGTTCCATCGAGCAGCCTTTCCAGAGCTTTCATAAATTCCGCTCAAGCGGTAATGAAAATAGCCTGTTGCAAAACTGAATAAAACCATCAATATCCAGAGAAACATTGCACCCAATCCACTGACCAGAGACAGCCCTAATCCATCGATAAGGTGCTTTTCCGCCAGACCGCGCCCTAGATTGAAAAGGAAGGAAATCGGAATGGCCGAAAAAGCCATAATCGACATCACCGAAGAAATAATCGGTACAAAAACAAGAAAAACAAGACTGGCTTCAACAGCTGATTGCGGCCGCTTGTTAGCGCTGTCGACTTTCAGGAAATTCGTTCTAAGTCCATAGCTGTGACTGGCAAGTATCATGGCCAAGAACCAACTTAGAGGAAAGCTCATGCCGATCAAAGAGGAATCATTTACAGGATAGAAGCAGATCCCAAGCCCGATGAAGAGCGAAAAGTACATGCAAAACGTCAATGGCCAGAATTGAGGATTTGGAGACTTTTCGTTCTTGAGGGCCGAATACATAGCATATATCCAGCCAAGCACTGTAATTCCCAGGCCAAGGTTGATGCTCATAATCCGCCCGGAATAACTGGACCCACGGGCCAGCGCGAGCATTCCCGGTAAAAAGAAAAGAAATGCCGTCGCTAAATTGCCGGCGAGCGTAAAAGGCATGGACAACTGGGAAATCATTGGGGCGAAGTAGAAGAATAAAACAATCGCCATAATCAGCAGCAAAGCGATCAAAGGCGTATTCACAGAAAAGCCGCCCCCTATTTTTTGCCTCGGATTTTCTGCGTTGGAAACTTCCTCAAGAGAACTTCGGCGATTTGGGTCGATCGATAATAGAATGTCCTGCTTTTCCTGGTCCGCATATGAAGCCCTCAACTCTAAATCAGAAAGCGCATCGGCGGTCCCCGTTTTGATTTCGATTTCATTCTCGAAAAGCTTGTTTTCTTCCGGCTTAGGGTCACTGGGCATTTTGAATTGAGTCCCTCTCTTGCCGACTCCTGACCGTATACCACAGAGAATCGTATTAGAATACTTAAATGTTGCTCTCGGCGGAAACTGGGTAGGAAAGCAACACAGGCCGACTTTTTCCGGGAAATACTGGTCGCCGATGGCCGAATTAGAACTGTCCGTTAAATATGAAACTCTAGCAAACCGAATAGGTTTCTACTTCATGGCGGCGCTTTTTCCGGTCTGGTCGCTGCTGGTGCCTTTCCTGCTCGGTCTGGTCATCGCTTACCTTGTGATGCATCCAACTTCCATAGCCAACCCGCAGGTAACGCTGGCGATTCTGCTTGGACTTACATCAGTGCCTGTACTCGGCATTATGCTGACTGCGTTTTTTGAAGACAATCGAGTTTATATAAGCAAAAGCGGAATCTCCTTTCCTGTATTCATGCTGCCTTTGCTGGGCTTCCGCCGCAATCGGAGCTGGGCGGAATTGCGCTCAGCCGGAGTTATCGGCCGGAGACTTTCAGAGAGCAAGCCGAACGAAACCCTTTTGTTGAGCTTCAACAAAACCTTGCCGGTAAAATTCAAAACCAAAAGCCTGGACAAAGTTCAACTGGAACAAATGCTTCTGGCAATCGAGCTCTGGAGCGGCAAATCGGTTCGCACGCCGGAGCTTGTTGATTACCAGAATCAATTGCACAACGAAAATAAAGGACTTGGCCGCCTGAGTCAGGTAGAAATGTGGGAGGAAGAACTTTCTCGCCGCTTCAGCGCTACATCCTTCGTTCCGCTTGAGCCGGGCCGTAAACTTTTCGGCGACAGTATTGAAATTGTGCGGCAACTGGCTTTCGGAGGTCTTTCAGCCATATATCTTGCTCAGCAAAACAACAAAAACATAGTCGTGATCAAAGAAGCTGTTGTACCGAGCAACGCCGATGAAGAAACACGCAAAAAAGCAGCAGAGCATTTCTTTCGAGAAGCTCGTTTTCTGATGACTCTGGACAACCCTAAAATCGCCAAAGTGCTCGGTCATTTTTCAGATCTCGGCCGCGATTATCTGATGATGCAGTACATTCCCGGACAGGACTTGCGTCAACTCGTCAAACAACAGGGAGCACAGCCCGAGCTGAAAGTGGTGGACTGGGGGCTTGAGATTGTTGAAATCTTGAAATACCTCCATGGACAAACACCGCCTGTAATCCACCGGGATCTCACCCCGGATAATCTTGTTTTGAATGCAGAAGGCGAATTAGTATTGATAGACTTCGGTGCAGCAAATCAATTTGTCGGCACAGCAACGGGCACCCTGGTCGGCAAACAGTCTTACATAGCACCGGAGCAATTGCGCGGCAAGGCCGCCTGCTCAAGCGATATTTACTCACTTGGAGGCACGCTCTACTGGCTGCTTACAGGACAGGATCCGCTGCCGCTTGCATCGTCACATCCGATGCAAATAAATTCAAATGTCGGACAGGATCTAGATGAACTGGTCTCCGAGCTGACAATTTTCGATATCGAAAACAGGCTTTGTGATCTCGACCAAATTTATGTAAAACTGAGCACTGTGCAGCAAAGAATCTTGAGCGGCAAAGAAGCCGGACCGGCTGCCATTAC
>JAIEPM010000057.1 GCA_019748395.1 Candidatus Obscuribacterales bacterium
ACCAGACCAGAGAAGAAAGGACCGGATATTCATGATTTTCCAGTATCAGAATTTTCAAACCGTTTGCCAGACGATATTCCTGCGCTACAGTTTGCTTGCCTCGATAAATGGAAGCGATTGAAGACTCAGCAGGACTGAGAATCGCAATTGATGAACGCGGCGTCGTAGTGCCGCTAGTTACTGTTGAAATCGCGTTTTTTGCTTCGATGACGGCAGTTTTTGCTTCAGCAGGAGAATTTTTTGAAGCAGCTGGAGCCGCGACGGAAGCAGCATCAGGCATCTGCATAGAGCCTGCCGCAGGCAAAGCGAAACGAGGAAGATTCTCCTGAGCAGGCTCTTGCGGAATTTCCGCTTCCTGCCCCCTGGCCTTTGTAGCCTGAAAGTTCCAAACTAAAAGGGCACTGATCGCTAAAACTATCGATTTTCTTATCTTGGCAGACATGAGCAGTTCGCCTTCAACTGAGCGATTGGAGCTCTGCTTATATAGCATATAAACATTCGAGGTTCCCAAGAATTAAGTAATCCCGCCCCGAATCGCCCGACAGCAGCCACTTTGAACAGATCTCAAGCTTGGTTACAAATCGTCTATTGAGCCTGCATGAGAATTTTGGCTTTTCGCAGAACTTCTTTAGTTTTCATCGCAAGTCAGGAAATAGTTGATAAAATTTCTCAATAGGCTTAATGAGAAGACGTCGCAAGTGGTCAGCACTGCCACCAGTTCACAGCCGACTGGACAGCAACAGTCAGAGAAAGGCAAGCAAATTGTACTTGCCGGAAACCCGAACGTCGGCAAGTCTGCTTTATTTACTGCACTTACAGGCACACATGCGGAAGTTTCGAACTTCCCCGGCACAACCATAGATATTTCTCACGGCAGCCTTGGTGCTGACCCGATTGCAGACACCCCTGGCATTTACGGCGTTTCAAGCTTCAACGATGAAGAGCGCATTGCCCGCAAAATGATCCTGGCAGCAGATCAAGTCATAAACGTGGTTTCGGCATTGAGCCTGGACAGAGATCTCTTTTTGACGCTTCAGTTAATTGATATGGGCAAACCACTGCTTCTGGTCGTGAACCAGTGGGACGAAGCAGAAGAAAGGTCCATGCGAATCGACCTGCCTCGCCTTTCCGAAATTCTCGGAGTTCCGGTTGTGCCGACCGTGGCAGTAAAAAAACAAGGCATCAAGGAACTGCTTTTGCAGGTGCCGGACTCGAAAGTCGGAAATGCTTCCAAGCTGCTTTTGAACTGTATTGAAAGCAATCTTAAAGCAGGCATTCCTCAAAATTATGCAGTTTTGATTGCCGAAGATGATGAAGATTCAGCCAGAGAGCAGGGTGTCGAAACCGGACATCAGCGCAGTATTATTTATCGCGAACGCAGACAAAGAGTAAACGAAATCGTTCAAGAAGTCGTTAAGCAAACAGAGCGCAAAAAACAATTATCGCTCATGCTCGGGAAGCTGCTTCTCAATCCGCTTTATGGCGGCATTATTTCTGCTTTTGTTTGCTATTTGATTTTCTATCAGTTGCTTGGAGTTTTCGTAGCCGGAACTGTAGTCGAGTTCACCGAAAAGAAATTCATGCGAGTTTATTGCGAACCAGGCATGCGGCAACTCGTAGCTTTAGCTCTTCCAGCCACTATAAAAGCAGGAGAGCGAAGTTTTGATTTCCCGGCAGGAACACTTGCAGATCAAAAGCAAGCCGCCGAACTTCAGATAGCCTCTCAAGAATTTAGGCCCGACGAAATCAAATATGATTTCTGGTCGCACAAAAACTTGCCAGCAGCCATAGCCAACATACTGGCAGGCGAGTACGGCATTCTGACCTTGACGGTCACTTACCTGATTGGATTGCTCTTTCCGCTGGTTCTGGCCTTTTATTTCGGTCTATCGCTTTTGGAAGACTCAGGTTATTTGCCTCGACTGGCTGTTCTTGTCGATCGTATTTTGAACCGGATCGGACTGACCGGCAGAGCCATAATCCCGCTCATTCTTGGTCTTGGTTGCGTCACTATGGCCACGGTAACAACTCGATTACTTTCATCAACAAGAGAAAAAATCATTGCCACTGCATTACTGGGCATAGCAATTCCTTGTTCCGCTCAGCTTGGCATAGTTTCCGGCACTCTGGCAAAATGCGGCGGCGCGCTGCCCTGGCTTGTTTACGGCGGAGTGGTTGCATCGATGCTGGTCGGCACCGGACTCTTACTCAATAAAATAATGCCCGGCAAATCCACCGGATTGATGATTGATTTACCGCCGATGCGCCTGCCTAGAGCAGGCAATGTGCTTCGAAAAACCTGGAGCAAAACTTACAACTTCATGCTCGAATCAATTCCCATGTTCTGCATTGCAGGCTTGTTTGTAAGCATCGGACAAATGACCGGTTTGCTGGATTGGCTGATCAAAGCCCTGAGCCCGATTACAGTCGGTTTGCTTCGCCTGCCTGCAGATCCGCGCATTCCAACAACCTTCATTCTGGGCATCGTCAGAAGAGACTTTGCTGCATTCGGGCTCACGGACGTCAACTTGAGCGCAGCTCAAGCAGTGGTGGCTATGGTTGTAATCACTCTTTTCGTTCCATGTATAGCCACAGTCGGAGTCATGATCAAAGAACGCGGACTGAAAATGGCTCTTTCAATCTGGGTTGGTTCCTGGCTTTTTGCAATCGTAGTAGGAACAGCTCTGGCACAGCTACTTCCTCCGCTTTTCCAAATCAAGATTTAGTCTGCATACAAATACACTAATTCGTGTATCTCTGGGTCGGTCTCAAAAGATTTAGAGAATATTATTTTTCTGATTTTTTCTAAACGCAATCTTGCTTTTGCCTGCCGCAGAAGATTTCTCAGAGGCGAGGCAGAGACGGAGTTTTGAGCCCTGGGAAAAACCGTAGTGGCAGATGTAAAGACTTCCGTGTTAGTGTTTAGGCAGTTGAAGTCAAGCGAAGAATTCATCAAATTGGCGGTATGAATTAAAAAGCAAGACATGGGAGCAAAATAGCAGTCGGCTGCTAGGCGGGGGATGAAAGAATGATTGTTTCAACGGCAAGCACGGCATCATTTGTGGCGGCACCTAAGGTGGAACTGCAACCGGCACCGGAACAGCTCCCGAAAGTGGATCTCCACCATGTTGCATATTTTCGCGACGAGACGCAATACGACGATCTCTACAAAGCTCTGATGCAAAAGATCAGCAACATGCAAAAACAAATTGCCGTGCTGAGCAATAGATAAAGCAATCGGCAGGCAAATTGAAATAAAAGGAGAGGTGAAAGCCGCTCCTTTTGCTTTTTGCGGCGTCTGTCCGGGAAAGATTGCAAGCTCTTTACCAGCCAAAACAGGGCGAGAAACGACATGATAATATGTATTACTGGACTTATGGCAGGTGTCGCCAAGTGGTTAAGGCCCCGGATTGTGGTTCCGGTATTCGCGGGTTCAAGTCCCGTCATCTGCCCCACTTACTTATTTGAAAAATAAACGGCCGAGAAGACAGAAAGAGGTGCTTCTCGTTTTGAAGAGCTTAAATTGCTGAATTCTCAATTGCGGGAGAAGAACTCCTGGACGCTTCGGCAAACATAGGCTTGAGAATCGAGGTCGAGTCCCTTAAAGACAGGTAAGCGCAAAAGACGACGGCTGTAATCCTCAGTTACCGGCAAATTTCCATGGCTACGGCCGTAAGCCTTCCCCGCCGGGGAGAGATGCAAAGGCACATAATGGAAAAGTGCGCTTATCTCACGAGCCAGCAAAAATTCAATAAGTCGATCTCGCTCGTTTTGCGAATTCAAAATCAAATAGTAAATATGTCCGTTCTGCTGAATATCAGCTGTTAAAGCAGGGCGTTTAAGGTGCTCACGAGCTTCAAGAGTTTCAAAAGCCTCGTGATAGCGATTCCAGATTAGACTTCGCTCTTGAGTGATTTCTCTTGATTGCTCAAGCTGTGCCAGCAAAAATGCGGCTGTGATTTCACTGGGAGCAAAGGCTGAAGACAGCGCCTGCCAGCTATAGAAACTGACAAGCCCTTTGGACAGCTCACCTTTATTTGTACCTTTGTCCCAAATGATTTTTGCTCTTTCAATCAAGTCCGGGTCATTTACGAGCAGTGCGCCGCCCTCTCCCGAGTTCACATTCTTTGCAGCATGAAAACTGAGAATCGAGATTGCACCAAAGCTGCCGGCTTCCTGTCCCTTGTATTTCGAATGAAGAGCGTGAGCGGCATCTTCGATCAAGAGTAAATTGTTTTTCTCGGCAATAGCTTGAAGCGCATCCATATTGCATGGAAGTCCTGCGTAATGAACAGGCACAATCGCTTTTGTTTTTGGACCAATCGCCGCTGCCACCAGTTCCTCATTAATATTCATGTTTTCCGGATGAACATCAACAAAAACAGGAATGGCACCACGAAGTGCAAAAGCCGAAGCGGTGGTCAAAAAAGTAAACGAGGGAAGAATTACTTCATCACCGGCTTTAATATCGGCAAGCAGCGCAGCCATCTCCAGAGCCGCGCTGCCCGAGCATGTCAGGAAAGCGGACTTTACACCAATCGCTTCTTCCAGAATAGAATGACAGCGCTTTGTAAAATTGCCGTATGCGGAAAGATGAGCTTCTTTCAAAGCCTGTTCTATATAAGGCAACTCATTCGCAGTCAAGCTTGGACGGTTGAAGGGAACTTTCATGACTGAAGCACCCAGTGAGATTCCGTGCCGCAATTTTTTCGGCGAAGCGCCTCAGAACTAGCGCCCATAAAAAATTCGCTCAAAGTGGACGGAACTCTTGAATTAAATCCAAGAAGTTCTTTGCTGCGTTCAGGCAGATTGCTCAAGCTTGATTCTGGAAGGAGCCTTGGAAAATCGAAATACTGTTTGATAATAGGCCGGGTAAACTGATGGTTCAGCAATACAAGTTTCTCGTCAGTGAAATTATGCTCCTCTCGATGCCAGGTCATACCGTCTAGAAATATTGCCGAGCCGGCTTTGGCTGTAATTTCCACGGCTTGTGACTGCAATTCCTCAATGCCCCGGGGAAGTCCGCATTTATGAGAGCCGGGGAGCATATAAATGCAGCCATTTCGCTCCGTCATATCCGAGAGGACCAAAGTGCTATCCAGACAAACTTTCGGGGCATCAAGCAGATGCCTGAAATTTCGATGAAAACGGTGAAAAATCAAACGCTCTTCATGTTCGCTTTTTTGCGGCTCTACAAATTGAGCAAATTGATTGCGCAAAATTCCATCTTTTCCAAGCCAGAACTCCGCAGTTTCTAAAAGCTCCGGAATTTCCAGAAATTGAAAAAAGTGCGGGTCAAAAGACATAAGAGCCGGAATAAATGCCAATCCCGAATCAGCGGGAAGCCCTAGTTTTCTATGTTCAGAGTTAAGCTGCTCTGCAATTTTCTCTATTCTCAGAAGCGTATCAGCACAGAGCTCCTTGCTTATAACACTCTCCAAAACAGCAAACCCATTTTCGGAAAGCGAATCTTGAAAATCTTCCCGGCAAAAACCATCAGACAAATCAAATCTGTACTTTAGCCCTTTGCTCACTGTCATTTCAGCTTCACCCGAGAACTCGGAAGCTTGCGTTTGATTGACTTTGGTGCCTGATAAACCGAAGCAGGCTCAGCATCTGAACTGAGCCATGATCTTGCTCCGACAATACATTTTTCACCGACAGTCAAATCAAAATCAACTCCTGCACCAACACCGAAAAAACAACTTTCAGCAATTCGAACTTTTCCTGCTATATCAACGCGCGATGAAAGGCAGCAGTGGTCTTCAATCACTGCGTCGTGCGCTAAAAGATTTTTTGAAAACATCAGAACATTATTGCCTATTGATACAAACGGCTGAATCAAATTATCTTCCAGAATTATTGTGTTTTCGCCGATTTTGACATTGGAAGCAATAATATTGCTGGGATGCACGAAATTAACGAGCTCATAGCCCATGGCTTTCATTTGCAGATATTTTTCCTTTCGAATTTCGTTCAGCTTGTTATATCCGACAGCAACGAGCATTTTATATTGCTTCGGCGGAAAAACATCTAAAAGCTTTTCTACAGACACTAGCGGCTTGGCACAGAATTCGTCGGCTTTCTTGAATCTTTCATCAACGACAAAACCGCATACATCATAGATTCCCGACTCAGCGATGTAATAATGCAGTAAACGAGTCAGAGGAGCTGCGCCGAATAGAATCAGCTTTGTCATTTAACGAGCGCCTCATCTGCGCGGTCTATTTTTTCAGCAAAGTCGACATTTATTGCACGTTTAGACTTGAGCGCCCGGCGCATGGAAAAGCAAGAGAAAGCTGCGTAAAAAAGCAGCAGCAAGCCCCCAAAAGAGAGTAAAAACTCAGGCGTAATCGAGAAAAAAATTGCAGTCGGAGCTATTTGCTTGCACAATAGCGCCAGACTAAAAAGTCCGGCAGCAGCTTGCAAACTAAAGAATAGTTGTTGGCGCCAGAAGGCAAGCCCCGCAGCCCGACAAAAGAAGTTGAATAATTTAGATAAATCGTAAGAACTTTTTCCTGAAACTCTAAATCCCTGATCGTAATTCACCATCGAAAATTTTCCAGGAATTTTATCGAGTACTTTAATGCTGTAATGATTCCGCTCGGGATCCTTCAAATACTCATCGATAGCATACCTGCTCAAAAGCAAGTAAGACCCGTAAAAGAGCCCATTTGGAAAGCGCGTATAAAGAGGAAAAAACTTCCGCAAAATCAAGCTGCCCAGTCGCCGAAAACTTGAATCCGTACGCCCCTGTCGCACTGACAAAACGATTTCGCTGCCCGATTCAAAGTGCTCAAGAAAACGAGGAATGGCCTCCGGTGGATCCTGCAAATCCGCGTCCATAAGAACAGCCAAATGCCCCCTGGCAAAAGAAAGACCACTTGCGACGGCTGCGTGTTGACCATAGTTTTGCTTGTGTCGAAAAATGCGAATTCGACTATCAAGTTGCGCCAATTGTTTAAGGATATCCCAGGAGCCGTCGCTTCCGGCATCTTCGACAAAGATGATTTCGTATTCGAAGCTTGTGTCACGCAAAGTTTTGCTCAGGCGCTCATACAAAGGCAAGAGAGAATCCTTGCACTCATAAATCGGTAACACAACGCTAAGCAACTGGGATTTCAATTTTTCACCGGCGAATCTTGACTCTAAAGAATAACGCCTGAACTGTCTCTCGGCATTGCGATTTAGAGTATCTAATCAGGCGCGCAAATTCTCTTAAGAAGCAGTTATTCAATCAGCATCACTTAAGAGCAAGAATCAATTCGACAGACTGTTTACAGCTTTCTGAAAGAATCATCATTTTTCGTTTTAAAGCTTTCGCAAGAACTTCAAAGAAGCTGCGACATGCCCTAGACTGGGAAAAGGCAGCCTCAGCCTGCTAAGATTTGCTTTCACCAAACTTGCAGGTCTATAGTGCATCAACTCGCCGCAGAACAGCAAGAAAACTTTGAGAATGAAAGCCGGATCTCCAGGAGCATCTTCAAGAATGATGCAGCAGCGCTGATACTTCTCCTGCTGCTCACCGCCGCAGCGCTTCTCATAGCCAATCCGTCGGGAAACTTTCCGATTAACGACGACAGATTCTATGCAAATGCAGTTCGCAGTATTGTTGAAACCGGTGTATTAACAATTGAACCGAGCAACGCATTTGATTTCATTCCGATCCAGCTGGGAGCAATGGTATGCAAGCTCTTTGGCTTCTCGTATGAAACATTGCGTTTTACAACTATTGCATTCCATTTATTTGGAATTTCAGGACTTTACTTTGCTCTCAAAGAATTCAAACTAGCCGACTTTGACGCAGCTTTACTGAGTTCAATATACGCATTCAATCCACTTTTGCTAAATCTTTCACTTACATTTATGACGGATGTTCCGGCACTTGCATTAACGAACTGGAGCTTTTTTGCATTGATAGCCGGCATTAAGAGGCAAAAATCCAAGTTTGTAATTTTCTCGGTCATAATTCTCAGCGCCGCCATGTCCGTCCGACAAACAGCCCTATTTTTTTTACCGGCAGTAATTATTTCCGGTTTCTTGAACAGCAAAAACATAAAAGATCGCGTTTTGCTGCTAATTTCAGTTCTAATACCTTTGCTTGCTTATTTCGATCTCCATCAATGGTTTTTGCAAGCCCAGGAAAATTCCGCATCTTACTCAAACTATTCAAGATTGCTCTTTGGCGCTCTGAGCATTTTCACAAAACCGGCAGTTATCCTTACAATGACTGCCAAAGCCTCTGCTTATTTTGGATTAGCCCTGGCTCCCGCCACCTTGCTTCTGTTTACAAAAGCCTGGAGAAAGGAATTTCTAAAAGCGGCGATAATATCTCTGCTTTTGAGTACTTTTATGGTTTTCTTGCCACTCTTGTTCTTACATGCGGGCGGATCCTTCATGCCCTACAGCTTAAATCTTTTCATGCCGCCCGTAGTCGGCAGCTATTGTCTCATTGGCGGAGTGCCTACCTGGAGCGCCGAGCACTTGAAAAACTTCACTTATGTGACCGACTTTTTAGCACTTAGTTTTGCATTTTGCATTTTCTTTTCGATCTTCAATAAAGGCAATCCGGAAAGCTCCAATTTGAAAGAGGAAGTCGAAGAACTTGTTTTCATAAGCTCCACACTAATTTGTGCAGGCGCAGCTTTAGTGCTGCAGCTGAGCGTCAGCAACTTTGACCGCTACTATCTGCTTGCACTTTCAGCATTTATTTTATGCCTTGCTCCAGCTTGGAAAAGACTCGCGACTGGCAGAATAAAGATCTTATCCCTTCTGCTGGCGATCGTCATGGCTGCTTACGCGACAATCGCGGCAGCAGATGCGATGGAATTTTTAAGAGCCCAATGGCAAGCAATTCATCGACTTGAACAATCAGGAATTGCAGCCGCAAGAATTGACGGCGGACCTTCACATATTCAAAGCCTAAAAATCGCCCTTTTCAGGATTACATTCAGACAGGGCATCGGCTGGCCAAAGCGACTTAGAGGCGGCGAAGAACGCAGTGATATGCGCTGGTGGCCGGTGCTGAGCGAGGATTATATAGTTGCAACTTGCGATTTAAACGGCTACCACCGCATCGCCGAAATTCCGTACTGGAGCCCTCTGCGCTTGCAATCCAGAAAAATATTCATGCTCGAAGCAAACAGATTGAGTTCAAAATAACTCCGGTCATTCACTTTCTCGAGAACTCAATTTATTCAATAGCTCAGAAGCTTCATTAAGATGAGGGTCTATTTCCAGACACTTGCGACAATCTGCTCTAGCTTTGCTAAGGTCGCCTTTTTTGATATAGAAATGAGCTCGATTCAAATAACAAACAGCACTGAGCGATCCCCTAGAGAAAGCCTCCTTCATGTGCCTTTCGGCATCAACGGTCTTAGCAAGCGCGCCTTCAACTCTGGCTAATAGTGAAAGCGAAGTCGCAGAAAAGGGATTTAGCTGCACGGCCTTTTTAAGATCATTCAAAGCATTGTTGAGTTGATGCATTTTGAGATAAGCCAATGCTCGAGAACGATAAGCCGGAGCATAGCTCGGCTCGAGACTGATAGCCAAACTATAATTCTCAATAGCATTCTCAAAATCCGAAGCTGCACTGAAAAGCTCGGCGCGAAGCCTATAGGAGCGAGCGGGAAAAGGATCGAGCGCAAAGGCTTTGTCAGATGCAACGAGTGCTTCCTCCATCTTATTGAGCCTTGCATAGACCAGAGCCTCGTAAGCAAAAGGCTCTGCCCAGTCCTCCCTTGAAGCAAATTTGAGATCTTTCAAAGCTTTAGCATATTGCTTCATGCGCATCTCAAAAAGAGCTCTTGCAGAAAATTCCGCGAGACTTGCCCCACGTAGCGTCATTGCTTTATTTACGAGTTCTACGGCTTTCTCGTGCTCCCCCAGTTGGTCATATATTCTGGCAAGCTCCGTTTGAGGCACCGCTCTTTTCGGATTCAGCGCTATTGCCTTTTGGCAATCTTCAATTGCATCATCGTATAATTCAGCTGCGCTTTCCACTTGAGCTTTGCGCATATAAGTCCAGTCCCAGCGGGGATCAAGCGCGATAGCTTTGTCCAGATCTTTCAGTGCCTTTTCAAATTCAAAAAGTCGTCCGTACTGCTCAGCGCGTTCAACATACGCCTCAATAAAATCGTTTTTCAGCTCAATTGCCCTGCTGAAATCAGCAATCGCATTCGGTCGTTCTTCTCTCAGTTTGTAAAGCGTGCCGCGATTGTATAAAAGCCGAGCATTATTTGGGTCCTTATCAATCATCGCATTATACTGAGAAAGAGTATGCCCTTTCCAGATATCCACTCGAGAAGGCGAAGCCGCAGGCAGAGGATTAGCTATTTGCCGACGCACGGTATTGGGACTGAGAGCTCTAGTTGAAGCACTCAAAGCCGTGAGATTTTGCCCCGGCTGCAGAAATTGCCGAAAGAGCAAAGCCAGAGTTAGCAGCAATACCACCGAAAGTACTATCAGAATATTTCGTCTGGCTTCAAGCTTCAATCTGCGAGTACTTTTATGCTTGCGTAGCGGAATTCCTTGCTGAATTTTTCGGAGATCTTCCGCCAGTTCCTGAGCAGATCCATAACGCATTGCCGGATCAGGTTCAAGCGCATGCATCAAAACTGATTCAAGCTCGTCAGCTGATTGCAGCTCAGGCTTAGCTTCTTTTAGCGGCGTTATTTTGGCGCTATTGTGATTAAACATAATTTCAAGCGGACTGCTTCCGGAAAAAGCAAGCTTACCGGTTAAGACCTCATAGAAAACACAGGCCAAAGAGTAGATATCAGTTCTTCGGTCCAGCTCTCTTCCATCACACTGTTCAGGGCTCATATAAGCAGGCGTTCCAAGCGCATCGCCGGTAGCTGTGAGTCTTGCAGAATCGCTCTCTGCTTCTGCAATTTTGGCAAGACCAAAGTCCAGAATTTTTGCTTTTAATCCGGAATCATTTCTTTCAA
>JAIEPM010000271.1 GCA_019748395.1 Candidatus Obscuribacterales bacterium
TAATTGGCGCTTGCTTCTGATGCAAAAGCCCGATGCCTTGACGCTTTTTGAAATTGCAAGCAGCTTGAAAGAGCCGATTGCAATTAACTTCTTCGGTCGTTCCGGTTCGGTCTTTCTTCAGAGTTTATTTGACGACCATCCAGATACTATTACAAGTCCCGGTGTCATACTCTGGTCACTCAATGTATTTCATTTTGAAAGGCAGGAGCTGCAAGCTTCTGCACTGGTGGATGCATTCATGGATTATTATGCGGTTCTTTTTGATCCAAGTCGGCCTTTCAAGGCTTTTTCTCTGGAGCCCTGGGAGAATCATGCTGAGGTTTTTGGATTTTTGGAAATGGGTCCGGAGCGAAATCAAAGACTTGCTCTCGACAGTCATTTGTTTAAGACAACTTTGCTTGAAATTCTGCAAAAAGGTCCGGAAGCTCCGAGTCGAAAATTCTTCTTTCAAGCTGTACATGTTGCTTATCAGCATGCGCTTGGACGGGAAGTCCATCTTAATTCGAGAATCGTTTTTCCGCTGCATCAGTTTATGCCGTCCCTGGCGGCGCGTCTTTTCGCGAGTGACTTTCCAGATGCTTACTATATTCATACGGTTAGAGAGCCGCTTGTTGCACTTGCTTCCCTGATCAAATTCAACGCAGTCAACAATAATGTTTTTACTTTGCTTGTCTCCGGAGAGCCTCTTACTCCTGAGCTCGGACCGAGATCTAGAGCGATTCGGCTGGAAGACTTGCATCGTGATTCTGAAAAGCTTCTTGAAGGACTCTGCGCCTGGCTGAACTTGCCTTTTCATCAAGCGTTGCTGAAGAGCACTTTTCAGGGCTTAAGCTGGTGGGGCGACAAGGGATCGCCTAAGCTGACAGGCTTTCATCAGGACAATACCGGCAAAAGACATCTAGAGATTTTGCCCTCAATTGATGTGTTTCGGCTCAAAGTTTTGCTTGCTGCAAAATACAAAGCCTGGGAATATCCATTAGCCGAGTTCTATGAAAGCTTCTTGATTCGTCTTGTATGTCTGCCTTTGCTGCTCTTGCCGCTGCGCTGCGAGATTGAACGTGATATTTTACTTTCCAAGAATTTGTCGACAATTTCCTTTTGCAGACTCTGTGTTAGGGAGTGGCTGGCATTGAGAAAGCATCTTTTTCTGGCCTGGTTGCGGTGCTTTTTTGCGGACGGTCGGCAGCTTAGACTTCTAAAGATCGGCAATGACTGAGAGTTTTAGCGGCAGCTTTGAACTTAAAGCAAGGTCCTGATTTCGGTGGCGATTTTTTCGGCATAAGCCTGCCATGTATAAGTTGCGGCTCTGCTTCGGGCGCTAATGCCCATTTCGATTAACTCAACTCGGTTCTCAGCGCACCAGGCCAGCTTTTCTGCAATTGCCCGGGGCGAGCGGATCGGAACGATGAAACCGGTTTCTCCTTCGCTAATCAGGTCATCACCACCAGTGTTGGCTGTAATAATTAGCGGCAGTTCAGAGGACATGGCTTCCTGTTGCACCAGGGCTCTACCTTCAACAATCGAAGGCAGGCAAAATACATGAGACTGTTTCATTAGAGCAAGAATTTCTCTATTTGAGCAGGGGGGCAAATATTTGAATTTAGCCTGTTTTGTATAAAACTCGAGAGAGGCACGCGGGGCGCCGACTACAGTCAATTCGACATCAATGCCTTTCAGTAAATTTATGGCTTCAAATAAATCAGCTAGCCCCTTCCTCTGTGTCATTGAGCCGACAAATAGCACTCTCAGCGGTCCATCGAGCTTGCGCCGTCTCTCTTCATTTGTCGCTTCCGGCTGCAGCGGGCTGCCGAAGGGCGCAAGTATTTTTCGAGCTCTACCTTGCGGCAGGGATGAAGCTACAAAATTGCTCGGGCATATTATCAAATCCGCCAGCTCAAGCTCTTTCTTTTTCATCGCTATCTTTTCAGGTATGATTTCCGGTACGCTTAAAGTTTCTTTCCATTCCGGTAAGCGAGCTGCTTCTTCTTTGAGTAGTGACGAACCTAATTCCCAGTGTGCAATTGTCAGCTCGTAAACGGTTTTCATGCCAAGCTCATGTGCTTGTTCAAAGGAGAGCATGCTGGCATCTTCATAGCCGTAGAAAATTTTGCAGCCTTCGGATTTGAGCTTTTTCAATTTTTTTGAAACTTCCCTGTCAAGGTAGCAGCCGATCTTGAAAGAGGATAAGAGTCCGTTTTCTTGGGTCAAAGAGAAACTCAGGTGCGTTCGCTCAAGTAAGAATTTCAGGCCCTCCGGACCGAAAGAGCAGTCAATTAATTCCGCTGGAAGAGGGCAAGAGCGATGCTTCCATAGAGGCAAGGCTCTGAGAAATGCCGGGCTTTGTTCGGAAACCGCGATTGTACCGAAGAATCTCTGAAGTAGTTGCTCAAGATAAAGTCCTTTGAGCAACCAGCGAACATTTTCGTTTAGTCCGGATCTGCTGACAGCAACGACCATGTCTCAATCTCTCTTTTGTCTGCGCAAAGGGCTGATTCAAATTATAATGGCTTGACACTCTCAATTAGCAGAGTAGTTTGGAGATTCAATTTTGCGAGTACTGATCGATACTCCCGTATTTTGGCCGAGCGTTGGCGGAATCGAAGCTGTTACTGAAAATTTAGCCCGGGGGCTTATTGATCTTGGTCATGAAGTTACTGTGGTTACGAAGACTGAATCCACTTTGCTTGCAGACTTTCCCTATCCGGTAATCAGGCGACCTTCCTTCAGTCAGCAACTTGATCTGGTAAAAGAGCACGATATAGTGTTTTCAAATGGTACTTCCGCGCTTTTTTTTCCTTGGGCATTTCTTCTTCGAAAACCTTTTGTTTGGACCCATGCTACATATAGGTTTCTGTTACAGTCCGGGCTGCCGCCGCTGAAGCGCCTGAGTGAGTCGCTTAAATTGTTTCTGCGAAAAAAAATCGCTGCACTTGTTGATCGTAATATTGCGATCAGCATGCACATGGCAAAAGCTCAGCCCTTGCCCAGACAAATTGTTATTCCAAATCCTGTCGATACTGAGACCTTTGAAAGAGCGCGTCTGTCCGGTGATCCGCTGAATTCATGCCGATTTAGCTTCGCTTACCTGGGGCGTCTGGTTACAGACAAAGGCGTAGATTCGCTTTTACGGGCATTTGCCGATTTGATTGCCGAGAATCGAGATCCGAAAATTTCATTGGCTTTAATCGGAGACGGACCCGAGAAAGAGAATTTGATCAATCTGGCTCGAAATTTGCAAATTGAAAAGCAGCTTTACTTTCTTGGGAAAAAAACAGGAGCCGAGCTCATCGAAGCTCTAAAGGACTGCGCTATTTTTGTCGTACCGTCCCTCTGGGAAGAGCCTTTCGGGCTAGTTGCTATTGAGCTGATGGCAGCCGGTCGCCCTTTGATCGTTTCTGAAAGAGGCGGACTGCTGGAGTCGGCTGGAACTGCCTGTTTGAGCTTTCCAAATGGTGACGCAGGAGCGCTTGTCGAGCAAATGAAAAAAATGCTTGCTGACAGCACGCTCAGGACTAGATTTATTCAAGATGGATATTGCCGCGCCGCTGAATTTTCGCTGCCGCGTGTGGCAGCTCTTTACGAGTCTCTATTTCTAGAATGCATCGCGGCCCGGAAGTCCGGAGCGAAGCCTTGAGTTTTAGAATTTGAGAAAGCTGGAATCTGTTCAGCTATTGGAAAAAGTCATTTGCAGTAGCATGCAACCGGCGTCATCCGAGCGCAGTAAAGCTTGCTCAGTCGAGACAACTTCAAAACATGGTGTCATTAACAATAAGTCCAGCGGATTATTGCGCGCTGTTGGAACACCTTCGTAAAGACCAAGCTTCAGGGAATAGGAGCCGGGCATAAGTGGAAGTTTTGCGGCTAATCCATCAAGTGAAATCGCTTCGTCCCCTTTCCAGAAGTCCTTCAAGGGACTCATGCAGCTTCCAAGCAAAATTCCAGCCGGGCTCATAATGCTCAAAAGCAGATAAGGGTTTTTGACTTGTGAGTTTCCGGAGAGCTTTAGTTTCAACTTGAGTGGATTAGACTCACTTACGCAATAGTCTTCGTTTAAAACTTCAAAACTGTCAAAACGCGCCAGTTCACCATAGAAACTACCATCCCAATTTTGCCTTCTTGAGCGCAGTCTGTCTATGGAATCCGGACCGCAGTTATGTAAGTCGTCCGTGTATCGTCGGGCAACTTCGGCTGTTTCACCTGCCGCAATCAGCTTGCCTGCATCAAGATAGAGAGCTTTGGAGCAAGACTGCAAAACATTGTGCAAGTTGTGACTGACAAGAATTATTGTTCTGCCGTCACTGGCGATTTCTGCCAGTCGACCAAGACATTTTTTTTGGAATTCGGCATCGCCGACCGCAAGTACTTCGTCCAGTAGCAGAATTTCTTGATCAAGATTTGCTGCGACGGCAAAACCCAGTCGAACCACCATGCCACTGGAGTAGCGTTTTATCGGTAAATCCAGAAATTTCTCGATACCGCTGAACTCAACAATTTGGTCGAAGCGTTTCTTAATTTCTTGATGTTTGATTCCCAGCATGACGCCGCTGAGAAAAATATTTTCCCGGCCGCTCAGTTCAGGATGAAACCCGACCCCGACTTCGAGCAAGGAGCCTACTCTTCCGCGAACACTGATTCTGCCTTCGGTCGGTGATGTGATTCGGGAGATAAGCTTCAGTAATGTGCTTTTCCCGGCTCCGTTTCGTCCCAATAGGCCGACCACATCTCCCTGTTCAATCTGAAAAGACGCGTTTCGCAAAGCCCAGAATTCGCTTTGCGAAGGACCTTTAGACAAAATGTTATCGGTCTGCGAGCGAAAAGTTTTTAGGGTCAGCAAATCTTGAAGCGAGCCGTAGAGTAGATTGGTCTTCAATCTATACCTTTTACCCAGGTCCTCACATTTGATTGCGTACATAGTTTTCTTAAGTGTTGTCTGCAAGAGTGGTAGAAAGGCGGTGCAGCACATAGCTGCCGCTGAGCAAAAGAGCCAGAACGGCTAACCATGATATGTATTGGTATTGCGGTTCGGACGCTTGTGAAAAAATGGACCATCTAAAGCCGGTTATGCCGGTGCTTAATGGATTCAGTGCGATAAGCATTCTCTGTAGCGGCGGCATTGGTGATAATGCGTAAAAAACCGGAGAGCCGAACATCCACACCTGCGTAACAAGACCGGCCAGATGCCTGAAATCATGAAATCTAAGGGACAGCACGCAAAACCAGATTCCGGCTGAAAGTGCAGAAAGATAAATCAAGAACAGTGATGGAATCGCGTAGAAAATCCGATCTGGAAAAAGCTTGCCTGTGAAAAGCAAAACCACAAAAAAGAGCGTTAAGGCTACAATCAGGTCCAGAAGAGGGACTATTGAAATTGTGACTGGAATAACTGCTTTCGGGAAATAAACTCTGTTTATCAAGTAGGAAATTGACATGGCGCCGCCGATTGCACTGGCGGTAACGTTGGCGACATATTGCCAGATCACCAGCCCGGAAAATGAAAGCAGCGGATATGGAATGTTATCCGAAGGTAGAACTCCCGTTTTCGCAAGACAGGCTGAAAGTGTTGCTGCTGTTACAAGCGGCTGAAATATCACCCAAATAATGCCGAGGGTTGCAGATTTGTACTTGGATTTTATGTCTCTGAGAATAAGGAACCAGACAAGTTCTCTGTATTCCCATAGTTCCAAGATGTCTGCCCCGAAGGGGGGCGGCCTGCGGGCATCAATAACCAGAATTGAGTCATCTTCGACAACGGAGCTGCGATCAGGCATTTTGACTCTGTTCCATTATATTGACTACTGATTCTATCTTTCTCCAGAGCGGCAGTCTAGAGTCATTTGTTGGCATCGCCCGGCTCAGAACGTTGATTAAGGGATTGCCTGGACTACGCCGGCCCGCTGCCCTGTACCGAATAGCAAGCCGTTCGAGTAGCCAAGTCCGAAGAAGGCATTCCCTACGTTCTGCCCGGTGTTGCCACGAGTGATGTTGTTCATAAAGGTGGCGGGCAATGCGGCACTGATCACACTCAACAGAGTGAAGACACCTGCAACAGTGGTAGCGTAGCCCACAAGCGGGGCAATTCTGCGGATAAATGAAGCGTTCACTATGACCACGTCGCCCGGCATTACTTCGAGTCGTCCGGCCTTATCGCTATTGCGAAGCGCGGCCTTCACGTTGACATTACGGGTCGTGACGGTGCCGTCGTGGTTCATTCTGCTGAGCAGTACCGAGCGTTGCTTGGCGATCACGTCAAAGCCTCCGGCTTTGGACAGAATTGTGACCAGATCGTCGTTGGGACCGAGGTAATACAGACCAGGTCTATTCACTTCTCCGATTATGCGCACGGGTCTTGGGGTTTGAACTGCTGCTCCCAATTTGCTGGCCAGGAACTCAGAGCCGCCCATCGGCACGTAAATGTTGTCGCCGGATCTCAAAGTTAGATCTTGAGAGAAATCGCCCTCAACCAGCATGCGTTCCAGATCAACCTTTCTTGGTTCCGATTCGCCGGCCCGGCTTAACTGAATGTTTCTTATGTCGGCCGTGCTTTTGACGCCTCCGGCTAACTGTATGGCAGTCAGGACCGTCAGGTCTCCTACTTTAGGGGGTTTATCAGTAGCCGAAAGTGTCACTCCGGCACTCAGGCGAAGCCCAGTGATATCGGCGGTGTTGGTGTTTTGCAGCGGTCCAATGTTCGGTCCGGACGCGCTTGCTGCAGTGGCCGATGCTCCGAAAGCCAGGTTACTATAGAGACCCGGGCTTACAACTTCACCTAATACATGTACGTGTACAGGTCTGGCTTTTTTCAGCATCACTACAACCTGAGGCTGGTCAACGATGCTTTTCTCCTTATTATTGATGACCTGAGTCAGTTCCCCAACAGTCAGACCTTCTGCTTGAATAGTGCCAATCGGATAAACGCTCACGGTGCCGTCCGGGGCGACTTCAATATCTTTTTCATAAGGAACTTCGTCAGTCCCCAGTGACGGGTCAACGACCGTCAACAGATCACCGGGTCCCAGAGCATAAGGGGTTATCCTGGAAGAGCTTCTTCGGCTTGCTTGCGGAGCTTCTGGAGCTTGAACCTCCTTCGTTTCAGTTGGCGAGTCATCACTTGTTTGCAAGATCTGTTTGGATGATTTTTTCTTGCTGTTTCCGCTGTCCGGTGTCAAGAGTGGCACCGCTGGTGGTGGCGGAACCAGCTTCTGCTGGGGAGAGGACTTTTTGTTTGCCGCTATCAAAGGAGTTGCGGCTTTTTTTTCAATTAAGCTTGGGTCGCTGATCGGTTCCAGCGTTTGCAGGCTGACCGGCGGTGGCGGTGGAACCAGCCCTTCAGAGCTTTTGAGTCCTGAATCTTTCGTTGATACACGCGCTGCGCCCGCGCTGTTCGGCTTCGATACCAGTGCTTTTTCGGCCAGCACTGGTACCGAAAATAAGTTGAAGGAGAGCAACAATGCGCTTGCGCTCGACAGCAGCTTGCTGGACCTAACGAATAGCCTGGACACTAGTAAGTTGAACCTCTTGAAGCAAGTTCAGTCTACCAACGGCTGCTAACCTTTTCCACAAGAACAAGTCACGAATAAAATATAAATTATTTTCAGCTAACTAATAAATCACTGAAGCCGGGGGCTCTTCTCTGTGTGCAAGGGCGTGAGTTTCAGGTCCATCAGTTTAGCCAGACCCGGTAGGCTCAGAACTAAGATGATTGGCAAGAGCTCGTAGTAAACCCTCATTTCCTCGATGCGTCCCACAAAAAGCAAGATCATCGTGTGTATAGGCAGAATCCAGGCGCAGCCCTTCAGAAAGGGTGGCAGCTTCGACCAGCCGCTCAGTAGCGGCACCGCGATGGCCAGCCAGGTGATAGCCCATGGGAGTGAATAAGATCGGCACAACCATCTCAAGTTAAAAGCCAGCCAGAACTCAAGGGCTTCTCCTGGGTTGTTCTTAAAAACCTGAAAAAGCATGAATTTGATGCTCACGAAAATCAAAACTTGCAGCCCGAGAATTCGGAAAAAAAGCATTCGGGGCATGCGGCTTTGGCCGCGAAGTAGGCAAGAAAAGGGATTGTAAGCAAAATGCTCGTTTCTTTATTTAAAGAGGCCAGAACGAAGCTCAGAAGGTAGAGAGTCCAGCGGCCTCGAGCCATGAGTCCAAGGCTGGCTGTGAAGAGGAAGAGAGTTGGGAAATCATATATTTTGTTCCAGACAAAGTTGTCCCAGAATGGCGGTAAAACGAGCAATGCAATACAAGGAATCAACATGACTAGTATTTCTTCTAGGTCATATAAGCCAAGCGCCAGATAAACCAGGGCAGCCAGGAATGCAAGCAGTGATATGTATTCGAGTAATGCAGCAATGAGATACTCGGTGGAAAAATCCTGCTCAGAATCCTGGAATGGATCTTTAGTACTCAATTCCAGATAAGTCTTCTGCAGAGCTTGGGACGCAGAATTTTTAATAAGCAGGCGAAGGTCTTGAGGCACCGCTGAAGTCAGGAGTCTTACAATCGTCGGTGCCAGCGTTCTGTAGACATATGGTCTTTTTGCATAACCGTACACCATACTGATTGTCCCGGCCTGTCCCTGAGCTGTGGGGTTGGTGTGTCGCAAAAAATCCAGCGTCACCAGAGCGGACCAGACCAGTATGAGGAGGCCGAAAGCGAGGCGATAAAAGTAAAGGCGGTTGATAGTAGCCAAGCAGAGCTCAGGGTAAAAGTATCTTGCGAATTATATACTTTGCGGGATTTCTGAGTGCCAAAGGGATATTGCTTTCATTTTTGAATATCCCTTGACAAAGATGGATGACTGAAATTCGATTGCTTTCGAGCTTTGTTGGGAAAATATATAAAGCTGCTGTCATTTCAGTCTAGCCCGATAGCAGGTCAAGTCGGATCGCTAGAGAATCGATGATAGCAATAGTGGAATTGTGTTAGTCTACTCGTGCAGTCCTGACGATTACGGGTGGCTGATATAAGGGGGTTTCGGGGTTTTGTTTCAAGAAGCAAATGCAAAGTGGAATTCATTGCTTGGCATCTTTGTGCCCCTGCTCAGCGGGCTACTGGTAGCGATAGCTGGTGCAGCATACACATTCTCTTGTCCAAAGCTCTATGAGTCGCAAGCCAAAATCTGGATTCATCCTAAATCAACCACAGAATCCTCTCGAATGGTTTTCTCGCCCATGGGCTCCTTTTTCTCAAGTCCATTGTTAACGGTCTGCGAAATTTTGAAATCAGAGGCGGTTCTTGGGCGTGCTAAGAAGCTCTGCAAAGAGAGAGGAATCGAAGTTAGCGAAGATACTTTCGTGTTTTCCAAAAACTATTTCGTCAGTTCAATTAAAGATTCGGATATTTTGCTTGTTTCATATCGATCTCCGGACGCCAAGCGTTCGAAGGAAATTTTGCAGACTGTCATTGATTCCTTTCTGGCCTTGAATGCATCCCAGACCAGCGGTTCTGCAAGTCGAACCGGCGAATTCCTTGATATGAGAGCTAAGGAGTGTGCTGAGAAAGCTAAGGCAGTCAGGATGAAGCTGAAGAAGTTTCAGGATGACCACGGAACTATAAATGTCGACCAGCAAGTAAACGCTCTGATTTCACAAGAGACCAGGTCAAATCAGAATCTGGAAGACAACAAACTTGATATATCGGCAATGGAAGCGACTCTAGATGCTTCACGCTCGCAATTGCATATCACCGAAGAGCAACTGAATGCTGCCGCTACTCTCGATCAAGACGATGTGATGAAAGGCCTGCGGACAGAGTTGTCTCAGCAGACTCTTGATCTGACTGCTATGAAAACCAGATTGAAAGATGCGCATCCACGAGTGAAAAGAGCTATTCGCAGTCTGGAAAAAGTTCAGGCAGAGATTCTGAAACGCGCTAAAGATATCGCTGGTGAGGCTGGCGTTCAGGTCGTGGATAGTCAGTTAGCTTTCAGCGATGCTCAAAAAGCCATTTTGAACAATATCCTTGCTGACGAATCTAGGCTGGCCGGCTTGAAAGCAAAATTGGCAAAAAATACTTCCGCGCTCGATGAAATTCGTGCTCGTTTGAAAGTGGTACCCAACGAGCAGATTGAATTTGCTGAGCTGAATCGGCAGGCAACGGCAGCCGAAGCCGAGTTTCAGGATTTGCAAAAAGAAAAACTCAAATTTAATATGGCTGAATTCGTAACTGAGCACACCGCAAATGTGGAGGTCGTGGATAAGCCCAGCTTGCCTGTGGAGCCGGCCTCGCCTGTTATTCCCTTGTATTTGGCAAGCAGCCTGGCTGCCGGACTCCTGGTTGGGGCTGGTCTCTATTTCGTGTTCAGGCTCTTCGGTAGCCCGGTTATTGCTAATTTGAATGATTGCAGCTCCATAATCAATTATCCGATTTTAGGCTGGTCGAGTGTGACGCCTGCGGTGAGTTTGAGCAGCCTACAGACAGTTGTTGAGTCGATGCACAGGCTGCGCATCACTTGGCGCCTGGCTGGCGGTGGGCAACGAATGATCGTGGTTAGCAGCGCCAGTCGTGGAGATGGTGAAATCCTCGCTGCCGCAGCACTTGCGGTCAGCCTGGCCCAAAGCGGTTCGCGAGTCGCTCTTCTTGACACTACAGTGGGCGTGGATGAAGGTGTAATCAGCAAGCTCTTTAGTTTGCCTGCCGGAATAGGGCTCTACGATTATCTCAGTACAGGTGAGCCTTCCAAGATGACTTCGATCATACAAGCCGCTCCGGGTCACGACAATCTGGTTGTGATACCGGCCGGCATGAAAGTCGCAAATGCTCGACTTGAATCCAGTCACTTTGAAATCCTTTGTAACAAGCTTAAGGAAGAAACCGATTTTGTTGTAGTTGCTACTACAGCACTAAATAAATCGCTTGATGCTCTAACCCTAATAAAACCAGATGTAAATCTTTTACTGACCGTGAGAATCGGACATAGTCTTAAAGTGGCTCTAAAGCTGGCCGCATCTGCTTTAA
>JAIEPM010000527.1 GCA_019748395.1 Candidatus Obscuribacterales bacterium
TTCATACCAGCGAGAAGGTACAACAAGCACATCCAGATTTTGCAAAACAGGACCGAGTTCTTCATTGGGGAAGGTGCCAAGAAAGCTTATCTTTTCTCGATTTCGGCTATTGCTTTCGAGCAGCTCGGTGAGGGTTTTGCCGTATTCGGGAAACTGATTCAGGTCGCCGTAAATTTTTAGTTCGGCTTTGCAATTCTCCGGGAGGCTCTGAAATGCTTTGATCAGCAGGTCAGGTCCCTTATGCTCGAAGAGGGTCCCGATAAAACCAAAGCGCAGATTCGGACTTTCGCTTTTTTGCTGATAGGGGGTAAGCGGGCTTGAGTCGATGCCGAAGGGCACATGTCGTATGAGTTCGGCTTTGATGCCGTTTTCCACAAAGATGTCTCGCATAAGCTGAGTCGGCACCATTATGGCTCTGGTTTTGTTGGCGGCCGCGCGCAAAGCTTCCGGTCTTCTCATGGTCGAGCTGATTGCTGCCGGTAATTTAGCGCCGACATAAGCTGTCATCAAAGAATTTTCCATTAAAGAGCGGAGCGGTGCCGGGCTTGCCTCAAGCGGTTTTTCCAGTGCCGGATATTTTGATTTGAGCTTGCCGATGAATTCGGCTTTGGGTGGGATTAGGTGAGGTGTGTAACAGCTCAAACAATTAGTTGCCATTAAAGATGGACCGCGACATACAGAGCCGTCCGGTTTTTTTAATTGCACAATCGGGCAAACAAACCAGAAATCCGTGGTCGAGCAAACCACGGGCAGCTCTTGCTCAACGGCTACGTCGATGATACTGGCTGAAAGATTCTGAGCATGGAAAACATGAAGCAGGTCCGGTTTGAAGCGCTCCAGAACTTTCTGGAAATGCTCGGCAATACCGGGGTGCTTGAATTCGTGATCGAAGCTGTATCCTTCCAGGCGCATAGTTTCGCCGATTACATGTACCGGAATGTCCTGGAACACGTAATCCGAGCTCGGCTCGCCGACCTTGTGCCGGGCGTCGAGATCCGGGGGATTGGCAGTCAGAACCAGAACTTCGTAATTGCGTCGTTTCAATTCCTGCGCAACTTTAAGAGTCAACACTTCCGTGCCGGCTCGGTGTTCTGGGAAAAACTTATGAACAGTAAGTAAGACTCTTCTCATCGAATCTGCATGGCTGCGCCAAATCACCTGCAATGATAGCGCCTCTTCTTTGTAATCGCTTCTTGCAAGCCGAGCAGGCTTTGTGAAAAGTCTCGAAAGCCCCTTGTTTGTTCGCTTTTTGCCGGTCGGTTTCTGTTCATAAGAGCTATCTCAAACAGATTACAAGAAGTAGGCACTAAAATAAGCCTGTCGACATCTATCAGAGCTGAAGGAAAACTCACAGATGCGAGTTTGTCTCATTTCCCGAGAGTATCCACCTGAAACCGGATTTGGCGGTATTGCCACTTTTGTTCGTCATCTTGCTCATGGTTTGAAAGAGCTGGGGCATGAAGTGGAAGTTGTGGCTCTGGCTAAGGAGACGGAAAAGGTCGTTGACGACAACGGCGTCAGAGTTCATCGTGTTTTGCCTTATCCGCTTGAAGGCGAACTTGATGCAGTGAACCGCTGTATGCCTTATAGCCGTTATGTGCTTTTGACCACACTTTCGCTCTGGCGTAAGTTTCACGAATTGCATCAGCAGAAGCCTTTTGATGTAGCCGAGTCGCCCGAGCTTTTAGCCGAATCTATTTACGCGTCGGTATTGCGGGTGGTGCCGCTCCTGATTCGTCTTTATACGCCGCATTCCAAATTCATGGCTGAGAATTTGCATAATACTGCTCCGACATTCGACCATATGTTCGTTGCGACTATGGAGCGAATCGCTATGGCCGGTGCGGATATCTTGACTTCGCCCAGTCAGGATCTGGCTGATTTCGTAGCGCAGGATCTTCCCTGTCCCGTAGAAAATATCGTTATTGTTCGCAACCCGATCGACCCCGACGAATTCAGCCCGGAAGGTGAAGTGGCAATCGCTGCGGACGGGAGAAAAACCATTCTTTTTGTCGGAAGATTGGAAGAACGCAAGGGTATTCAGTATTTAGTTCAGGCAATTCCGGCAGTTCTAAAACAATGCCCGGATACTCGCTTCGTGATTATCGGCGATGACACGATTAACGCCGCCGGTGGGCAGCGTTCTGTTCTTGCCGATCTGAAAAATACATTGAAAGACAACGGTGCCGAAAATGCGGTGACTTTCATCAATCGCGTGCCCCTTTCCGATCTTCCCAAATATTATCGTTCGGCGGATATCAGCGTCGTCCCCTCGCTTTATGACAACTCGCCCTATACCTGTCTTGAGGCTATGTCTTGCGGGCGAGCCGTAATCGGCACCTCTGCCGGTGGCACGAGAGAATATATTGAAGATGATTTCTCCGGAGTCATCGTCCCTCCTCGTGATCCTGCGGCGCTTGCCGATGCGATCGTGAATTTGCTTAAGGACGAAGCCTACAGACGCCGGATCAGTGAGAACGCCAGAAAGCGAGTGCTGGAAAAATTCCAGCGCAAGAAAATTGCAGCCGACACAGTCGAGCTCTATCATCTGGCAATCGAAAGGCATAAACAGAACGGTCGCTCCCTCTATTTGCGCCCTTCCGAGCAGGCTGTGCCGGACGCAGCCGTCATGCTCTATGCGCTGGATCGCATGATTTACAACTTGATGTATCAGGAATCTTATCGCTTTAGAATCTCATACTGGCTGCATCATATGATGCACCGCCCAAGGCTTTTCGCTGCAAAAACTGCGCTGGCAATGGTGCGCCCGGTCTCGAAGATCATTTACCGGCGACAAGATCGCGTTCTTCCTTTGCAGAAATGGCTGGAGACACAAGTGAAGTCGAGGCAGGAAGACCCCATGGCTAAAGTCTTGGCTCAGGCTGGAGCCAGGGAGCTGGTTAATAAGTGAGTAAGAGCGAGAGTTCAAGCGGGCCAAAAGCAGCGGTTTTAGTTGAGACTGCTGCCGAGGGCAAAGTTGTGAGCTCGGCTGCTTTTGCCGAGAGCTCGTCGGAGCGCCTTGGCTGGGTTTCACTTCTTTCTATTTTTATTCTTGCTGTTCTGATCCGCTTGGCTTATAACTACGGCCTGCCTCATGTCAATAATTTTGCGTCCTGCGATGCTTTTGAATACATCAAGAATGCTCAAGCCTTGATAGGTTTTTTCGGTCAAAGCCCGGCATTCTGGCAGGAAGCATTTAACTGTCTCAGCGGCAGTGCAAGTGCGGATAATCTGCACTTGCTGAAAGCAGGAATGGAGCCGCTCAAGGATTTTTATATCAGCGGTCCTGTTTTTCCGGCATTTCTTGCTCTGATAATCGCCATGGTCAAAGGCGCGACTGCCGATGCTCAAAGCCTCTGGATGCCTCTTTTGCTGGGCAATTCGCTCGTCTCGGCAGCAACGGTTGTTTTTATCGCTTTGTTGGCCGGACAGTGCTTTGGTCGAAAGACTGCTTTAATAGCTGCTTTACTGGCAGCATTTTATCCGGGTTTCATTGTAAACAGCGGCAGGCTTTATTCGGAAACTTTTGCTGCCTTCTTATTGGTGATGCTTTCCTATATCGGATTGCGCGGCTTCAAACCCGGTGCTAATTCGTTTGCCTGGGTTTTCGCCAGCGGCTTTTTGGCTGCGGCTTTGCAATTGACTCGCTCTGTAATGGTTGTTTTGAGCCTGGCATTTTTGCCGCTAACTGCAATACAGCAAAAGGGCTTTCGTCGTTTGACTTTTATTCTGCCTTTTGCTCTGGGCTTTTCTTTGATTGCTGCCCCCTGGCTGGCTTTTCAGAAACTGGCTTTTGGTGGAGGTGGGCTTGTTGTAGACAGAGTCGGCCACTACAACTTTTTCATCGGCAACAATATAGATACTCAAGGTTGGCTTTCTTATCCATATCCGGATGGCAGAAATGTCGAAAGTACAAGCTTTCCAAAGCTCCTGCAAAATGCCGTCGAGAAGAGCCCGCAGCGCTGGCTCAGGCTGATGCTGGACAAGCCGCTTCGCTTGTTTAAATATCCCTGGAACGACTTTAGAACTGCGATTGGACCCTTTGATTTTAAATGGCAGGTTATTTTCCACGAAGCAGTTCTATTGCTTTCACTTCTTGGTCTTGGCTTAGGTCTTTTCCTTTCTAGAAAAGAGCCTTCGGCGCAGCAGTTAGCCGGTCGCCTTTGTCTTGCATCTTTGTTTGCTTTCCACTGCATCTACTATCTTTTCATTACAGTGCCTCGCTATAACCTGACTGCAATTCCTGAAATGATAATATTTGCGGCAGCGGCGATCAGCATGCTTTTTCAGCAATTAGAAGACCCGGAAAAACGCAAAGCGGCTTTGGCGCTCATTGCTTCTGCTGGAATTTTGTTTTTTAGCCTGCGCACTGACTTCGTTCCATATATAGCGACAACTGGCTGCAGCTTTGATTTTGCAATTGTTTTGCAGTCCGCCTTTAGAGTGCTGACATTGATCTCGCTTGCCTATGGGTTGTTCCGCTTCCAAGCAGGACTCAGCGGTTTCAAGCTGCCTGCAAGAATTACAAGTGCTGCTCTTTTCCTCTCATTTCTGCCTCTTCTCGCATTGCCTTTGCGAGCTAACGGGCGTCCTGGAGAATGGCATCAGGACATCAGTATTTCGTCTGCACCTGTGAGGCAAAATATTCATTTGCCGATTGCGTCCCTGGAAAAAGGTGCATCCGGTTTTTATTTGCTCATTGATACGGGCGCTGTCAAACAAAATGCCGATGGCTTAGCTGTTAGTGTTAACGGTCGGCGCCTGCAAGGACCTGTTCTGGCCAGTATGTCGCTTGCTGAAAATTTCGAACGTTTTCTGCCTCTGGGCGGCAATCGCGTGCAGCGTGAAGGAGAGCGTATGTGGGATTCGCTCACTAGTTCTGCTGCCTGCTCAAACGTCGATTTGCGTCAGTGGTCGATGCTGGCTTTGCCTGGAGATCTACTTTCTGCTGCTCTGGAGAGAGCCAAGCAAGAAAGTCGTGATTACTTAAATCTTGACGTCCTGCTTCAGAACCACAATCAAGAAGCTCTGCGCTTGTTCGGCACTTACAGTTCAAACAGGAAGGAACGTTTAATTCCAAGTGTTGCCGACTATTCCTGGGAGAAAGTTTTCTACGGTGTCGAAAACGCAGAGGGGCTTACTGATACCAGATATGATATTAAAGTTCCGTCGGCTACGCTGCCGTCAACCGGGAAAGATCTTTCTGATCAAGCCGGATTGCAGAACGGATCTTACAACATGGCTGTGCTGGCGATGCCGCCGGTCCTGCCTGCTCACGAGCACGCAGGAGCCTCAGGCGATGCTTCGCTTCCTTCTGCTTCCAGGCGGCTTTTAGCTGTCGATATCTTAAAAGAAAAGCTGCTTCTAAAAGATAAACTCAGTCTAGATCCTGTCTCGCTTACAGCTATTCAGGCTCATTCCGACAGTGTATTGTTCTTGCATGTTAAAGGACGCAGTCGAGCCTCTACTAAAGATGTGCTGGCAAGCGCCGAACTTGAATGCCGCTATAAAAAAGCCGATGGGCAAATACTCTCCTTCGTTTCGTCCTGGCTGCCTCGGCGTCTTGCGTCATCGAGCGAATGGCGTGATTTTGAGTTTGTGATTCCAGCTAAACCCGAGCTTGAGGGTGCAAAACTCTCGTCCTGTGTTCTGCATTTCCAGCGAGTTTCTCCGGAGCCACCTTATTTGAACATTGAGAAAGCTGCCTCAGGAGAGCTTGAACTGGCCGAAGTCGCTATGGAGCTCTTAGAAGTCCCGACAAATCCGATCGGGCTTGGTCATCGAGTTTATTGAACTGAGCTTCACTGCTTACTGTTCAGCAAAAACACTCGACTTTTGCGTTTGGGAGTGCGGACGTCCCGTCCGCTAATGCTTTGTAGCTCCGGCATCCTGCCGCCTTTAGCCGTAGCTTAGCGCTCACATACGAGATCTGATAAGCAGCCGGTCTGAGTATTGTTCTTTCTGAGAATATGCTAAGCCTGTAAGCGGTAAACCGTGTAGGGGATGCCTTGCTCCTGCCATAAGATTTAAGCAGGTGAAGTCACCCGGGGTGTTGGCGATCTAAATTAAATACCAAATCGGTTGCTGCCGGTTTGGAGCATTGAATTGGAGTTTGAAACACGCTTCGACATGGAAAATCTCGACTGGACTTTAAGTAAAAGCGAGCTCCTGACTCAAGATGCGCAGAAAAGCGCTGTGACTCGCTTGCAAGAAGCCGCAATCAATCCGGCGCTCAATTCGGCATTTATCGAGCCTTTCAATGCTCTGGCTTCCACTGCTAATTCTGCCAGCAGGGCGCTTGGCGGCGAGGATTTCTTGGCGCGCAAACATGAACTGCCTGTAGCACAGGCTGAGTTTTTGAGCGGCACCTGGTTGCTGGAGGGCGTTTCCGGCGGACTGGGTATGCTTGTTCCTTACACTATTGCAGGCAAAGTCGGAGGCGGTGTTTTGCGTAAAGCCGGTGCCAGCCTGAATCTCAGCGGCGATCTGGCGAAAGTATTCAAGCATCAAGCCACTGCACAGATTATGGGTGCAGCTGTTTATGACGGCATGCGCGAAACTCGGGCTGGAGAAACTCATCTGGGCAACGCATTTGGCGGGGCTGCTGCTTTTGGTGTTTTTGAACTTGGAAATTCAGCCTCTAAAGAATTGCCCCTTCTAAATAAGGTTCTGACCAGAGCTATTACGGGGATGGCCGGTGCAGGCACGCAATTAACTGTTTCCCGGGTCTGGTCTAGCGGGCATATGCCCGGAAGGGACGAGCTTCTCAAAGCCGGCATCTCTGGTTCGGTGATGAACCTGGCGTTGCCTGAGGCGCAGCGCTTTGCGGGCAAAGCTATTGATGCCGGACGCATGAGTCTGGGTCTGGGTGTGCCGCTTGATCGATATATTGAATCTCGCAGTCAGGGCAAGCCCGCATCTGAAATTTCAGAAGCGCTGGCTTCAAGTGAAGCACAGTTACCATGGGCGAAGGTGCAGACCGGCAACGGCAGCAATGACTTTTCGCTTAGAGATCAAAAAATATCTCTGAATAGATCAAGTGATGGTTTTGATAAATTGGGGCGTGAACTTTCTCGCCTGGAGCAAAGTCGCTCGGGAGAGCTTGAGGGTGGATTCAAGAAAGCTGCAGATCTGCTTTCTCAGGGTAAGGCGGAAGACGCTTTTCAAGTTTATCGAGAGACCAGACTTGGGCAGGAAGCGCAGGCTCATCATCTGGAAAATCAGATTGCACATGATCTGGGCAAAGCGCGCTCGGTCTTTTTGAAGGCAGAGCTTGCCCAAGAAATCGGCGCCTGGCCGGCTCCCGGCAATGTCAGTCAAGAAAGGCGCTGGCGTCAGGAGTTCTCTCAGTTCATGGCTACAAAAGGTGCATTCAGACCCGGGCAGAGTTTTGCCGGGCAAGCTGAATTTATCCCCGAGCAAATGCAAAAGCATAGCTTTCAGGAGAGCCCGGAAGCGGCTAAAGAAAGAAAGATTGCTACGGATGTGGTGCGCACTTTGCAGGATAAAGGTCATATCGCGGTTTTTGCCGGTGGTTCGGTGCGCGATGAAATAATGGGACGCAGTCCCAAAGATTTCGACATCGCAACTTCAGCCAGTCCGGATGCTGTCGAAAAAGTATTTGCAGATCAGGGCTATAAAGTTTTGACCGTCGGTAAGCAATTTGGCACTGTAAAAGCGATCATCGACGGTGTGCAAGTGGAAGTGACGACTCTTCGAAATGACGGTAATTATACGGACGGACGCAGACCGGACTCAGTCGAATTCGCCGCCACTCTAGGTGAGGATGCTGCACGTCGTGATTTGACGATGAATGCGATGTTCAAAGATCCGCTTACCGATACTTATTACGATCTGCATGGCGGCAAAGCCGATATCGAAGCGCGAAGAATCAGAACGGTCGGTGAGCCGGCTCAGCGTTTTGCCGAAGATAATTTGCGCATGATGCGCATACCCCGCTTTGCGGCTCGCTATGGATTCAGCGTTGATGAAGCTGCGTTTAAAGCAATGCAGGCTAATAGCGCCGGTATAAACAAAGTTTCGATGGAACGAGTGCGCGAAGAGATGCGCGGAATTTTGGAAGCGGCCAGACCGTCAGTGGGACTCGACATTATGATGGACAGCGGGTTGATGGCGCAGGTAATCCCCGAAATGATTCCGATGAATGGTCCCAAGGGTATGCAAGATCTTCGCTGGCATCCGGAAGGAACTGCCTGGAATCATACTAAAATGGTAGTTGATGTTCTGGCTGCAAATAATAACGGCGAGAATTTTCCTTTAATGATGGGCGGACTTTTGCATGATATCGCCAAGCCTCTGACGCAGGAGATTCATGCAGATGGCGGCATTTCAAATAAAATGCATGCCGAATTGGGAGCGCCGATCGCAGTTGAAATTGCACAGCGATTTAAGATGAGTCGAAACGAGGCGGCTCTAATAGAAAAGCTGGTTGAGCAGCATATGAGAATGCATAAGGTGACTGAAATGAGACCGGGTCGACTGGCAGATTTGCTCAAAAGACCTGAAATTCATGAATTGATTCAATTGCAACATGCAGACGCTCTTGGGCGCGGTGGCAATGGGACGGAAAGAGATTCTCATCGGGAATTCCTGCTTGCCAAAATGGACGAACTGAAAAACGCCAGCGATCCCAATAAGCGCCTGGACGCCAAAGCTCTTGTGGACGGCAAAATGATAAACGAACTGGGCTTTCCGCAGTTGCCGATTCGAAAAGAAGTTATTGAAGCAGCTCGTCAAGCTCAACAAGAGGGCGTTTTTGACAGCAGCGAGAGCGGTCGCCTCTGGGTAATTGCGAATTTCGGGCAGCATTTGCAAGCTAAGGCAAAAGCGGCAAATACAGGCGATAATAAGTGAATTGAGCCTTGCTTTAGAGCCTTAAATGACAGCCCGGCTCCGATGTGTTAATTTAAGCATCTCCGGCGGAGGTCGCAGCGTGCGTGGCACGGCTTTTGTGGCGAGTTTGGCATTTAGTATTCTGGCGCTGGCTCCTTATGCAGGCGCGGCAGATACTCACACGGCCGCAGCTATGCCGACGCCCAATGTCAGCGGCGATCCATCGTTAAACAACAGCAATTCGGACACTTTCAGGGGGCTCTTGCCCTTGCGCCGGCCGCAGGACGAAGAGTCGCGTCCAAAATTGCCTGTAGCGCCGCTAAGTGGATCGGCGATTATCAGCACACAGTCTCATTCTGCTAAAGATCTGGAACTCGGCTTGAAAGCGCTCGACTCGCGCTTATACAAGCAAGCACAGGAGCGTCTCAGCCGCGCCTTAAGCGAATTGCAGAAAACTCGCACGAATATACAAGCAAGAAGCACGGCTCGCCTTGGTCTGGCTGAAGCATATCTTGGGCTTGAAAATTTCAGCAAAGCCCGAGTTTTGCTATCTGAGCTGAAAGGCTCATGTCTTGTCGATTTTGGTCCTGATTCGCTTGAAGCGGCGAGATATTACGGCTTGATGAGCGAACTGCTTCTTGCCGACGGCGAAAATAAAGAAGCTGAAAAGCTCGCAACTCAGAGTTTGCGCATTCTTGAAAAACGAGCTGACGAAAGGCTTCTGGCTGCTGCCCGGGTGCGCCTGGCCAGGACGCTTGCTGCTAATACATATTTTGAAGAAGCAAAAGAGCTCTATAAAAAAGCTCTGCCCGTACTTGAGCTTCAGCCTGGTTCGGACCGCATAGAGTATGCCAACGCTCTTGAAGGTCTGGCTGTGGTCGAACGAAAGCTCGGCAATGAGCCGGAAGCAAACGAGCTTGCCAGAAAGTCGCTGGCTCTTAAAGATGATGCGGTGCTCTTAGACAAAACTGCCGAGCAGCGTGGACTTGTAAAGTATGACTGGACTGAGGGCCTTTGGGGCAGTCGTCAGGTAGTTGATCCTGTTTATCCGCTCAAATACATGCTTGTTGATGGTGTGCGAGTCGCCTGCACTCTGGTGCGTAGTTACAAGCACATGGCGGTTTTGATTTCGCTTGCCAATTGCAGTAATCGACCTTTGAAGATGTCGGTGGGGGCAGTGACTCTCGAAAAACTCAGTCCCGGTCGAAAAGTTATGGAATTTTGCGACCCGGGTCTTATCGACGAAGTGCTTGAGGAAGACGTTATTTTAGATCGAACCTGGCGGCGCCGGACTCTTTGCCATATTCAGAAAACACATCGCATACCCGGTTACTTGCGAAATGGTGTTCTTGATCCGGACGACTTCTTTGGAAATAACGTATTTGGACTCTACGGTGCATGGGATTCTAATTTGCGCGATGCACCGCCGATAGTGACGCGCGAACAATACTTTTACGATGAGCCGCCCAAGGGAGCAGACCAGGAGCTTCTGGGTTTCATGCGCGGAAATGCAGCTATTCACCCGACTTTCATTGAAACCGGTGCTGCCAGAACCGGGGTCGTATTTTTCTTGCGCGATCGTTATGAACGCGCTCTGGTTCGCATTAATATCGGCAATGCCGAACTGCGCTTTCCATTTCAAGTAACACCGGGGCAGTGAGCGAGGTAACTTAGCATGTGGGAAAGACTTAACCTGAGCGCTCAACAATTGATGAGTCAGGGTAAAACAGCCGACGCGGAGACTTATTTCAAGCAGTCATTGCAGGAAGCCGTGAAAGAATTTGGCGACTGGCACAATAATGTCGCTATAGTTTTGAATAATCTTGGCAATTGTTTTCGGGTTCAGGGAAGGCATGCTGATGCGGAAGCGGCTTATAAAAGAGCTTTGGATGTTCGTCGGCGTGCGCTTGGTCCTTTGCATAAAGACGAGCTGCTGATTTTGGAAAATTACGCGAAAGTCCTGCATGCTCTTGGTCGTGAGTCGGAAGCCAGAAAAATGGAACAAACCGCCCTTGGTATCATGCGCCGAAATTGAACTTCGATCCGGAGTTTTTTTGCGACTGCCGTAGAGTCTGAAAAGCCATCGCTGGATGAGGTCTTCGCGTGCTGCGGCTGATGACAAGTGTTGCTCGCTCAAGAAATTGTTTCCTTCGAGGTTTGAAAGTGGTATCACCCGAGGTATTAAGTTTG
>JAIEPM010000609.1 GCA_019748395.1 Candidatus Obscuribacterales bacterium
TCTCAAGCTCTCTTCTAATTGTCCGGCGATGGCATCGAGCTTGGTTTTGAATGCTTCTGCGCTTGTTGTAACCGGGTCGCAATTGAGCGGCATGTCTGCGATTGTGGTGATTCCGCCTGCGGCAGCGGCTCGCGTGGCGGTGCGGAAACCTTCCCAATCTGTCCGCCCCGGCTCATTGACGTGCACGTGGCTGTCGATAATGCCCGGCAGAATACAGCAATCGCTGAGGTCTTCAATTCGACAGTCGGGATGCGCAAGTTCGGGCGATATGATGTCCGAAATCTTCCCGTCCTTAATTACGACTACGGCTTCTTTGATACCATCGGCGGTGTAGACTTTCTTGCTGTAAAGTCCGGTGCCAGGATTGCTAGTCACGATTAAAACTCCTTCAAATCAAAGTTCTTAAGTTGTTCGTAGAATGCGTCGGCGTCTTCCAGGTATAACTGTTTTGTGATGCCGGAAACCAGTCTTTGTATGCTGTACTTCATGCCGGAGATGCTGGCGCCGCCGAAGCCCAGGCTCAGCAAACAGCCGAATGTATAGTTGAAAATCGAGTCAAGATAAGGTGCTTCGCCTTTGTTTTTCTCGGTGAACTGGAACTGCGGAGCAAGATAGGGATGTCTTGCCAGATCGGCATTTTTGTCTTCTGCCGGAGGGCTGTAGCGATCTTGCCAGAGTGCAATTTTATCGACTATTTTGGAAAGTTCCGGTCTTAAGCTGAGGTCGGTTACGCAGCCTGTTCCAACAATTATGTAGTCGACTTTGAAAGTGCTTATTTTGGTGTCGATTTCGATATGCCCATTTACGGCTTTAACTGAATTCCAGATGCTGTTTCCATGCAAATGGAAATTGGGATTTTTTGTGGCTCTATGATAGGTATCTGTGGGTGGAAGTTGGCCCATGCGCAGTATTTGCAGAATGAATTTCCATTTGAGATGGTCCGGCATGTCACCGTGATGCTTCAGAAATCCCACGAATTCGGCCCAGCGGTAAGGGTTGATATTCGGCAAATCTTCTCGACGATAAAAAAGATGAATCTCTTTGGCGCCGTGTTCCATAGCCACGGAAGCATTATCGAAAGCCGATGCGCCCGCGCCAAGTACGGCTATGGACTTACCTTTCAGTTTCTCAAAATCGATATCGTCTCTGGTGTGGGCATAATGCTGTCTTGTCAGGCTCTCGCTGATTTGGACCGGTACATCCCAGCGACCGGAGCCGTCAATGCCGGTTGCTAAAACGACTTTGCGTGCAAGCGCGTTCTCGGTTTTGCCGCTCAGCGTATCTGTAAGCGGTATATTGAAGCATTTCTCTTTTTCATTCCACTCGATAGCGCCTGCAGCTGTGTTGTTGCGCACCGGGATGCCCAGGACTTCTCGGTACCACTGCAGATACTCAGCCCAGTGTTCTTTCGGGATCAGGCTGAAATCATCCCAGACGTTCTTGCCGTAGACTGTTTCGTACCAGTTTCTGGGCGTTAAGTTTGGAATGCCCAGATCAGGTCCGGTTAAATATTTCGGTGTTCTGAGAGTGTGCATGCGAGCAAAGGTCAACCAGGGACCCTCTTCGCCCTGGGGATTCTGATCTACGACCAGAATGTTTTTGACTTTTTCGCGCATTAGCCCAAAGGCGCTGGCAAGACCTCCCTGCCCGGCGCCGATGATCAGTACATCCAGAATTTTCTGTCCGCTGGAGCTTTCTCTGGAAATTACCCACTCTCGACGAGGATAATCTAAAAGGTCCAGATCACGTTTGACTGCTTCTTCTAGAGCCTTCTGAGCCGACAGGTTCTTGGCGCGGGATGAACTGACAGTGCTGCTCATTAGTTTATAACCTTGATTGCGACGTGCTGCTGCCGGACCTCCTGAACAGGGGTTCGGTCTGGGATACCATTGCTTCAAAATCAATGGTATTGTCGCATATCAAGCTTTAATCCATTTGGATATTGCCTGTGCCTTACTGATTTTTCATTTAATACTCTTTGGCTTTGCCTCTTGGCTGCAATTCTAACTATTGCGGAAGATTGAGGTATTCAACAGCTCAGCGCGCTATCGGGTAGATGAATGGTTTGTATTCGCCCTTTGCTCTGGCGATTGTGTTATGGGCTGCCTTGCCAAGTCCGCCACTCTGAGCTGCGGCGTTTTCCGGGCTGCCCTGCTTTCCTGCCAGTTTAAGGCGAGCCTTTCGGTCGGCGATGTAGCGTTGTCTTTCTCTGTGCCAGTTTTGAATTTTGTTTGAATAGTAACTTTGTTGTTGTTCTTCCAGGCAGCGGCGAAGGTGTTGCAAGCAGTCCTGTGCTTCGTTTTCTCGACCCTCTTCAGAGAGTACTTTAGCTTTGGAAAGTGATTTTTCAAATGCCGATACGCCGACTCCCATCTTATTGAATTTTTCGATTACCTGAGCCAGATATTTAATTGATTCGGCATTCTCAGCTTTTAGTTTTGACTCGCTTTTGCTCTCTACAGCACTTTTGGAAGGAACTTCCTTGAGCGTGTTTTCGGCGGCAAGGCAATTTGAAAGTGCGAATGACATGATAAGAAGAGCGGCTGTGACAGAGCGCCGGTAATTGCTATTTTTCAGCATAAAATTCACCCGCTGCTTGGGCGGGCCTCATAAAGTTAAAGCAGTCGAACTAGTAAGTACCAGCAGTATAAATGCCGGTTCTCCAACACAGGAATTGGAAAACAATATTCAATGGCGGAAGCTGCTACTAGTTGCAGATGTCGCAGCCGGAGCAGGCGGTTTTTAACGCCTGCCCGAAATAGTCGAGAATGCTTTCACGTCGGCAGCGCTTGTCTGAAACATAGGAGATCATGCTTTGTAAGCGATTCATCTCATGCTGCTTCCTTTGTGAGAGTAGCGTGCAATCTATGATCGGATTTGCTTCCGAATTGCGCTGGAAATAAGCACCATCGGGGGTGCTGTCGATCAGTTGCAACTGTTTCAGGAGTCCCAGGGCGCTCATCATCGCCGACTCATTGATGTTCACCGTCTTTAAGAGTTCTTGCGGTTTTACTGCAGTTAAGCCGCGCGCTTGTACGTTTTTGAAAATCGAAAAAATTTCCTCTTCAGTCGGATAGTTTTTGCTGATCAGCCACTTTTGCGTTGAAATATCTTTCGGCTGATAGAGCAGCGTACAGTTTGCCCTGGCTCCGTCCCGTCCGGCGCGTCCGGCTTCCTGATAATAGTTTTCCAGGGATGGAGGCATGTTGTAATGAATGACCTGCCGAATGTCGGCTTTGTCGATGCCCATACCAAAAGCTACTGTTGAAACTATGATCGAATGTTTGCCCGATTCAAAAGCGTGTTGATTTCTTTGTCTCTCAAATGTGCTCATGCCTGCGTGGTAGCAGCATGCTGAAAGCCGTCGCTCTCTCAATAGTGAAGCTAATCGTTCTGCTTCTTTTCGGCTTGATGTATAAACAATCGTTGAATCGTCAGCGTCGTGCAATAAACTAAAGAGCTGCCGATCTTTATCGTTGGCGCTTGCTAGAGACTGAACGTCGAACTTTAAATTTGGACGATCAAAGCTGGCGCTGATGATTTGCATGCGCGGCAGAGCCAGGCTTTTAACGATGTCTCTCTGGACATGCGGTGTTGCTGTGGCTGTGAGTGCAAGTACGGTGCAACCTTTTATTTTGGCGAGGTAGCTGCTCAGGTTTCTGTATTGCAAACGAAAATCATGCCCCCACTGGCTGATGCAATGGGCTTCGTCGATGACCAGAAGCGAAATCTTCAATCTTTCCAGAACTTTGCGAAAGCGCGCCGACTCAAATCTTTCCGGTGCAACATAAAGCAATTTGATTTCGCCGTTTTCCACCTGAGCAAATCTTTCGTCAAGTTCTCGGCTTGTGAGACTACTGTTGAGGCAGCTGGCGTTGCGGATGCCGCGACGCCAGAGACCACTGAGTTGATCTTGCATCAGAGCAATTAGCGGCGAGACTACAAGTGTCGCTCCCGGTAATACCTGGCTTGGGACCTGATAGCAGAGCGATTTGCCGTAGCCTGTCGGGAGCAGGGCAAGAGTGTGCTTGCCGCTGAGCAAAGCGTCAATTACTTCTTGCTGCTTGGGTCTGAAGCTTTCAAGCCCGAATCGCTCTTCCAGAACCGAGTCGAGTAGAAATTGCGAGAAGCTTGCCTGCATGAGATGCCATTCAAATGGATAATCGGTGCTTGATTTGCGGCGTTTTTGAGGCGCCCGGAATAGAAATCTGCAAACGAAATTGTGGCAGTTCCGTCGAAGCTTTGCCTTAAATTCTCTGTCTGAAATGGCGCTTTAATTTGTTTGCAAGACGTTTGATTTTTTTTGAGTTGTGGACAGATACAAAAAGGTGTTTTCGTATATATAACGGACTCCTTCTTACCAACAGGGCGGCAGATTATGTTTCCAATTTTGTTTAGATTGTTGACCATTGCTGGCACATGCACTGTTGCAGCTTTACTAACTCGGCAGTACTTAAAGCATCGAGCTGAGCTCAGCGGGTCGGAGCTGGAGCAGGAGAAAGCAGCAAGAAAGGCGGAAGCGCAGATAGCAGTAAAGCCTGCCGTCGAAGAAGTTTCTTTTGATTCCGGTCCTTACAGGCAGTCGCTTGAAACAACACTGAATTCAATAGATGAGATACTTTCAAAAGCTGAAACTGAGATGGACAGTCCTTATTGCCGCCCGGTTACGCTGCGGGCTTTGATGGCAGGACTCGAGAAGCAGGGCGAAATCAGGACGCGTCTGAATTCAGCAGCAGAGCTTAAAGAAAGCGAGTGGCAAGCTCAAATAAAAGAAGCCGCGGGGCTTTTGCAGAGCCTTCGTTCAAGCTGGCAGCAGGCAGTTGCCGATCAGCAAGCTGCAAGCAAGGCTCAGAGTGTTATCGACAGTTCTGCTCAGCTTTTGCAGTCCTACAGGGCTCCTGAGGGACTGCCGGTGGATCTCTCTCTGGCGCGTTTCAGCCTGGACGCAGCCGAAAGGTTGATGGCTGAATTTCGCTTTGAAGAATCCTTTGAACGAGCCACATCGGTGGGGATGTGGGTAGGCATGGCCGAAACCAGAGCCTCGCTGGAACTTCAGTTGAAGGAGCTGGGAAAGGAAGCTCAAAAAGAAAAGTCAAAAGAAGTTCGCGGACTTCTGGACGAGGCTGATGCTCTGATGGCAAAGCTTGGTAAGCTTCTCAGTACCGATGAAGCGTCGGCTGAATATATGAAACTTCTGGAGTCCGCTTTCCAGAAAACCACTTTTGCTCAAAGCGAGCTGATGAAAGTGAAAGTTTAGTTGCACTACCTGTAGTATCGACCATTCCTGTTTCTTTCAAGAATGGTCAAGAGCTTATTTAGTTTCACCAGGAAAGCTATGCAAGCAATGGGCGAAATGAAGAGCAGGTAGACAAGTGAGGGAATCCAGCGCATAAAACCTGCAGATTGACTCTGCTGATGGTATCAGCAGTCCCTAAATTTGTATATGGTTCTGGGCTCTTTTGGTCCGATCTCTGTGCGTAATCCGGATATCTAATCGGGGTGAAGGCTGAAGATGGCGAAGGCTTACGATAAAGCAAAATGGCACTATGAAGGTGACTATCCTGCCGATCTTCCCATCGAGCAGGCATTCGTGCATACCGGTATGTATCTTGCCTGGTTGGTGGAGCAGGACCTTCTGGAGCGGGAGTTTGCAGAGGAGATTGATGAAGAACTTGGAAAGTTCAGGAATCGGGAAATTACAGGACCGCAGTTGTATGAACTGCTGGATGGCGTTCTGAGTGATGAGATGCTCAGCAAAACCGGAAATGAATTCACTCTTGCGTATTTCGATGCAGAAAATGCCCAGTTTATCACCGACTACGAAGAACTCCTGGCTGAAAATCTCGCTTCTGTCTATCAAGTAGAAGATAGCTGGGAAAATTATTCAAAGCTAAAACAGCGAATCGATGAGCGTTACCGCAAATGGAAGCTTCAAAATGCCGTAAAATGATTTCTTGGCTGAGAATCCGTCCAAATTATGGGGCAACTTCCGGGCATTCTCTTGGATTCTGCCCTGCAGCCCCGGTAGCAGGCTTTGTGAAGCAGTTTGTCTAAAATCCACTTAGGCAAATACCCGGCATTTCGGTTAAGAAATTGTTGACGCCGAAACGAACTTGAATTAATCGCGGTATTAAAAAGATAGACCTCGGAAGTCTGGCGGCAAGCTAAGTCAATCCGCCGTTCCGGACTTTTTTCGGCATCCTCAAAATGGAGTTTGAACTATATGGGTAAATCAGTAGGCATAGATTTAGGTACGACAAACTCAGTAGTTGCCGTCATGGAAGGCGGCAAACCTACGGTTATCGCCAATGCTGAAGGGGGCAGGACAACTCCATCCGTAGTGGCGTTTTCTAAAACGGGAGAGCGGCTTGTCGGGCAACTGGCTCGGCGTCAGGCTGTGCTCAACCCGACCAACACGGTTTATTCAATTAAGAGATTCATGGGGCGTCGTTTTGACGAAGTCGAATCAGAACGCAAATTAGTTGCATATCGAGTAATTGCCGGTCAAGACGGTGCCTGCAAAGTACCCTTGCAAGGAAAAGACCAGAGCCCTGAAGAAATTTCGGCAATGATTCTGCGCAAGCTTAAAGAAGATGCCGAAAAATATCTTGGCGAAAAGATCACAAGCGCGGTTATAACTGTGCCGGCTTACTTCAATGATTCCCAGAGGCAGGCTACCAAAAATGCCGGTACCATTGCCGGGCTCGATGTGCTGCGCATCATCAATGAACCGACCGCGGCAGCGCTGGCCTATGGTATGGACAAGCAGAAGCAGCACACAATCATGGTTTTCGACCTTGGCGGCGGTACTTTCGACGTATCGATTCTGGAAGTCGGTGATGGTGTTTACGAAGTTAAGTCGACATCCGGAGATACCCACCTCGGCGGTGATGATTTCGACCGCTGCGTGGTCGACTGGCTGGCTGAAGAATTCAAAAAGCAAGAAGGCATCGACTTGCGTGCCGATAGCCAGGCTTTGCAGAGACTGATGGAAGCTGCCGAAAAAGCGAAAATCGAGCTCTCGTCAATCACGGAAGCAAGCATCTCGCTGCCCTTTGTGACGGCTGATGCTAATGGACCGAAGCACCTCGATTTGAAACTCAGCCGGGCTCGTTTCAACGAACTGACCAGATCTCTGGTTGAGCGTTGCCGTGGACCAGTGGAGCAGGCTCTCAGAGATGCCAAAGTCAAGCCGGGTGAAATAGAGGAAGTTGTTCTGGTCGGCGGTTCCACCCGTATTCCGGCTGTGCAAGAACTCGTTCGCCAGCTGAGCGGCGGCAAAGAGCCCAACCAGAGCGTGAACCCGGATGAGGTAGTTGCTGTTGGTGCTGCGATTCAGGCCGGTGTTCTTGCCGGAGAAGTAAAAGATGTGGTCTTGCTAGATGTGACCCCGCTTTCGCTTGGACTGGAAACCATGGGTGGCGTTTTCACCAAACTGGTAGAACGCAACACAACTATCCCAACCCACAAGTCGCAAGTTTTCTCGACTGCAGAAGACATGCAGCCCGCTGTGGATATCTATGTTTTCCAGGGCGAAAGACCGATGGCTCGCGACAACAAACTTCTGGGCGATTTCCGTCTAGACGGCATTGCTGCTGCACCCAGAGGCATGCCGCAAATCGAAGTCTCTTTCGATATCGACGCTAACGGTATTCTCAATGTCACTGCCAAAGAACTGAGCAGCGGCAAAGAGCAGAAAATCACGATCACAGCCAGCACCAACCTGAGTAAGGAGGATGTTGAGCGCATGGTACGTGAAGCCGAAAGCCATGCTGCCGATGACCGCAGCCAGCGGGAAAAAGCAGAGTTGCGCAACGAAGCTGATGCTCTCAGTTATCAGCTTGAACACAAACTGCGCGAGCTCAAGGAGAAAGGTGTCCCCGTGGATGCTTCGCGTGCTCAAATAGTTCTTGAAGATCTAAGAGCCCGGATCAAGCAAAATGCTGATCCCGCAAGCTTGAAGACCTTAATGGATGAGGCTCGCGGTCTTCTGGTTCAACTCGAGCAGCAAAGCAGCCAGGCTTATGCCAATGCCGGAGCTTACGCCAATGCGGCTAATCCCGGTGCAGGTTATGGTGCGGGCGGCGGCTCACACGGCGGCTCCGACATAATCGATGCCGAAGTGACATCAAACAACTAAAGAGCTCTTTTGGGGAGCCAAGGGCGGCTGCGGGAAGTCAATTCCCCGGCCGCCATTTCTTTTGGGGCTTAAGGGTCCTTCCCCGCGGGCATCATTATGCAGGGGGGGGGTGAATTATGACCTGGCCGACGCCGCAGGATTACAACGAAGCTATACAGAACCCGGCAACTTGCTTTTTCGATGAGGAGCTGAAAGTCGGGTCGGTTGAACTTGGTGCGCACGGAATTCCCAAATCCAACACCGGCAGCTTCGCCAGCGTCTACAGCGTTTCCTGTAAGGAGGCGCATTATGCCGTGCGCTGCTTGTTGCACGATATGCCTGATCAGCAGTTACGGTACAAGCGTTTGAGCGAAGCGATCTGTGCTGATTCTCTTGAGTACACAGTTGACTTTGAATATCAGCAGCAGGGAATTCGCGTCGGCGATCGCGCCTTTCCTATTGTCAAAATGGCGTGGGTGTCAGGAGATAACCTTGACGAGTACTTGAGAAAAAATCACAAGAAAAAGAAACGGATGCTTGCTTTGCAAAAATCCTTTCGTGAAATGCTGGTCTGTTTGCGTGAAGAAGGTTTCGCACATGGCGATCTGCAGCATGGAAACATACTGGTAAACGATGATGGATTGCGGCTTGTAGATTACGACGGAATGTTTGTACCGGCGCTAAGCAGTTTGCAGAGCAACGAAATCGGGCATCGAAATTTCCAGCATCCGGCTCGCAGCTATAAAGATTTTGGACCATATCTTGATAATTTTTCCGCCTGGGTAATCGACACCGGACTTAGCTGCTTGATAGAGGACCCTGAGCTCTTTGGAAAGCTTCAAATCGACGGCGAGGCTGTTCTTTTTCGTGCATCGGATTTTTCAGATCCTCTTAACAGCAAGATTTTTTATGAGCTTGAAAAGCACGAATCGGAACTCATCAGCTTGAGCAGCCGAAGACTTCGCACAGTCTTAAGCTGTTTGCCGGCCAACATACCCTTTCTGTCTGCAAATGTTCCTCCGGCAGAAGAGCTGCCACGGATTCTGGAGGAGAGAGCTGCGCTCAAAATTCTGCTTGAGAAAGAACAGGAGCGCAAAAAAGCTCTGGAGCAGATGCTTCGCTTTGCTGAAGAAGAGGCTCGCTTGCAGGAGCATGAGCGTCTTGAAAGAGTTGCTGCAAGAGAGGCCTCCATGAAAGAAGCAGCCATGAAAAAGTTGGAGCAGGAGAGGCTCGCAAAAATTGAGCATGAAAAGCCTTCCTGGTTGGATGAAAGCACCGCAGATTTACTTGGAAATGACGATCAGGAAAATCCGTCTCCGTCTGAGGGGCTGCTGGTTTCAGCTGCTGATTCTGGAGGATCTGAGAAGCCTGAGTCTGCTGGGATGCAGCGGCCCGGCGCGTCTTTGCCTAAGCCTCTGACTATTGAAGACTGTTCTTGTATTTTTTCAGAGGAAGCAACTCGGCGAAATCAGCAGATTTCAAAAGAGTTGGGTGACTTCCAGGTCGAGTTTGATGGGACTGAACTGCGCAACTATGGATCTAAGAGTTTGCTTCTTCATTTGACAAATATGAAGGACGAGCGCGCTTTGAAAATCTATTGTGATGATGCCTTGTTCGACGAAAACTGGATGAGGGGGCTTGAGAAAACAATCAGTGAGCTTCCGGATAAATGTCGACAATATTTCGTTGAGACCCGATTTATCGAAGGAGCAGTCCTTTCTAAAGGTCGTTCCGTGTCGGCACTTTTAAGCCCCTGGATAAATTCCCGATCCAATCTGCACTCATTTCTTTTGGTAAATAAGCCTGATTTCGACTATACCTTGTTGCATAACTTTCGAAGAATGCTTCGAACACTTTCGCTTTCGAAGCTCGCACATGGCAGTCTGGAGCCCAGTAACATACTGATTCTAGATGAATTGAGGCTGAAGCTGGTAGATTACGACAATCTATATCCTTTGAGAGTTGTGCCGATTGAGGACCATGTTTCGCCTTCCTATAGACATCCCCTGGCGACGGGCAGCTTTTATGGCATTAACATCGACAATTTTCAGGCATGGTTGTTGGATACGATCATTTTGTGTTGGTCTGCTTACAGGTCTATTTGGTCTGAGTTTGCTGCTGAACGAGGCTGCTTATTTTTTCATCCTGATGATTTGAAAAATCCTTCCGGCTCGCTTCTTTTCCAGCGCCTGATCAGCAATCAAAATTACGAGCTGTCCAGAAGAGCTGTTTTTTTGAAAAAAATAATCGCAATGGAGCCCGGCAAAATTCCGCCATTGACTGATGATGCTTCGCCTCCGGATATATAAGCTCAGAGCCGTTCTTAGATCTCTTCTTCCAATTGCTCGTATTCGCTTGAGCCGATGATCCACAGAAATGTTTGCAAGTCATGATAGTTCTTCGGATTAAGGTCTGCTATTGCTTCGCCGGTCAGGTCAGCCAGATGCATCAGTCTTTCATAAGTTGAATAAGACGGTTTTGATGAATATTCAAGGTCGTAACTCAGCTCTTTTGCTGCTTTGATCATTGCCGTTGGTTTCATGATCATGTGTTTTTTCGGCTGAGCGATGTAGGGAAAAAAGGTAAGCACAGGCCAGGAAAGAACGCGAGATTTTTTGCGCGGTAGCTCTGCAACTGCCATGATCCATTTCACAAATTTGCTTTTTGAATCTCCGCTTTCATAAAGAAGCTCATAGAGTCCCTCCGCAAAAGTAGCAGCACCCTCCGGCACAGCCAGCGCGTCTTTCAGAGCCATTTTTTCGAAGGAAAAAAGGAAGCTCGTTTTGGACTCTATTTTTAAGGCACGACTTGCAATTACGGAATAATCACGACTGCGCAAAAGCGCCTTGAACTCCTCTTTGCTCAGTAATTTAGTAAAAAGCTTATGCGCCTCCCACTTATAGTCATGCTCCCAGTCGAGATAACGTTGATCTGAGAAAGCCTTGGGAAAAAATC
>JAIEPM010000427.1 GCA_019748395.1 Candidatus Obscuribacterales bacterium
CGGGTCATGTCCTTTTCCAGACTGGCATCGAGACCGAGCTCGTTCATGTAGTTGACGATTTGCCGAGCGTAGGTACCGCTTCGCTTCGTTTTCATGCCCTTCATGAACTCTTCCATGCTGCCCGGTCCGACACCGTACATGCGAGCGATGGAAGCAGCAGCAAGAGCGCACGAGTAGTTAGTCGGTTGCGGCAGGTCCGGTGCATCCACGTAAATCGAACCGTCCGGAATCGTGACGACCGAGCCGGCTGCGGCAGCGCGAACGCCCCTGGGCTTGAAGCGCTTAGGCTTTTGCGCGGACGCATACGGCAGCAGAGCAGGAAGAGAAATTTTGATTGCACCGGCAGGAAGCAGGTGCTGACGCAGAGTGTTCATGCGTCACCTCCAAACTGGGTTAAAGATAGGTCTATAGAAGAAGCGCGAAATCCATTTCGCAATGCGGCAAGACTTAACTGACCGCAGTCAGAACTCAGAGCTTGAAATTATTGAGCTGGAAGCTTGTGTTCGGGGTTGTCTTCCAATCAGGATAAGCAAAGAGATCTGCTTAGACCATAAGCTTTCTGCAAGCACCGGTCCAAGAGCATAGTTCGCGGAAAATGCGGAATTCACTAAAAACTCAGGAAGAGGCGGTTCATGCCGTTCGGCAGGAAAACTAAAAAGCCCGCGCTGCTTACCTTCCAGAAGAAGGACTTCGCGCGAGCTCTCATTGAAATTGTTGCAATTTTCAGAAACTGCTAGACTCGTCCACTTTTAACGGCTCGTCCAGATGCATAACCGTTGCCGCCGCAAAGTCCGTTCAAATCGTCGTCTTTCAGCTCATGTAGCACGATATTTTTGTCACTGTCGTGAATACTGCCGTTGTAAAACCCCCAGTAAGTGGGTCCGACAAACTTTTCTTTGCTCTTGTGAGAAGTGGGCAATGCCTCATGCAAGAGGAACCAGCCGACGGTCAAAGTGCCGGCTACATAGAGAAAAATCACCCATGTGTATACGTCCATAATTCGAGCTTGGCTCCTCTGTCTTTGTGTTTATTGAGCCCCATTCCGCTCCACCCAATTACAAATCTTAATCAGCAAAAGCACGACTGTCGATGGGAATTCCACGCAAGCTAAGAGGTCTTATCAACAAATTTCCTTCCCCTTTCGCCGACAAAGGCTAAGGCACCACAATTGGTGGCGAGTCTTAAACTCTTGGTCTGAAAGAGCAGCCAATCAAAATTCAGACTCTCAGGAGCGGCAGCATTTTGGGCTATCTTTATCAGCAAAGCGATTGTTTCTGAGCTATGCTATTTATCCCGGACACCTGTAATCAATAATTTTGCATCTCGAGCTAAGCTAAAATCGGCAAAGACCTGCGGAATTCGGGGAACAATTGATTGAAAGATCAGGAGCTTTCACTTGCGTTTGCGAAAAAGATTTTCCTTTCTGCTCATAATGCCGACGCTTGCAGGCATAAGCTTTTACAGCGTTACAGGTTCCGCCCTTGCCAACAAAAAACTAGAACTCAATCCGAAAACCCCACAGCAAGATCAAGCCTGCGACCTGCTCATGGAAGGAACTCGCCTTTTGCAGGCGAAAAAGCCTTTTAAGGCTCGAAAAGTACTTGAGCAATCTGCTCATCTCTGGCCTGAAAGTGCCGGTGTTCACTACAACCTGGGCTGCTGTTATAACGAATGTGCTCTTTACGACCAGGCCATTAGCGAGTTCAAAAGGGCTTTGGATCTCGACCCCAAAATGACCGACTGTCTGGTAAACATGGGAAGTTGCTACCAGGTTCAAGGCAGAACCGACGAAGCGATCGCATTTTTTCAAGGATATTTGAAGAAGAATGCTCACTCAAAAGACGCGGAAACGATTCAAGGAATGATTCGTGCGCTTGAAAAATACAAGAGAGAGCATGTTGATTCAGACCCGGCTTCGGCAGACTACCTGCCAAGCATTTGTGATGAGGGGCATGTGCGCCGTTGGCAAATAACAAGGTTGCCGCTGGCAATCTACATTTCTAATGGCACGGATCAAGAAGGTAGGCAGGTACAGGGTTTTCGCGAAGAATTCAATTACATACTGCTGGGAGCCATCAACGACTGGATGAAAGCCAGTCACTTCAAGCTCTCTTACCGATTGGTCACAGACCCAAAACAAGCAGACCTGGCCTGCACCTGGACGCACGATCCCGCCTTTCTCCATGAGGAAGGAAACAAAGTCGAACAGGGTGTAGCGCAGGTCTTTGCAGAAAAACAAGCAGGCGCAGACGGCACAAAAGCGATTGTTTCAGCGAACGTGCGTATTCTGGTTTGCAATCGTGAAACAGGCGCCCCCCTGAGCAGCGATGATATGAAAAAGACCTGTTTACATGAAATCGGGCACGCACTCGGCATGGTCGGACACTCGCCAAGCAACAAAGATGTAATGTTCTATTCAAACTCCAGCTCGGTCTGGCCGGCCCTCACAAAGCGAGACAAGGCAACGATTTTGAGGATTTACCAGGACTTCCCAGAACTGCCTCAAAGCAGCCCGGCGGCACCCCCAAACCCGCAACAATATCAATAATCTCCAGATCCTGCGGTAGAATTTTCCAGGTAAGAACAAGAGGCAAAGATAATGCATTATCTACACACTCAAAAAGTTCCCGAGAAAGTCCTTGCTGCCGCTACTATTGCAGGCCTGGCCATCGGTTTAACTCCTCCCGGCTTCCTTGCTCGTCTGGCTTTAATGGGAGTACTGGGCGCAGCAGCCTATTCTTTCCGATCACTCACAATCGAAGTCGACGACGAAGAAATCAAACTGCAGTTTGGCGACGGTCCAATCAGAAAGTCTTTCTTGCTGGCAGATATAAGCTCGGCTAAAGCAGTCAGAACCACGCCCTTGCAGGGATGGGGAATTCACTGGACAGGACATGGGTGGCTTTACAATATCTACGGACTAGATGCCGTCGAAATTTGTATGACCAACGGCAAGCGCGCCCTGATCGGCACCGATGAGCCCGATAAACTCGAAGCTGCAATTGACGGCCGTTTGATAGTTGTCCACTAATAAATGCTGGTTTACTCACCAAGCTACAATACCGACTTGCGCAAATATGGTTTCGACAAACCATTCGCCTTAGATCGCGGACAAATGGTGCTGGATGCACTTCAGCAGGAATACGGCAGGGCAATTCCTTACCTTCTGCCCGAAGCGATAAGCCTTGAGGATGCGGGTTTAATCCACAGCCGGGATTATCTTGAATCCTTGAAAAACGACGAAAGCTGGCGCGAAATTTTCGAACTGAAGGAAGAAGACCTTTTGCCGCCAGGCAACTACGAACCCCTGCATAATCTGCTCGGCGATATTTTGCTCAAATCCGGCGGAACTCTTTTAGCCTGCCGAAAGGCTCTTGAGACAGGTTTAGCAGCTAATCTCGGCGGCGGCTATCATCATGCTTTCCCTGATCAAGGACGTGGATTCTGTGTTCTCAATGATATCGCCATCAGTATCACAAAATTGCGTCGCAAGCACTTAGTCGAACGAGTAATTATTGTGGATCTGGATTTTCATCAAGGCGACGGCACAGCTTATATTTTCCGCAACGATCCTGATGTTTTCACGCTTTCTGTACACTCGCAAGAGGGATGGCCGGACGAAAAACAAGAAAGTGATCTCGATGTGCCGGTTTACAGCGAAGAAACTGAACTCTATCTTGAGAAAACGACTCAAGGCATAGATCAAGCCCTCTCCTCGTTTGACCCGCAGCTTTGTCTTTTCGTTGCAGGTAGCGATCCCTACGAATTAGATATTTTGCCGGGAACAAGATTTTTACGTCTCAGCCTGGAGCGTTTGAGACAGCGGGATGAACTTGTGATCAACCGTTTTCACGACTTGAAGATTCCACTGGCGATGGTTTTTGCAGGTGGTTACGGACCTGATGTCTGGCGGGTGCATCATCAAGCTGTGAGGCACTTATTGCTAAAGTCAGGCATTCTGGCGCAATGAATTTCTTGCTTTCAGCAACACTATAAGATTGCTTGGAATCGCAATCAGCTGCCTGGCCTCGAGATAGATGAATTCGGGCAGAGCGGGCGACGCATGGCGTCGCACCCTACAGACCGGTGGATTCAAGCAGAGTCTTGCTTTAGGGACTGCTGAGCTGAGGGTGTCCGATACTACTGTGTCTCATAAACCCTGTTTCCAAGCCGGATTCGGCGGAAATTGGCGATTGTTCTATTGCTGTTTCGGGAATATAATTTATATCCGCCCGGCATATAGAAAGGATATTTCTTGAGAAGCAAAGCTAGTCGTGTCGAACAGAAATCAATTCTGCAAGGTCTGCCGTCCAAAGAAGCCGCAGTCAAAGCAGGACCAGTTCTCAAATGGGCCGGTGGAAAATCTCGATTACTCAATAGCTACGAAGAGTTTTTTCCGCAAAACTTCAAGTCTTATTTTGAGCCGTTTACCGGTGGCGCCGCCGTTTTTTTCCATTTGAAAAACAAGCATAAGAACTTCAAAGCAACACTTTCAGATCTAAACCAGGAATTGATCAATTGCTACACAATCATTCGTGATCAAGCCTATGAATTGATCGCAGATCTTAAGAAACACAAAAATGAAGAAGAGTATTTTTATGCGCTCAGAGCAGTCGCAACTGAAAGCCTGAGCCCGATTGAACGCGCATCTAGATTGATCTACTTAAACAAAACTTGCTTTAACGGACTATACCGGGTTAACAGCAAAGGCAAATTCAATGTACCGTTTGGATTCTACAAGAATCCGGCAACTTGCAATGAAACATCTATTCTAGCCAGCAGCCAGGCTCTAAAGGATTGTGACTTGAACTGTTCTCCCTTTGATGCAGTACTCAAACATGCAAAAAAGGGAGATTTTGTGTACTTCGATCCTCCCTATCACCCGCTGAGCAGCACTGCCAACTTCACGTCTTATACGAAAGATTCTTTCAGCGGCAGCGATCAAGAACGCCTTGCCGAAACCTTCGCAGAACTCGATCGCCGGGGCTGCCTGCTCATGCTCAGCAATTCGGACTGTGAATTCATTCGAAATCTCTACAAAAACTATCGCACTGAAACTGTTTATGCTTTACGAGCAATCAACTGCAAAGCAGAAGGCAGAGGCAAAATCAGCGAAGTTCTCGTACTCAACTACTGAAGATTGTGTTGATTCGCAACTAAATTAGAAGCTTTGAATCTCTGCTTGCAGACTGCGGAAAAGGCGCCTGCCAAAGGCTTCAAAATCCCCCTTGCTCCGACTTTGCCTAGTTTTAAAGAAGCATCATTAGAACCTTTAACTGCGATGTTCTATCATGCTCCTCATCGTCTGCAGATATTCCGAGCATATATGCAAGATCAAATAACAAGCAAATTGGGTCCTGTCGGCCCGGAGCAAAATACAGCCCGCTCAAGTTCAAAACAGAGCGGATCGCAGCTGAAGTCCAGCTCCAGAAAAAACACGATCACTTATCTCCTCGAAGAGCTTCAGCAACACACAAAACCGATTCCTGAAACATTCGAATCGGTAGATCGCGGCTTACCGATCGCACCAGCCGCGCTCATCTTGAAACGTGCTGTGCAGAGCTGCCAGGCGCTTTTTCTCGAGCAACAAAGCTCAATCACAGACTCGCGCGATGAATTAATCGAAGCAATCTGCAGTCTAGCCGATGAAAATCTCCGCTTCAATTGCGCTTCCAACATGCTTGCTTTTGAGTCGCGTCTTGCAGATCAGTATTCAGAGACAGCCGATAACGAAATTAGAAAAACCTACAAACAATTGACTTGCCTGCTAACTCATCAAGCAACCGATCGCTCGTTACCCTGGCAAAGCCGCTTGCTTGCCTGCTCTCACTTTTTAAGTCACCTGGCTAAACCGGAAACTCTTTGCCAGGGTAATAAGATCGCTGCGCAAGTCATCTGCCTCAGCCAAAAACTCGTAACTAAGCAGCCTTCCCGCCTTGCAGAAATGATCTGCTCTGCCTCTATTTTCGGTAAATGGCAAAGCTTCGATGGAAAATACATTCTGCTTGAAGAGCATTGCCTGAAGCCTGCTGCCGAAGAAATAATCTACAGCCCCGGTGAGCACAGGCGCAGCTATGCCGCGAAAATCATTCAAGTTCTTTTGTTGAATAACTGTCTGATGCGCCGCAGCCAGCCCATGGTTTACAGCGAAACACCGGGGCGACCCGGTCGTGACTATAACGGTCAAATCGTGCGCAGTCTCGATGGAACTATCTTAAATCCGAAAACCACCGCAGCTCTTGGCTTTCTTGAACTGGCGCTGCTGGCACGTTTTGAGTTCAATGAAAATTCAACTATTCTGGTAAACGACCTTTCATTCGCCAGCGACAGCCCGGAATATGAAGACCGCAATAAACACCGGTTTTTGCAGCACTTCAGCTCGGTCAACGAACTCTCAGATCTTTTATTGCAAGCAAAAAACCAAGACTCCTTGCCGGTGACAATTGCCGTAGACGAACGTCGCTTGCTGGCTGATTCCTATAAAGACGGAATCAACCACGCCGTCAATGTTCTGGCGTTCAACGAGTATGGACTTTTGAAAGTCTTCAATCCTCAACTTTTGCCGGGCATGCAGCGTGTCGCCCGCCTGACCACTCAAAAGCTCTACAATGCTACACTGAGCGTCCACAACTAAGAAGATTTATGGACATCACGGACATCGGACCCTTCAAAAGAATCTGGGCACCGGCTGACTGGAAAAGAAAAACACTCAAAGTCACACAGGGAAATCGCCTTGATCTGCCAGTGCTGCTGCTCACTATTCCGGGTCTTGAGGACGAGCTGGAAATCGGAATTTTCTACCGCGGCAAACTTGAGAGTCCGGCTGACGGCGAGAATTTCCATGCCTTACTGCAACGCCATAAAACGGCAGAAGCACCGGTAGCGCTTAGCCCTGGTCAAATCCGCTCACTGTCTCGGGTCTTAAATCTGGCCGGTTTCAATCAATACACATTTCCAAAACAGTTGACTGGTTATAACGCTGACTTTCAGTTGCGAACTGCTCAAGTCGTGGTTTTGAACGGACGCCCGGTTCTCATGGTCGACGGCGAGTTTAGAGCAGATGAAAGCGCAGATGCGTTTTTTGGCTGCCTCTTTGTTGAGGCTGATGATTCCGGCCGCAAAATATATGAGCTTTACTTGAAAGCCGCAGACAAAGAGTTATATTTACGCTCTCTCAACACATTCAGACAAGTTACCGAGTCGATTGAATGGGCCAAGTGAAAAAATCCCTCAAAATAAAATCCGCCATCTAAGGAGTCTGATTTGAAAGTACTTTTGACTGGTGGTTCTGGAGATTTAGGGCAAATGCTCTGCAGCTCTTTAACCGGAATGGGTCATACCCCGGTTGTTTTTGATTTGCGAAAACCGACGCTTAAAACTCTCGAGCCCGCAAAAAACGGGCTGAATGTACCAAAAGTCGAATTTATCAAAGGATCAATAGAAAAGAGAGAAGAGCTGAAACCCGCTCTTGAAGGCATAGACATTATCGTCCACATAGCAGCCTGGCACGGCATTCACGAATTCAGACAAGAAAAAACTGTTTACGAATTCTTTGACTTGAATGTTAGCGGAACATTCAACGTATTCCAGGCGGCAGCTGAAGCAAACATAAAAGACATCATTTTCATCTCTAGCAGCAGCATTGAAGAGCGTTTTGCTATTTACGGCCACAGCAAAGTTCTAGGCGAGGAAATTGCTCGAGCTTATGCACATAGACACGAAATGAACGTTATTACTTTGCGGCCTCGTGCCTTTATTCCTCCCTGGAATTCAAAAATCTACTCAAATTTCATTGAATGGGCGAAGTGGTTTTCCAGGGGCGCAGTGCACATCTCCGACGTTGCTCAAGCCGTGATCAAAAGCATCGAATTCCTATCTCTAAATACAGATCGACTGAAATACAATCCTGTTTTTCTCACCGTAGATGGTGCATATCAATATAGCGATGAAGATCTGGCTGCCTGGGATCTCGACGGAGCAGGAAGCAGTTTTCGCAAATACTACAATCAGTTTTACGATCTTGCAGTCGAAATGGGACTCGATCCGACACTTAAGCCAAAGAAGTTGGACATTTCCGAAACCTCAGCGCTTCTGAATTACCGACCACTTTACAGTATGAAAACACTGCTTCTGGAGCTGAAGATGTACGGGTCTGCCGGTCCGTATGCAGATCGCAAATCTTAAATAGCAATTCTACTACTTCCCCTCGTACCTTCTCATCAAAAACAGAAAATTCAGCAAAAAATGCTCTTGAACGGCGCCCGAGAGCACCGGGGAGTACCCGAATCGGTACTCCCCGGCCTTAAACAGAACTCGACTACTTAGCTCGAGACTCGGTGCTCGACTTAGTCGAGCTCACCGTGGCGGTGATCGTATTGACGATCATTAATAGCAAACCGCCCCAGATTGCCGACCCCCACCCGCTGACCGTGAACTGTTCCGGGAAGAAGTGAGCAAAGACCTGCAACTGAATTGCAGGCAAAAGCCAGAAACCGAAGAGTACGGACGGAATGACAATCAGCAATCCAAGGCCCAGAGTCGCGACGGAGAAGGCCGCCAATGCGAAGCGGATCACGAAATTCACAAGGTGTGCGACGATCGCAAAAACACCGGCATAGATGAGTCCATCCGGCCAGAATTGACCATGAAACTGAACGCCGCCGGCGATCTTCGGAAAAATGAAGCAGAAAAGAAGCGCGGTCAAAAGAACGCGAACGATGAAGCGGAGCATAAGTGATAGTTCCTGAAAGTTGTTGTGGACGAAAGCAATTCGGCAAAACGCTGCTTGCTCGAAAATCTATTTGCGCTAGAGAACTGACGTTTTTTCGGGCTTTTGCTGCGAAGAGGAATAGCTTTACTGGAGACTTCTAGAATTGCCGATTTCTATGTATCAACGCAAGGAGTTTTAGAGCACTCAGGCTTAAAAGAAAATGCGCTAAACCAAGACGAATCGGACTCAGCAATTCAAATTTCGAAATGCTGTCAGCGCTTCTAAACAAAGAAAACTCTAGAGCAAGCGACAATAACTAGGCTTGGAAGCTTTCTAATTGCTTCGCAAATGCGGTGCTCAAATGTGGCTACTTTGTGAGCAATTGTCGGGAAGAACTTCACTCTAATCGAACTTTCGGTTTGAACTAAAGCAGTTGCTGACGGAAGCCCTGCGCTGCTTATTCCAGGATTTTCGCTAGCACCACTGACAGCGGACTGCGAGAAATCATAAAGAGCGGTTTGCTCTTTCTAGTCTGCTTGCATCGACTTCAATGCAGCTTCAAAATTTTGTTTCCGGATCTCAGCTCTATGAATAACACGAGGAACTTCACGCATCGCCTCACAACGAGCTAACTGTCCCGCTGCAGCTACTCTGCCTTAGCATACTCGTGGAAAAGCCAGGCTCTTCCTATATGCTCTCGTAAAATCCTAAAAAGTGGAAAGGGCAGGAGTCAGCTTGAAGGCTAGCTCCTGCCCCGATTTGAAGCGGTTTCTCTCTTAACCCGCTTCCAAATCAATCCACATCCTTGAACACAATCGTGATTGTCGTCATCAAATAGAGCAGACCGGCGATGATCCCGGCAATCTGAAGACGAGGCTCACCCGGGTGCTGGCTTGCCCAGCCGAGCGTGCCTATTGTCAAAGCCATCGCAATCGCACCGCGAATGCGTTCGTCAACTGTGGCAATTTTGCGCACTTTCATCGGGCACCTCCTGTTTCTTCTTGAGCTTTCGGATTGAACTGAAGCAGCTCCGGATTCACACCCGAGGGCGTTTCTTCCAGAATTGCATTCCAGCGTGGAGCAAGAATCGTCTCCACCTTGCTCAGCTCAGGAACCAGCTTCTCCATGCGAGCCTTTTCAGACTCGACAATGTAGCGAGCAATTCCATAGCACTTCTCGACGATTCGACGCCATTCAGAGTCGATCTGATCGGCAAGCGTCGGGCCGGGCTGAAGCGAACCGCCGCCACCGAAGCCGGCCAGACCGGCACCGCGGTCGCCGACCGAAATGTGACCGAGCCTGGACATGCCCCAGCGAGTGACCATCTGATAAGCCATATTGCAGGCTTGCTCGAAGTCGTTGGAAGCACCGGTGTCCACGCGGCCGAGGTAGACTTCCTGGGCAGCACGACCGGCCATGGCACAAATGATGCGAGCCACAGCCTGCTCCATATGCAGACTCACCCGGTCTCCCTTCGGCATGTATTGCACATAGCCGAGAGCGCGGGAGCGAGGCATGATCGTGATTTTCACCACCGGATCGGCCCCTTTCAAATTGGCGGCAGCCAGAGCATGACCACCTTCGTGGTAGGTAGTGTTCTCCTTTTCCTCATCGGACATGCCGGCCTTGCGACCTTCCCTGGCAGCGCCGAGACGCACGAAATCAATGCCCTCATCAAAATCATGGAGCTTAATCTCTTTGGCGAGCAAGTCTTTGATCTCGCTTTCGTTCTTGCCCTCTTTACGCAAAAGAGCCAGGCGGGCGGCAAAGCGCTCGGCTGCTATGATCGCAGCGCGATTGCAGGCGCCCATAATCTCGGCGCCGCTGTAGCCGTAGCTGCGCTGAGCAAGAACTTCAAGCGAAACGTCTCCGGCAAGGGGCTTGTTGCGAGTGTGAATCCCGAAGATTTTTTCGCGACCGGCGACATCGGGCAGGTCCACCTGAACTTGAGCATCAAAGCGACCGGGCCGCAGCAAAGCATCGTCGAGCATATCGGAGCGATTGGTGGCAGCCAGAATCAAGATATTCTTGTTTGACTCCACACCATCCATTTCGACAAGCAAAGCATTGAGCGTGCTTTCACGTTCGGAGTTGGAATTGACTCCATTTCCGCGTTTGCCGCCGATTGCATCAATCTCATCGATGAAAATCACCACCGGTTTTCCGGTTTCTGCCACGGTTTTACGTGCAGTCGCAAATTCATCCGCGACACGGGCGGCGCCGACACCGACAAACATTTCGACAAAGGCAGAACCGGAGAGCAAGCGAGTGCTGCCGTCCAGCTCGTTGGCCACGGCTTTTGCAAGGAGTGTTTTGCCGGTTCCGGGCGGACCGAGCAAGAGAACACCAGAGGGCAAGCGGCCGCCGAATTGCTTGTAAATCTC
>JAIEPM010000147.1 GCA_019748395.1 Candidatus Obscuribacterales bacterium
CAAGGTATGATTTTATTACTTTGTTATGACTTGGTAAGTGTAAAAAGAATTTTGCATGATTACTACAATAACAACTGGGCCTGGTTTGGACTGGCGGCTTACCTTGGAGCTCTGGATCCCTGATATGAAAAGAGCCTCTCTTATCATCCTTTGCAGCGCGCTTCAGCTCACAACGCCCGGCGTTATGGCAGCTCTAAGCCCTAAGGATTTTCAGCAAGAATTGAGAAACGGCAGAGAAGCTCTAAGTAAAAACTACGGCAAACTGGCATGTGAAATTTACAGCAGGCTCTTAAAAGAAGATGCAAATAACGCCGAAATCTTGTACGGAATGGGAAAAGCTCTGAAGATAGACGGCAAAGCGACTGCGGCTCAGGACTATCTGGAGCGCTCTTTAAAGATAGCTCCGAATCAAGATAAAACTTTGAGCGAGCTTGGAGAAATTTATTCCTGGAAAGAAAATTCAAGAGCCCGTGCAATTGAGCTTCTGACTCAAGCAGTCAAGCTCAATTCTCAGTCTTTGCAAGCAAACAAGATTCTGGGGCTTACACTTTCCTGGCGGCAAGAAACACTCGGACAGTCCCTGCAATACCTGAGCAAAGCCGAATCGCTTGACCCTCTTGATCAGGCAGTAGAGCTGGCGCTGGCAAGAGCATATTCATGGACCGGCAATCGGGAGAAAGCAGAAACTGCTTATCGCCGGGCACTGCTTTTGAAGCCGGATGATCCGGACGCGCTTTATGAATTAGCCTTGATTTTAAGTTACCGGCAAGGCAGACGAGATGAGGCTCTGGAGCTTCTGAAACGAACTATTGAACTTGCTCCCGCAAATACCCAAGCACGCTTTGCCGAAGCCATGATCAGTGCCTGGGCGGGGCGTTACAAAGAGTCATTGCCGAAGCTCAAAGCCTTGAAAAATGAGAATAAGAAACTCAAATGGCAGCAGGGAAACAAAAACGATCAAGACTTATCCATTGCCCTGGCTCTTGCAAAAGTTCTTTCCTGGAGCCGAGAATATGATGAATCGGAAAAAATCCTCAAAGAAATTCTAGCTGAAGAACCGGAGTCGATTGCAGCCCAAAAAGAACTCGGCATGATACTAAGCTATCAATATGCAAAACGAGCTGAAGCAATTGGGCTTTTAGAAAAAGTTACGGCAGCTGCCCCGGCCGATCTTGAAGCGAAGCTGGCTCTGGCACAAGCTGAAGTGGCAATGCAATACCCGGAGAAAGCAAAGCCGTTAATAGAATTTGTTCTGAGTAAAGAAAACGATAATGCCTTAGCCTGGAAAGTCCAGGGCAATATCTACGCCTGCCTGAAAGAACCAGCAAAAGCAATTGAATCACTGGAAAGAGCTGCCGAGCTTGGACTTTTCGACTCAGCCACGGCAGCCGCACTGGCAGGCAGCTATCTTGCTCTCAAAAACAGCACGGCGGCAGAAAAAATTTGCAAAAAAGCTTTAAAAGAAGGGGCAGAAGATCCTAAGCTGCAAGTCCTGCTGGCTAAAGCTCTAATTATGCAAAAACGCACGAATGAAGCTCTTGAGCTTCTATATAAATTAAGCAAAGAAGACGAGCTTTTTGAACTTGCAAAAATCAGCGAAGAGTTTACCGGACCGGCTGAAACACGAAATTTCGCAATTGATATTTGCAGGCAAACGCTGGCAAAAGATCCGCAGAACACGCACTGCCTCTGGTCGCTTGGCAAAGTGCTTTCCTGGAATTTGAAGACTCGAGACGAGGCGATTTTACTTCTAGAGCGCTACCAGACTCTTAAGCCGGATGATCTGGAAGCCCGAAGATATCTGGGCGAAGTACTGAGCTGGGCGGGAAAAAAGAAAGAAGCACTTGCAATTTACAATAAGCTGCTTGAAATAGATCCGACAAATTTAAATATACAAGCCAGTCGCGCTCAAGTTCTGAGCTGGCTTGGCAAAATCAATCCGGCAATCAAACAATACAAAAGCATCCTCAAGAAAAATCCCCGGCACAAAGAAGCTCTTGTCGGACTGGGTCAGTGCTTGAACTGGCAGGGAGACAATCTCAAATCAGAAGCTGTTTTCAAAAAAGCAATTTCCTATTATCCGGAAGCTCCGGATCTGGTGCTGGAAGAAGCGCTGAACTACCAGCGGCTGGGACGCCTGGATCTGGCACTTGATGGTGCGAAGAAAACCATTCAATTGTTTGAAGAAGGAAAAGGTCTGTGAGCGATGAGCTATCTTCATCGGAAGAACTGAGCGAAATCAGTTCAAAGAAAGGCTCTAAGTGGCTTTTGATTGCCTTCATATTGGGTCTTTTCGCCTCCGCAGCATCAGCTTTTATAGCCGCCTTGCAAGTGCAAATAGCGCTTTCGCTTTTGATTCTTTTAGTTGCTTTCCTCTTCTGGCGAGTCAGACACAAAGAGATCATTCGGCGCTTGCTCATGGCCATAAGCATTCTTGCCACGACCAGATATATCGTCTGGCGAGCACTTTTCACTTTAAATTTGCCGGACCCTCTAACCGGCACGCTCAGCATTGTTTTGTTTCTGGCGGAGCTTTATACGGTTTACTCGCTAATCGGCTTCTATTTTCAAATATATTCGCTTGACCGCTCTGCTGAAAATATTCAGCCGATACCGGAGTTCCAACCAACAGTCGACATTTTCATACCCACATACAATGAAGATGTCGATATTTTGAGACGCACTGCTGTTGCTGCGCTCAATGTCGACTATGAAAATAAGAAAGTCTATATTCTCGACGACGGTACCCGTGATTCGATGAAAGCACTTGCCGCAGAGTTGAACTGCGGATATATAGTCAGAGAAAAGCATCTTCATGCTAAGGCAGGGAACATCAACAATGCACTCAAACACAGTAGTGGAGAGCTTGTTTTAATCCTGGATGCAGATCATATTCCAATGAGCACTATTCTTTCCAAGTTGGTGCCTTTTTTCAAAGACGAAAAAGTTTCCCTGGTGCAATCGCCGCATCGATTTATGAACCCGGGGCCTATCGAGCGTAATGTTCACCTGGCAGGCAAACTGCCGTTTGAGCAAGAACTCTTCATGCAAATTGTTCAGGTCGGAAACGATTTCTGGAACGCGGCATTTTTCTGCGGCTCAGCAGCTTTGCTCAGACGCAGCGTGCTTGAAGAAATCGGCGGCATTGCAACTGAAACCGTCACAGAGGACTGTCACACTTCCATAAGAATGCATGCACTCGGCTATAAATCACGATATTTTCCAGTTCCTCAAATCATCGGACTTTCACCGGAAAGCGTTTCAGGCTTCATCATCCAGCACTGCCGCTGGGCTCGCGGCGCTACCCAGATGCTGCGTATCGAAATGCCTCCTTTCAAAAAAGGTTTGAGCTGGCCTCAAAAACTTTGCTACTTGAACGGAATGACCCATTTCCTTTTCGGCATACCGCGCCTGATCTTCTACGCAGCGCCAATTGCTTTCATTGTTTTTCATCAATTCCCTGTAAAAACAAATTTTCTCAGCTACATGGTGATGGGAATTTCCTACATTCTTTGCTCAATAATCACCAACAATTACTTTCTCAGAAATTTCAGGCACACATTCTGGTCTGACATTTATGAAGCTGTTCTGGCGCCATTTTATGCGGTTGTCACAACTCAGGCTTTATTCGACCCGAAGTCAGGAAAATTCAATGTTACGCCCAAAGGCACAATGACAGACCAGGTTCATTTTGATCGCGAAATTGCGATGCCGAACATCCTCATATTGATTATTCTCTTATTCACTTTCGGCTATGGTTGTTTTCGAGCCGCTATGGAGCCGGAATTGCGAGTAGCATTATGCGTGAATGTATTCTGGACTTTTTACAACATTATGATTGTCGGCATTGCGGTACTTTGCACAATCGAACAAACATTCACCAGGCGAGCTCATCGAGTCAGACGAAAACTCGATGTCATTGCAAAAACCAAGGGCGGACAAGAATTTAGAGGCTCCACAGTTTTGACGAATGAGTTCGGCTCACTCTTGCGTCTAAAAGAAACTCCTCTCGAAAAAGGAGAGATTATTGATCTGCAAATATCAGGAACAGTGGATAAAAGGGAGCTCTCAACTGCCGTGCAAGCAGAGATTCGTTATATCGAAACAGCGAGCAAGGGCGAAATCTTACTGGGCTTGCAATATCGTGATCCCAGTCCGGCGTCGCTCGAGGTACTTATCCTTCTTTCCTACTGCGAAGCAAAAACCTGGGAAGAACTGCTTGAACCGGAAGACGAAATAGGAAGGGCTGCCTGGGATCTGGCCAGCACTCCGGCGCGAGTCGCAATCGGAACACAAAAATTGCTTGACGCTTCCCGCAAAGAAAAGGAGCGAAAAGCCCTGGAAGCCCAAAAGAAGGATGACAAAGGCGTTTAAAGCAACAAAACCCCCGATAAATCGGAGGTTTTCAAATAAACTGACAACGAATGCTTAGATTGTGTCGTAAATAGCAGCAGCTTCATCAAGAAGAGCAACTCTGGCCAGTGTGGACGCGCCGGATTCTTCACCCAGTGAACGGGCTTCAGAGGGAGAGCAGGTAAGCCACTCTTTTATTTCGACTGTCCAAGCTTTGGCAAGCAAACCCAGGGCTTCAATAGCCTTGTCTTCAAATTTATGAACCTTACGTTCTGGATGGCTCACAGCAGTAACTCCGCATTAATCGACCAGTTCAAGGAGTATAACACGCATATCAAGGGGTTGAGACCAAAATTTAATCTGGCTCTCCATATAATTAATGCGATTAGTAGTCTCCAACTACCAATGTACCCATTATCTCTCCAGTTTTCCAATCAATCAATTGGAAATTCAAGGACTGCTAAGGAAATTTGATACTAAGAGCTGGCGCTTGCTTGCTCTTGTTTTGCTACTTTGTCTTCAAACTTGCGTTTCAGAAACTCAATTGTGCGTTGGGTGGCGCCGCCCGGCACAAAGATTTCAGATACGCCTTGCTTAAGAAGAAACTCACGGTCTTCATCAGGAATAATCCCGCCGCCGAAAAGCAGGATATCATCAGCACTCTGGGCTCTGAGCAATTCCATGATTCGCGGAAAGAGAGTCATATGAGCGCCGGAGAGAATGCTCAAACCAATCGCATCCACGTCTTCTTGAATAGCTGTTTCGACTATTTCTTCAGGAGAGCGGTGCAATCCGGTGTAAACCACCTCCATGCCTGCGTCTCTAAGAGCGCGAGCAATGATTTTGGCGCCTCTGTCATGCCCATCTAGGCCGGGCTTGCCAATCAAAACACGAATCTTTCCTTTGGCCATGGTCCTAATCCCGAAATCTAAGCACTGCACAGTATATGGCAGAGACGGCTCTAAGTCTCAGATTCATAGTTATTTTCGAATCTTTGTCGCCTTCGCCCGAATCGCTTCGGCAATTTCGTCAAAATGAGGCAGATCTCGCCGATTGAGCAAATAAAAGAACTTCTTGCCTCTCAAAATCGCAAACTTTAAATAGCGAGGGTCGATGAATCCCTGTATTTCGTCCCAGAGGAGCTTTCGTCTGAATAGCAAGTTTTGAAGAACAATACCGTCGTCTTCCAGCCTCAAATAATCAACTTCCAGAACCACCGAAGGCAGAATCGGCAGCATCATCAGCGAGCAAAGCACATAAACCACCAGCTCTTGCAAAAGAAAGCCTTTCTGCAAAAGCACATGAGAATGATATGAAGTCAGAATCAACATAATGTAGAGCAAAAGCGCGAAGCAAAATATCAGCCAGCGCAAATAATGCTTCCAGCGAGACCTCAAAAACTCGGTCTTGACCGGCTCAACACCCAACTCTACTTGCTTGAATTCCTTTTTCCTTTTCACGGCGCTTCCTTATATAGCAAGTTGCAAACAAATGCCTGCAACTCGAATGATCAAGTATAAACTCTCATATGATGGAACGCTCAGATTCACATTACTGTCACGATAGAGGCTGAAAAGCCAGACAATTTACCGCAAGAAGTTGTTGCAGCAATCAGTTTCAGCAATCGAGCCCGAACCATGACAGCATTACAGTAATAAGGATGCTCTTTAGTTGGGACATGAAGCCGTAATTTAAGGATTTATCGTAGGCGCCGGCAAAGAAGCCGGTGCAAAGCCTGGTCCGCTCAGTTCGCCATCAGAGCAGCGGAAAACTAAACGGCACTTAAATCATCCGACAGTAACTTTGAATTGTCGCAAAAATTACTGTCATTGTTTTAGATTAAACGATCCTTGTTCAGGAGCGAAGTCAACCCAAATAGCAATAACCGACTGCGTTTCGAGCCGAAGCGCCGAGAGCTTGACAGCATGACAGTATTCTGAGAGAATACTGTCATGAAGACAGACGAGACGACGTTAACGCTCGACGAGTTGTCCAACGAAGTCGGACAACTCCTGAATCAATACGCTCTTCTCGGCGCACAACATGATAACCGGGTATCGGCAAGTCCGGATGCGAGAACCATCCGTTATTACACGACGCTCGGACTGATCGACAGACCAAGAATCAACGGACGCCAGGCTGTTTACGGCAAAAGGCACGTTCTTCAAATACTGGCGATTAAAGCGTTGCAGGCTATAAACCTGCCTCTGTCCGAAATCCAAACGCGTCTTTACGGGCGCAGCAACACCGAACTCGAAGCACTGCTTACAAGTCTCTCTGAATTCTGGGAGAAGCAAGAAAGCAAACAGGACAAAGCTGAAGCTGTGCGATCAACAATCTGGCATGAAGTGATCATCGAGCCCGGCGTAAAAATTTTGATTCAGGAAGGGTGGCAAACTCAGCAGGATATCGAAGCCACGCTCAAACGCGTGCGCAATGCTTTGGAAGCAATTCTGCCGAAAGAAGAGCAGTAATTAGCGGAGGAAAACCGAATGGCAAGCCCCAGTACCAGCGTCCCGATTCTCGATTTGCCCGAAGGCATTGAACGTCAGCTAGGGAACCTCATATTGAGCCGAGGAGCTCAAAAAATCTCTCTGCCTCTGGCTGCTGTAGATATCAAAGCACAGGTCGTGGACCGGGTTGCACAGGTAACAGTCAAGCAAAATTTCCGCAACTGTCATCAGGAACACCTGGAAGCCGTTTATATTTTCCCTCTGGCTGCCGGCTGCGCAGTTTCAAGTTTCAATATGAAAGTCGGAGATCGTGTTGTTCGCGGTCTGGTCCAAGAACGAGGGGAGGCGCGTCGCAACTACCAGCAAGCCGTTGATGACGGCAAGCGCGCCGCCATTATGGAACAGGAACGGGATGATCTTTTCACGGTTCAAGTAGGAAATCTGCCGCCCGGCGAAGAAGTCAGCATCGAGATAAGCTACTCCGAACGCCTGCCGTTTTTTGAGGACGGCAAAAGCGAAATCAGACTGCCGCTTGTGGTCGCGCCAAGATATATTCCAGGTCGGCAGCTTTCACGGGATGCAGTCGGCTCGGGCATCGAAGATGACACAGACCTGGTTCCGGACGCTTCAAGAATCAGCCCACCCAGACTGGCAAAAGGAGTTGATCCTGAAACAGCCCTGACGCTCAGCGTCGAAATTCTCACAGAAGACGGAAGAGAACTGAGCGATCTGGCCTGCTCGCAGCACGCCAGCAAAACAGCTTTATCGCAAGGGGGTATTACTGTAAAACTGGCACGCGCTAACGAAAGGCTGAATCGCGACTTCGTTTTGCGCTGGCATGGCGGGGGACAAACAGTAAAATCCTCTCTGGTTACCTATACTGCCGACGACGGTGAAACCTATGGCTTGCTCTCGATAATGCCTCCCAGAAGGGATGGTTTTCTTGGAGCAGCAAGAGACATAGTGTTCGTCCTTGATCGCTCAGGCTCCATGCAGGGCATCAAGATGTCGTCGGCGGTACAGGCTTGCAGCATATTATTGAATACTCTCGGTCCCAACGACCGTTTTGCCATAGCCGCCTTCGACACTGTCGTGGAGTGGATGAGCGGACGGCAGGGGCAGCACTTTATCAATGCCGACACTGCAGGCATTGAGCGGGGCGAAAATTATTTGCGGACAATCACCGCACGCGGTGGCACTGAAATGGACCTGGCAATTCGAAGCTCATTCGAATCAATAAGCCGACGTCAGGAAAAAGACGGTCGCCTGCCGGCAATCGTTGTGCTCACCGACGGTGAAGTCGGCAATGAATCACAAATTATGCAGCGCGTTCAGAGAGAAATTGCAGACTCACGCCTTTTCGTGGTCGGCATCGACACTGCAGTCAATTCAGGCTTGCTGAAAAGACTGGCCAACTTAGGCGGCGGAACTGCAACCTTCGTTGAACCCGGGGTTCAACTTGAGGAGGCTCTGGCCTCCATCGGACGAGAAATAGGAGCTCCTCTTGTATCGGACCTACAAGTAGAGAACCTGGATCTCAACGTGGACAGAGCCTCCTTATCTCCTCATCGCATACCGGATATTTTTGCAGGCAGAGCTTCCTGCTGCTTCTTCAAAGTTTCCGGAAAAGGCAGACTGACAATCAAAGGCAAGTACACTAACGGTCAGCCTTTCGAAGAAAAGGTCAAAGCCCGAAAAGTTGATATGCCATGCATTGCTCAACTCTGGGCTAAAAGCCATATTCTTGCACTGGAAGATAAATACAGAATCAATCCAAATGCACAGGCGCAATTAAAGAAGGAAATGATCGCCCTTGCAGTCAAACATTCACTGCTCACCAAATTTACAGCCTTTGTGGTCGTGGATGAGGCTGAAATAGTCAACAAAACAGGTGATTTGCACAAAGTCGTACAGCCTGTCGAAATGCCGGAAGCCTGGGAAATGGATGCCCAAAACGCCCCAGCAATGCCGGGCGCGGCGCCGCTTGCAGGCAGCATGAGGCGTTTTAAAATGAGCCAAGTCAGTCCGAGCAGCCAGAGCGCCGGGCAAGGAGCAGCGAGGAGCAGCAACTCTCCCCAAGTCTCAAAAGACAGCTTTGCGGAAAATTCTCCAAGCCCTGCCTCTGGGAGCGGTCCTATGCAGGAGGCTTTCTTTGAAATGTCGGCAGGATACTGCGAACCTCTAAGCCAGACCGATGCCTGGGGTGCTGCATCTTCATGGAGCGATGAAGCATTTCAAACCGGTAGTTTCGAAGCAGCAGCATCTTTTTCAATGCCGCAACAGCGACCTGCACCGCCGGCCGCTCCGCCAGCGCCTGAAGCGCAGGCAGCTCCGGGAGCCTCTCAAAGCAGCGCTAAAAAGGAACTTGCCGGACCCGCGCGTGAGGAAGCTTCGAATTCATTTGGCGCGCAGACAGGCAGCTACGGAAACGGAGTACGCCAGCAAGTTTTTGAAGTTATCGTCAGACAGGCCCTGGGCGGTGCGCCATGGAAAGAGATCTGCGCCGGAGCAATGAAGGTAAATAATCTAAGCGAAAGCGAAATTCAAGACGAAATCGACCGACGCAGAGCTATGCTGAATTCACAGCCGTCAATCGCTCCAAAAAACGTAAGCCAAAAGGCGGAAGCTGAAATCTCAAAGCCATCAACAGCCCCTGAGCAAGTGATTAGAGGTGGTTTGTCCTCGCTATTTCACAAGCTGAATGATCTGGCAAAAGCAGCATCTCAGCAGAAGAAACCGGAACAGAGTGCTAAAACCAGCGAGCTTTATCTGGCGAAAGATGAATTGAATGAATTCTTCTACCAGTTTGAAGAAGCCTACGCCGAACTGGAAAAAGCCCAGCGCCCTCAAGCATTAAAACTGGAAAAAGCAAGAATAGCTTTGCTTCAAAAGCTTGCGTCCATGGCTGTCGGCATGGATCTGCCCGGCTTGCAAAAATTCCTGCGTGCCAGTGCCATCGAAATGATCACGGCAGTCAAAAACGACTCTCTGAATATCAACGAAATAAAAGAATTCTGGCTCAGCCAAAAGAATCTTTTTGAAGAACTGAAAGCCGAAATTGAGGCTCTGATCAACCCGAAAGAAGCAGCTTTCTGGGACAGCGCCGTCTAAAGCCTGACAACGGGCGGCGCTGAACTGCGGGGGCGCCCCCGTTGCCACGGGATGACCAAGTGATTTTTCCTGCACAAACATCAACCTGGATCATCCGGAAAGGAGCAGCAAGGATTGCTGCTCCTTATCCGTTTTAAAGAAACTTTCTTTAAGTGCCGCTTCTACTAGAAAACAGGCGATTCTTGCGGGACTTTAAATAGGACCGGGGCGCCTTCTCCTTGCCGTATCCGGTCAAATCAAGATAAGATCGGCATCGAGCTTAGTTCTTCAGGCAAAATCAAAGAGTGTCTACTGTCAGCCCGGAATCAGATACAAGCAAAATTGCTGTTTGCCCGCCACAGCAATTTGTCCGAGACAACGTTGCCTGGTTGGCTTATCTGATGATTGCAAGTTACTGTTTTGTAGCAGCAGCTCTGGGTCCTTTGATGAGCTTCTTAAAATCAGACTTGCACCTGAGCTATGGAACAGCGGCCATGCACTTCAGCCTCTGGTCGGGAGGAGTGGTGATTGCCGGAGCGCTGGGAGATCGAAATATGCGCCGTTTCGGCAAGGCAAAGACAGTCTGGCTTGCTTGCCTGGGACTATGCATCGGCATCGCCGTTTTATTTGCCGCAAAAATTCCGGCAATGAGTTTAGCAGGCTCGTTTATTTGCGGTATCTGCGGCAGCACCATGAGCCAAACTTTGTGCACAATTGTTGCCGAGCGCTTTAAAGATCTAAGAGCGGTCGCACTTACAGAAACGACTATCGCCGCGAGCCTCTGCTGCAGCATCGCACCACTGGTGGTGAGCCTCTTCAGTAAAAGTCCTTTGGGCTGGCGCTCTTCACTGCTTTTGCCGATAATTGCATTTGCATCTTATTTTGCTTATTCCAGAAAGACTTTAGATGGCGAAGCGAATATTGACCATGAAAGTGCCGCTTCCGCAAGCAGCACGAAATTGCCGAAAGCTTACTGGCTATGCTGGTCATTGATTTTCTTGAGCGTTGCCGCCGAATGGTCGATTGTATACTGGAGCGCCGATTTCATGGAAAAGGTTTTGCAATTAAGCAAAGCTGATGCAGCCGCCAACGTCAGTTCATTTCTGGCGGCGATGGTAACAGGCAGAATTCTGGGGAGCCGGCTGGCCAGAGAAGCCAAAACACACACACTTTTGAAAGCCGCCTCAATAGTTTCGATTG
>JAIEPM010000468.1 GCA_019748395.1 Candidatus Obscuribacterales bacterium
GACCGTTTCGACGTTATTGCTCTTGCTTTCTGATCCATTCAGTTTCGACCTTAGCTCTGCCTCGCTGAGTTCGCTTTCAATAATGGTTTTGATTTTCGGGTCTGTTTTTGAAACTGATTCAAAGGCTTCAGTTTCGCTTCCGGCCTTTTGAAAATCATGAGACAAGTAGGCTGCAGGCAGAGCGTCAGTGTTTTCATAAACACGGATATGCGATGCTGTTTCTTTGCGAAGCTTGAATCTGCGTTTTGAATCGTCCACTCCGCAATCGCGTATGAGTTCGCTGTCCAGGCTTTTTGAATCCGGCTTGCATTTTGCAACTGTGACAGTTTTCTTTTGTCCGGTGGTCTTGTTGTGATCTAAATATCCTGATGTTTTCCAGTCGAAAACCTGAAGTTCAATATTCAACGATTCTCTGCTTTCCGGTACTGGAATCGTAATGTCTTTGCTAAAGCTCTGGATTCCCGGCTTTTGATTTGAGTAAAGATAAACAAGGCGATCGAGGTCGCTCATCCATAGAATGTTTCCTCTAGAATCAGTAAGCAGGCTTTGAATTGCAAGTTCTTTAGCTCTTTGGCTGTCGGCGCTGAAGACGAGAGTTCCGTTGACTTCTCGATTCTCCGGATAGAAGCGAAGAGCGGCTGCCTTAAGGCAAAGTCCCTGGCTTGTTGTTCCCCAGCCGGGATCTTCTGTTTTTAGCGCCTTTGCTTCCGGCATCTTGTCGTTTTTGCTCAGCACCGGCTGTGGTGTCACTATGTAGCGTACCGCCGCCGCATCGATTGCGGAAGATAGTCGTCCGTCGAAGAATTGATTCACGCCCTCTGCTGTAACTCCGCAGCTTATGAGAAAGCGTTGAAAGCGCGATGGATGGTAGACGTTTACCGGCACCAGGTTGTTAATGCCGAAGCAGAAATTGCTGGAAGGACAGAACACATGGCGCCCCATGGTCAAAATGCGAGCCTGTTCTTTCTCGAGAAAAGGAATCGGTTCTACTGCCTCATATTTGAAATTTGCCTGCACTGGACTGGCTTGCTTGACTGTCGGAGCTAAACTCAAGATCGTGCAAATTGAGGCGACAAGCAGGCAGGCAATTCCCTGCGCCTTAGAGAAGAATCTGCTCAAGCAAATTGCTGTTGCAAAGACGCTCAAAAGAATCAGGTCTCTTGTGAAAAACTTGCTGATAACTTGCATGTGGTCGAAAGCTTCGTCTTGACGAATGCAGTCAAGGCTGCCCGGGAAAATGCGAATATACGCCAGTACCGCCACGGCAAACAAGCTGGAGCTTATAGCTATCATCGATGCTTTGCGCCAATCTTTCTGCGCAAGTGTCAGCAGCGATTGCAGTCCGAAGGCAGAGATCATGCTGAGCATGATCAATAATGACGGCCAGCAATATTTGGGGACAAACCATGAGAATGCACTTGCATTCATCAGCCAATCGATAGGTCCAAGCTGGCTCATCAGCGCTATGGAAACTGCGCTGCAAATTAGAAGCGAGCGAGCGTATTTATTGTTTTTGAAATCCAGCGCTACGGAACTCAGCAACAGCGGCACGCAAAGTATCCCCAGAAACGGGCTTGAATTGTTGTATGCCGGATGTATGAGATTAATCAAAATGCTGTTGAGCGGAACCCCGAAGCGATGTCCCTCGAGACCTAATTTGTAGCAGTCTGAATTTTTGAGGAGCTCTAAAAACGGCAAGAGCATGAATGAAGAGAAACAAAATGCTGAAATGCCGATTATGGCTATGTCCCACAATCCCAAGCCGAGGCGTTTCCAGGCTGGCTCTTCTTTTTGATCGCCGAAAACGCTGAGGCAAAGATAAAGCATCGACGAGGATACGATTCCAAAAAAGGAGGGCTCCGGGTGGCCGGAGAAAATCATTACGGCGCAGGCCAGTCCGGCTAAGATGCGCCTCAAGTAGCTGCGTTTCTCGTGAGCATTCACGAAGGCTGCCATTACCAGAGGTATCATTGAAGAGGACGAACCGATTAGCTCCGACTGAAAAATAAGGAATGGGCAAAAGGCTGTTAGAAGTGAAGCGAAAATCGCGGCGAAACGACGCAGTTTCAGCGTTTGTGCTAGAAGAAAGGAGCCCAATCCAAAGTTCAAAATGTTTGCAACGATGAGTAAGTTCCACGAGCGCATGGGTTCAAGCCCTAGCAGCATCAATCTCAAGGGCCATGCCACTGCCGTTTCCACATCGGCGAGAAATGGTGCTCCGCATCCGGCCAGTGGATTCCAGAGTGGAATCTGACCATTCAAAAGCTGCCGACAGAGAAACTCGTGGCTGGGCACGAAGTACTGGTAAACAGAGGCGTCAAAGCCCTCTCTTGTGGGTGTGAAATACTTCGAATAGAGTGTATCCCGCTGTCCTAACTGATAAACGCGCGAGATTGGGGCTCCCTTAAATACGGTTTTGCCGAAAGCGCCCAGAATAACAGCGACAATTATTGCCGCGCTCAAGAAATTTAAAAGCAGTTGTTTGCTGCTCTTCTCGCTGTTTTTTGTTAGCTCGCTGCTTGCTGAAATTGTGGGCGATGACATGAATTTGCTCAAAGCGACTTGCTTGCGCCTGTTGAATGAAAAGATTACCACTCGTGCTTATCAGTGGCCTGAAAATGGCACTTCGCTTGCACGTAAAGATTCTGCACTCTGGAATTCGACATCATTAGAAGAACTTATTCTTTGTGAATGCCGCTGGAAAGCCTGAAGCTTCTTTAGTCGCTGCCGCTTACCTTAACTAAAGTCAATCGAATCGCCCAAATTTAGAGCATACCAATGAATGACAAGAGGCGAAGTGCTAAGCTTTAGCAGGCTTTCTGGCTGTTTCTGCAGGCAAGGATTTAGAGCAAGCGGTGATCTTCAGTAGCTTTCAATATTTCTTGTTTTTGCCGATAGTAGTCTTTTTCTATTGGCGGCTCAAAGGCGCAGCTCGCTTGGGTCTTGTCGTTGCCGCCAGCTATTTTTTCTACATGAGCTGGATGCCCGTTTACGGCATTTTGCTTTTTGCGCTTTCGACTCTTTGCTGGGGCTTGGGCCTGGCAATTGCTAAGTATCGGGAATCTTCGCCGAAAACGGCGAAAGCAATTCTCAGCGGCGCTATTGTTTTCAACCTGCTTTGTCTTTGTTATTACAAGTACAGCAATTTCTTTTTGAGCAATTTGTTCTCCTCCTTGGGTTGGCTTGGCAATCAATTGCAGATTGCTCATTTAGAGTCGTTGAAAGCACCGGCACTGCAAATTATTTTGCCGCTGGGAATTTCATTCTTTGTATTTGAGTTTATCCATTATCTGGTAGACGTTTATAAAGGCAGCAAGAGTGTTCGCTCCTGGATGGAGTTTTCCGCATTTGCGGCTTTCTTTCCATCACAAATCGCCGGACCGATAAAGCGCTATCAAGACTTTGAGGAGAACCTGCGCAATCCCTTGCCCTGGTCATCGTCCCTGTTTTTTGAGGGAATGACACTGATAACGCAGGGGCTTTTCAAAAAGATTGCTATTGCCGACCCGATCGGCTGGGTGATCAGTACCTCCTACGCAAGCTCACAGGCGATTTCAGCAACTGATGCCTGGATTGCCTTCTTTGGATTCTCAATTCAAATATTTTGTGATTTCTCAGGCTACACGGACATGGGTCGGGGGTCTGCCTTGATGATGGGCATCAGGTTGCCGGTCAATTTCGAACTGCCCTACATGGCCGAAGACATAACAGTTTTCTGGCGTCGCTGGCACATTTCGCTGTCTAGCTGGATTCGGGATTACATCTACATCCCGATGGGCGGTTCACGCTGCTCCAAATGGGAATCGGCGCGCAATCTGTTTGTGACTATGGCGCTTTGCGGGCTCTGGCACGGTGCCGCCTGGCAGTTCGTGGTCTGGGGCGCTTTACACGGGCTGGCCTTGATCGTAAACCGGCTCTGGAAGCAGGTGCTGGAGCGCTTTGATGCGCTTCGGCAGATAGCCGAACTGCCGCCGATGAGACTACTGAATCTCTTTCTGACTTTTATGTTTGTTGCTGCCTGCTTTGTGATGTTCAGAGCACCGGATCTGAAAAGCACTTTCAACATTTTTGCTTCTCTTTTCAATTTTGGAATGGAGAGCAACACACTCGTGTTTCTGATTCGAACCGGCATGCCTGTGTTCATGACCGTGTACATGCTGTTCTGGATTCTCACGGAGCAGTGCAAGAAGAACTTGAAATACAGCCTGCCTAGCCAACTGGTTTTTCCTTTGCCGCTGCGGCTGGCAGCCTGGACTGCGACCCTACTATTTTTGTTTGCCGCCAAGCCGACGCAAGTCACTCCCTTCATTTACTTCCAGTTTTAGTTTGAGGCTGATAGATGATTTCTTCTACAAAAGAGCGAATAAATCATTCACAGCTTGAGAAAGCTGCAAGTCGCAAACCCTGGTATTTGCTTTTGGGTGAGATTGTTCTATGGCAAATTGTGGCTGTGCTCGTGGTGGAAGCCTCCCTCGCCATAGCCGGATTGGGAGAGGAAGAAATCTTCAAGCTTGATCCGCAACTTGGATTCAGGCATATGAGCAATAAAAAGGTGACCTGGCGTTCGGAGGGATTCGCCGGTTCTTACTTCAATGCCGATGGCTTACGCGAAGCCGGTATCACTGTCGCAAAACCAGCCTCTACTTACAGAATTGCACTCTTGGGAGACTCTTTGACTGAGAGCTTGCAAGTTACTGTTGATAAGAGCTTCGGGCAGCAGGTTCAGGCTGCCATGCAGAGAGATCTGGCCAGGAATGTGCAGGTTATTAACTTCGGTACTTCCGGCTATTCGACAGTGCAAGAATTTTTGCAGTTGAAGCAGCAAGTCATGAAATACAAGCCCGATCTTGTATTGCTTTGCTACAACAGCCGCGACTGTTTTGAAAACTGGTCGCCACCCGATGAAGTTCTGACCAATGTGCGTCCGGCGGCTCTCAGGTTGCCGGGACATGATCTGATAGTTGACAGCTCGCCTGTGACTCAATGGATGAAAACTCCGCGCGCCCGCTTCATGAAGCAGGTGGAATTTTTGCGGCAGCATAGCCGCTTATGGGGTTTGTATTCGGCCGCAGAGCTTGATTTGAGCATGCATAATGAGACATACAAGCGGCTGATCTTTTTCTTGACCAAGCCTGGTAAAGCTATAAGACAAAGCATTTCTGAGCTCAAAAATGAGCTATCTAAATGGAACGCTGCCGGCAGCAAGGATTCACAGGCTCATTCTGATAAGAAAGGTCAATCGGCAAAGCCGGACAAAACAAAAGCTGAGTCTGTGGCTGCAAAATCCCCCTCCTCGCCGACTGCTGCTGTGCTTAGCGAAAATCCTTTGCCTTCCGCGAAGAAAGAATCCGATTCCGGCTCGAGGTCCGGTACAAAGAAAAATACTGCCGCTTTGAGTGAAAAGACCGAAGAAGAGAAAGGTCGCCGTAACTACGAAAGCATTATCAGCGGCACCTTGTCGGCGCTTCTGGCTGAGATGAAAAAGACTTGCTCGGCCGGCGGTGCTCGGCTGGCAGTCGTGGCTCTGCCGGTGCGCAGCGATCTCTCAGCTAGAGAAGGGATGGATACTTCTTTCAACGGTTATGCTTACAAAGATGAGCTGAGAATCTTGCAAGCGGCATCCGAGCAAAACTCTCTGCCTCTGATCAATATTCACGAGAGTGCAAAAACTCTGTCTGCTAACGAGAAAGACAATCTGTTTTATCTTGTGCATTTGACTCCTAAAGGGCACGATTTTGTGTCTTCCAGGCTTGCTCCTGCTCTGGAGAAGCTTCTGACAGAGGAGGCGCAGTGATTCAGGATCAAACAAAAGCCCCTGAGGCGAAGGGCATGAGAGCCTGGGCAAGCAGTGTGTTGCTCTGGACTGTTTCAATTGTGCTTATTTGCTTTTTTTCGGCTTTGCTGATTCCCAGTCGTTGTCTGAATGCGGCTGACGGTGTGAGCGGCACATTCCGCGTGCTTGTCACTAAACTTGCATCATTCCTTCCCTCTTCGGAAGAACCGGATATTGTGGTCCTGGGGTCATCGCTGGTGCTGGTTCCGGCTGTGCGCTGCGACGACAAGCTTGCGGGCAAAGCGCCCTGTTTCGACCGCTGGTATTACGATCGCTATATTCCTGAATATACGCGTTCAAGTTATCTGGAAGAGCAGATTCGCAAGCAAGATGGATTGAATCTGAGCGTCAAGAATCTGGGTGTTGCTTCGTCAATCATGTCGGATCAATTCGGCATTTTGAAAATGATGATTGCAGAAAAAAAATGTCCGAAGCTTATTGTTCTTGGTCTGGCGCCGAGAGACTTTCTGGATAATACTCAGCAGAAACACCTGGAAACGCCGACTCGCCAGTTTATGCGCGAGTACAATGAGGACTCCGTGCTTCCGGATAAATTCAGTCTGAAAGAGTTGCAGAAATCGTCCGAAAGAATCAGGCATCATCTGGACAAAGTGATCGCTTTACTGCGCAATACCGGCATCAAAATTGCCTGCAATTTTAGCGGGCATAATGCCGCTGTCGAGCTGAACAGCGCTTCTGCTTATGTTGGGGATCGACCGAATAAACTCAAGGACCTCGAGACTTACAAGAAGCTCTATAACCCTCCGAATTTTACGATGCTCAGCACTCAAACAAAATACCTTGAGCGTTTTCTTGCCGAGTCCAAGAAAAACGGGATAGAGGTTCTTGTTGTTAACATGCCTTTGACCAGAGAGAATACGGACTCCCTGGATCCTGCGGCGCTGACTGCTTATATCGATACACTCAAGTCAGTGTCGGCGCGTTATGGAGCGAGTTTCCTGAACATTGGTTCAAGCAGCAAGAATTACGATCTTTCCGATTTTGAAGACTGCTGTCACCTGAATACAAAAGGCGGATTGAAATTCTACGGCGATCTAATTGCCTGCCTGAATTCACAAGCTCAACTGCTGGCGGCTCTGAAAAGCTCAGATAAAGCCGCTATTGCTGAGCGCAAAGCTGCGGCGGCTTTCTAATAAACCTGCCATTCGCCGTCGGCTTTTGCCGGTAATGATAGAGGTGCCAACAAGCTGAAGCGAGCATCCCTCACTTCCATCGCATTTTTCAAAGCTTGTTTCTTTTTCAAAAAGAGGTAATCGGGCTGAAAAGGCGAGAACATGGGCTCTACTTGCAGACCTGACAATTCCAGAATTTGATCAGGGATACGATCTGAAAAGCTGGTTGTTTGAAAGTCGTTCTTCAGTTCAATACCGATTGGTTGCCATTTTGAAGTCCAGCTTTGATTTTGCCCGGACTTATCTTTGCCGCTAAATTGCAGGCTGACGAAACATTTTCCGTTTCCGCTCAATTTTCGAAGCTGGCAGCTAAACTGGAAGCGAGTTCCCTTAATTAAGTCCGGCTCTAATGGATAGCTTTTCTTTGCCGTAAGGAAGCTTGAGGGATCACTTCCTCTGACTGTGAGCGGCTCTTCACTTACGATCACGCTTTCTTGCTGCTTTTTGAGTTCTTTGACTTCCGGTGCTTTTTCAGTGCTTTGGGGAATCAGCAAACGCAGTCTGTATCTGCCATATTGCCGGCCGGGCAGTTCTGACAGATCTTCTTCCTTCGTGCTGCTTTTTGCTGCCAGCTCTGTTTTCTCAAAAACTCGCGGATCTCGATGGTCGAATGTTGTGAACCCTTTCGTGTAGGAGAATGCATGGAGCGAGGGCAGGTACTGTTCTCCGTCATTTTCTAAAGCTTGATCGGTTTTCAGATAGTCCCCGTAAATCACCGCACAGGCTTTGTCCAGCTTGCTTGAAATTTCAATTTTATTTTGACCTTCCTGAATTTCAGAAGCAGGAAAGGGAATCACCCACCAGTTGCGGAAGCCCCGCAAGTCTCGCGACATACCCTCGGCTTGAATCGCCAGGCATTGCAGAATGTCGTTGTTATTGTTTTGCAACTGTGCAAGCGGAATCGCCGTTTCGGTCAGCGTCTTTCCGTTCAAGCGGATTTCCACAGGCGGTGCTTGAATTTGTGATGAAAGATCCATCAAAACAAAAGCGCTGCCTCGCCAATCCGGTTTTTTCGAAACGCTGATTGTTTGAACGACAGTTTGCCCGGCTTTCAAAGGGCAAGTCCATTCGCGCCAGTCAAAGGATTGAATAGTGTAAAAGGCGGCAACCAGGCAGCTCAGTACTGCAAATGTTATTGGCAGCGCCAGCATTAGTTTGCGACTTGGCTCTTGAGATTCCAGTGCCTTGTATATTCCGGCGCTGAGTAAAATCAACAGCGCAAAGAGTGTCCAATCGAGCCCGCATGCCAGAATCGGCGCAAAGCTGAGCATGCTTTGCGGAAGAATGCCCGCCAGAAAATTGGCAATACTGCCACTAGCTGATACGAGCGGCAGGGCAAAAGCTGCAAAGACCAGCAGCCTCAGCAGAGCCCGTCGGCTTTGCGATTGCCGAAAGGCTTCATAGAAAAGCGCTGCACTCAGTAAAACTACGGCCGGCATTGCCGTAATTGCATAGCGGCTTATGGCTTCAAAGGGGATATAAGCGAAGTGAAACAAAACAATGCTGCCGAATATTATTGCGGCTGTGAATTGTCGAGATAGAAGCTTGTGCCGGCTTCTGAACAGTAGATATGAGAGCCCGATAGCTCCACTCAAAAGTAGAATTTGATGTAGCAAAGACTGCACTTCGATTGGCAGTCCAAATAGTGAGTAGTGATATTCATTCCAGACACCGGACCAGAGGCGTGCAAGTTTTTTGAATTGTAAGCCGATAAATACAAGTGGTTGTTTTTGTGCATCTGAAAGCAGTGATGCGATCACGAGCTTGCTGTCGCCGGGAAATGTGCCGTAAAACGGATAACAGCGCCATGCATCCGTGCTGATTTGATTGCCGTGGAAAATATTGAAGGAAGGCACTCTATTTACAAAAACCGAATATTGTCCGGTGGCTTGCTTGTTGAAAATTACCCAGGGTCCAAGTGCAATAGCTGCGCCGAGCCCAGCTAGAAGTCCTTGTTTAGCAAGTCTTGCCGCAAGTCCGGCGAGACTTTTTGCCCTGCCTTCGTTATTGCTTGTTTTGATTGTGCGCAGAAGAGATATCGGAGTAAGCAGCGCCGCAAGCATCGGCGCCAGCAAGATAAAAGCGGGCTTGGAGAGCATGAGTAAGCCCGCACTGAGCCCGATGCCGCACCAGGTCAGAGCCTTGCCTCTGGGGCTGTGGCGTAGCATGGCCTGAAGAGTCAAAGCTGTCCAGATGTTGAGGAGGAAGTATGAGAAGGGTTCGCTGTAGCAATGTTGGGTGTTGATGATTGCCGGGGGATAAAGAGCAAAAATTATGCCTGCAACTAAGGCGATGCGTCGATTAAAAGCAAGCCGCCCGCACTGATAAACGAGGACCGTCGCCAGTGCATCTATAAATGAATTGCACAAACAAATATGCACGCTATGCGCATCGAAGATTGGCTTAAATGGATCTACTCCGGAGAGCCATTCGACCAGGGCTAAATAAGCTGGAAAAACCGGTCCGTCGATCATGAGCCGGTCCGTCAACTTCATAGAAGTCATTGATTGCAGAAGTTGAGCTTCCGGGGGGGCCGCATTGTAAATCTTCCAGATGAAATCTAGAGGATTTTGTGAGGATGCTGCAGCTTCCAAAATGGCACTGCCGGTGCGCAGGAAATTGTAGGCGTCACCGAAGTGGGCGATACGATGCTCCATAAAAACGGCGTTGTATAAATAACGCAGGATAAAGGACAGAGCAAAAATGAATAAAACTGCAAATGCCGGTTTGTCGAAAATTGTTTTGCGGCTCTTGCTCTTGTTCAAAGAAGGAGCATCGGCGACTGTCGGAAGAAGATTGCTGCTGCCGGCATTCATGAATCAGTTCACCAGCAATGTTTGTGGATCGGAATAGTCGCCAATTGCCTTTCCGTTTTTATCGAGGCTTCGTGCTCTTATCTGGTAATAACCGGAGCCGCTGAAATTTTTCTTGCTCAGTCGAAACACGGCATTGTCGGCGTTTTCTATGAATGTCGCGGCGATGCCGCTTTTGGCTTGTTCGCCCTCGAGATTGTCGAAGAAAAATTGTTGTTTTGAAAGTTCCAGAATAACCTTTTGGCCTTTGCCGAACGTTTCAACAGACAAGGGTGAATCATAGGCATAAATAATTGCTCCAACGTTGTTTTCTGGAGCGCTGCAGCTGATTTCGGGAGCCAGCTCTTTGGCGGAAAGAGCGGTCAATTCGCAGAGCGTGATCTGTTTTACCGCCGGTACGAAAAGTTCCAACTCATTGATTTCAGCCTGTGTGTACCAGCGCCAGTTGCGACCGACAGGAATATAAAGACTGCGTACAGTCTTTTCGTCAGCTTGCGGATCTGCCGCTAGCACGGCTTGTATTGAACATTCTTCCGGAGATTGCGTGTCGCGCGAAGCAAGGTCGTCTTTTGAGCGCCAGCGCAGTTGAAACGGCAGGGCGATAGAGTTTTGCACAGAGCGGAATGAAACTTTCAAATACGAATAAGCCAGAGGATTGAGATGAAGCTGGTTGATGCGAATTCCATCGCCTGCTTTGGGCGATTCTATTTTCAGTTCGGCATTGGCAAATTGATATTCGGCTCGCCCTGCGGCATAAGGAACTACTCTGCTTTTCTGATTGTCGGCGCTAATTGGAAAATTCAAGGAGCTTTCTTCAGCAGGGGGGCTCTTAAGTGTTAGAGCTTTGAAGCTTTTGGCGCCGCTATTCCAGACAAATGGTCCGATGTATCCTGGTCGATTTATCAGCATGCGCAAGCGAGAGCCGTTTACAAGTTTTTTGTCGCCGAATAAGATCGGGTCAAAGGTGAGCAGTGATTCTCCCTGTGGCGACTTTGTGAAAGGTGGACTGAGCAGCATTTGCAAGGTCGAACCGTTGAGGATCATATGTGCGCCCGAATGTTCTTTCGGCACTCCCAGGAGCAAGACTTTTTGATTCTTGTATCTTTGCGAAAGGCGTTCGGCGTCGTCGCGAACAGCTCGCACTTCTTTGCCTGCATGCAGCCAGAGCAGATTGGCTGCGTAGGCGCTGCGCTGATATATGTAAGAGAGAATGCGGAGCGCCGCTGCTGCCGTGCAGCTCAGTTTTAGCGAGATTGCT
>JAIEPM010000173.1 GCA_019748395.1 Candidatus Obscuribacterales bacterium
ATCAGTAAGTCACAAAAAGGAACGGTTGCAGAACGTATTTACTCTGCATTGAAGCAGACCATAGCAAACTTGAAAGGCGAGCTTGAATTTCCGGCGGCTGATACTGCCGATGGAGTCATCAATTTTGGGCGTATTTCGGAGCGTCCGCAGGCAAAACAAAAGTTGAAAGTTTGGAATCGCTCTTGCTATGTTGAAAAACTTCTTTCGGTGAGCGACTGTTCATCGAAACTCAAAGCCGAGCAGGTCCTCAAGTACAGAAAAATTCTGGAAGAGCTTGTTTCAGCCGGGCACTTCTCTGAGCTGCCTGATGCAGGCAATACGCTGATTCTAAGTTCGGATTTGCCTAAGGATGCGATTAGCTTGAAGCTCACTAAGGAGCCTGTTTTGCTGGCTCCGGTAGAGCGGGAAGGAGCTCAAAGCGGGCAGCCATCGGCTGAAATCGGATTGCTGGCAAACGTCGGCTCTTCCTGTCCACCCGGAGCTTATCTTGGTTTTGCCGACTTCGATTCGACAGCAAAAGTCTCGGCGCCGGTGGCTTATTTGCTGACAGTGCCGTCCCGCCTCACAGTCGACCAGGAATCCGTGAAAGTTCAGGTGAGAAAGCCTGGATTTATTTTCGACAAAGAAACAAGTTCCGAACTGTCCTTTCGAGTGGGCGCGAAAGTAAGCAGCAGCAATTCCAGCGAATTCGAGGTTCTGGTTCAGGCAAGTGCTGCCGTTCTGGATAAAGGCCAAAGCGCCAAGGATAAAGCCGTTCCGCAAATTGCAGCCGGACTGATTAATAAAGGTGAATCCCTGACTGTAAAGGTCACAAGCGGCGTGGATTCCGCCAGTCCAGTAAAACTGAGCGTTGAGATACCGGCCGATACGCTTGCCGGAAAATATGAAGGCTCGATTACAGTTCAGTGTAAGGAGCGCAACGATCTGGTTTCCTCAGCCAGAGTGCCTTTCGTTATTGAAGTTCTACCTAGCCCCTGGGATGAAATGTCACCAATTGCGATACCGGTAATTTTGCTTCTGCTTGTGGTCTTGCTTTTGGGAGCATATATGGCCGTAATAGGCAGCGGCGACCGAATTTGATCTTTTCATTGTCCGGACTTTAATCAGAGGCTCGCTTAGTAAAAACCGTGTTGTTGAAGCAGATTAATCTGCATATGCTGGCTTAACTAACAACATTGCAGAGCCAGAGGCACATACATGGTATCAAGTCTTAAAATACGCAAGTCTTTCAAGCGTTCTGATTCAAGCGATCGGCGTGTTGAACTCACGATCGTGAGGCGTGAAGTTCATCCATATCGCTGTGCTTGCGCGCTCGTGAAATCGGGAGGAGCTTTGCAGTGCCCGGTTCATTTAATGGCGGCTCTTATACCGCGCAGCTATCACTGAGAAGCAGACCTGGAATTTAGTTTGTAAAGATGGCTCAGTTTGAGAAGATCTTCTCGAAGACTTCCCTGGCGGCGCTGTGTGGATCAAGCTCAGACTCAAGCAGCTGATTCATCAGCTTTTGAGCCGCCTGGGATTTTTCCAGAGAATCATTCAATTTATTGCGGGCAATTTCTGCAACCAGCTCGGAAAGCTCGGTTTGTAATTTATGCTTGCGTCTCAGTTTGAGTTGACCGGAGCTGTTCAAGTAATTCTTGTGGGCTGCAACTGAGTTCCAGACTGCATTGACGCCTTCATTCACTTCGGCATTTGTGACGTGAACCGGCGGCTTCCATTCGGAGCCCTTTGTGCTCAGCTCCAGGCTGGCAATGATTTCAGATGCGGTTTTGTTTGCACCGGGCAAATCGCCTTTGTTTACGACGAAAATATCCCCGATTTCCATAATCCCGGATTTAATGGCTTGTATGTCATCGCCGGAACCGGGCATTAATACAAGGATGGTTGTATCTGCAGTTTGCGCGATCGCCAGCTCTGATTGCCCGACACCGACAGTTTCGATGATTATGACGTCATATCCGCCTGCTTCCAGCATTCGGGCTGCGTCGTATGTGGCCAGTGCCGTGCCGCCTGCGTGACCGCGGTTGGCCATGGAGCGTATGAAAACATTCTTATCCATAGTATGAGCTTGCATACGGATACGGTCCCCGAGTATAGCTCCCCCGGTGAAAGGGCTGGAGGGGTCAATTGCCAGAACTCCTACTTTCAGCCCGGCGGCTCGTATTTCACTAATCAATGCGTCCACGAGCGTCGACTTGCCGACACCCGGTGAGCCTGTAACACCGATTAACTGGGCATTGCCGGTTTTGGGCAGGAGCCTTTGTACAAGCTCTAGGGCTTCCGGTCCGCCATCTTCCACAATGCTGAGTGCTCTGGCCAGGGCCCGGCGGTCGCCTTTGACGATATTTTCTGCGATTGATTCCAAACTGAACTTCAAAGTACCGCTACTCACCTCAGACCTCATTTGCAAGATTTCGAGAAGACTTTCAATTATAAGCACTTGGCTTGAATCAAGCAGAGTCGGCGAGATATCCAAGTTTAGAAAGGGAACATTAGCTCTTCTGGAGAGTCAACTTGGAAGTGACTTGTTTATTGGGGTTTATCCTATGCAGAAGCTGGAATTCGGCGCCGCAAAATTCATGCTTAAGGGACTTTCGCTCGCGCTTGTAGCTTTTCTCTTGCAGCCGCTTCACGCCCAGGCGCGCGGCAACGACTGGACCGTGACCGATGGGGCGGGAAATGGAATTCAAATCAAGAATTCTCTTTTCGGCAAGAAAACAAGAGTTGTAAAAGATGCACTTGGCGATGGTTTCGCCGAAGAGAAGGGCATCTTCGGGAATAAGAAAAGCGAAGTCAGTTTGCTTGGCAATAAATTTGCCAGTAAAAAAGGTCTGCTTGGTGATTCGCAAATCGAAGCCGGCACCATATTTGGTGACAAAATTATCAGTAAAAAAGGTATTTTCGGTCGCCGCAAAACCTCAGTTGATTTGAGCGGCTCCAGCCAGTTGCTAAAAAGCTTCATGACTAAGTCGCCAAATTTGGCTCCTACCAATAATACGATCCTGCCGCCGATGCCGACATCTTCGCAATAGTGACCGGCAAAGCTTTTACTTGCCTTTGAGTATTTTGGTCCAGTTGGTGTCTTTTTTGCTGCTTGCCGCTTCCATTTTGCTGCCGGTGTTAGCGGGGTTGCGCGCCGCATTCTCGGCTTCCGTAAGCATGATTGCAAGCAAGTCGCGGTCAGACTGTGAAGTTTTCAGCTGATGTTGCAACTCGATGATATTGGCTTTCAACTCTTCGCATTCCTGCATGCGGGCTGATAAGGTCGAAGCCAGACGGGATAGTTCCTGGTGCAAATATTTGTTTTCTCGACTTTTATCGGCAAGCAGTTGTGCCTGATTGTCGTGGGTTATTTTCATGTCTTCGGCATCGCGAGCATGTCTTTCAAGCTCTCTCAGTTGCGCAGACAGCGTGATATTGCGCTCTTGAGATTGCAGCAGTTCGTCCTGAATCTCTAAAAGCTTCTCTATCAATGAGTTCATGTCCCATTGACGTCCGGTTAGTGGATTTGTTGTTTTATTGCCGTCCATCTTGCGAAAGGCTTGAGCGCCAACCCCGATAACGATTAATATTCCCAGCGCCGGGTCCCAAATATCTCTTTTGTGAGAAAATTGGGGCTTATTATTACTTTGCTGGATTAAAACTGCATGAGAAGCCTTCTGATTACTGGAGCAATGCTCGTAACACCCCTGGAAGAGCGCATCACAGATGTCCGCCTCGAGTCGGATAAAATTGCCCAAATAGGCGGAGGGCGTCCGGACTCAGACTTTAAGGAAATTGACGGCAGTGACTGCTACCTGACTCCCGGTCTTTTTGACCTGCAGGTCAACGGTGGTCCCGGCTGTGACTTCTGGGAGGAACTGAGCTGGGAGAAAATAGCCGCTTTCAGCCGCCGCCTCCTTGATCGAGGTTTGACCAGCATTCTTCCGACTTTTATAACCGGTGATCTCGGGCGATTGAAGGCTAATCGAGATTTTTTGAAAGCTCAACTCGGTCTTGAAAGAAGTGGCGAAAAGCCCCTTGTCCGTATGCCCGGAATTCATTTTGAAGGTCCTTGCCTGTCGCCCCAGAAATCCGGCGTTCATCCGCCCCAGCACTTGAAAGCTCTGGAAGTAGCTGTTTTGAAAGAATTCGTGGATGAGTCCTGCAGTCTCATTACGATTGCTCCTGAGCTGGATCCCAGTTTTGCTGCAATCAGCTATTTGCAGGAAAGAGGAATTCTTTGTTCACTGGGCCACTCCAATGCCAGTTTTGAAGAAGCCCGGGCAGCATTCGAGCGGGGCGTGAAGCTCATGACCCACACTTTCAATGCATTGCCGCCTATGCATCATCGGCAGCCTGGAGCGGTGGCGGCGGCTCTGCTTGACCCGAATGTAAGTTGCTGCGTTATTCCGGATGGTTTGCATCTTCATCCGGCCATGGTTGAGCTGATCATCAAAACAAAGGGTGTCGACAAAACAATTATGGTCAGCGACATTGCTTCAATCGGCACAAGTCAGGGCGGTCTTGTCGGTTCGTCCTTGATTTTGGATCAGGGGGTTCGCAATCTGGTGAAATGGGGTGCCTGCACTTTCGGGCAAGCATTGCAGATGTCTGCTTATAACCCTGCGCGTTTGCTCGGTCTGGAAGATCAAATTGGACAGATCAAAGTCGGCGCCTTTGCTGATTTGATTCTCTGGGACAGAAAAACGCTGGAAATCAAAGAAGTAATATTCAACGGCCTGCCGCTTGCCCATGGCGATGAGACGCATGCGCTTGGTACTTTGCTGCGTTCTGCGTCCAAAAGCGAGAAATAAGGACTTCAGTTAACCGGCAACACTGACCTGTTCAACTTCGGCTACGGCATCAAGAACGAGTTGCCCGGCGCCCACCAGACCGGCTGCTTCGCCCAGGCAAGATGGATAAATTTCCAGTTTTTCCGAAACTCGCGGCAGGGTGCGGTCTGCCAGAAGGTCTTTCAATTGTTTGAGGTCTACAAACTTACTCATGCCGCCTGAAATCACAAAGCAATCCGGATCAAGACTGTGGCAAAGTGCCACCATGCCGACTGCCACATGTTCATGATATAAATCCAGAGCCTTCTTAGCGATGATATCGCCGGAGCCGGCTGCGTCGATAATGTCCTGGGTTGTGAGTCTGTCGCGCTTTGCTGCCAATGGTGTTTGTGCTTCACTGACACCGCCCAGTAGCTCCCAGCCGGTGGCTTGCAAGCCGCGCCCGGAGCCGTAAGTTTCCCAGCAATCCCAGAGATTACATGTGCAACGACGGCGATTGTCCATGGAAATTTTGATATGCCCGATTTCGCCGCCTGCATAGTGCGCGCCGCGATAGAGTTTGCCCTGGAGAATGACACCGCCGCCGATACCAGTACCGAGGGTTACCATAATCACACAGGTTTTATAACCCAATCCGGCTGCATGGCATTCGCCGTAAGCCGCAGAATTTGCGTCGTTTTCAACTACTGTGCGCAAGGCGGTTTTGTTTTGAATGATTGTTTTGAGAGCCGTGCCTTCCCAGCCCGGCAGATTGCCGGTTGAGCCGAGAACTTCGCCGCTGTTGGGGTCGACGATGCCTGCAGTTGAAATACCGACGCCCAGAACAATATTGTCTTTCTGAAACTGGGCAATGATATCAAGAATAGTATCGATGATTTTGTCCGGACCCTTCGGGGTAGGAACTTTCACCGGTTCGCCCAGTAAGCGACAACCACTGACAAGTCCGGCAAGTATTTTTGTTCCGCCAAGATCTATGCCGATTGCAGGTATTTGGTTTTTGTCCACGTCTAGATGCCGCCACCCAGCTGTCCATGGTCCGGGCTGCCTTTCAATATCAACTTGTTGAAAGGAATGGGCTGCCCGTACATGAAGTCGAATCCGAATCTGTTGATTCCACGAATCGTATCATGCGAGATGAGGAACTTGAAGTCATCAGGACCGATTGCTGCTGAAATTTGCTTCTGGTAGAACATCTTGTTATCCATGTTGTAGCCAAGGTTTCCACCGATATCAAGCCATTTGCAAATTTTGAAGCTGCCACCGAATTGTCCGGACTGATTGCCTTGAATATACTGGTCGAATACGAAGGGCGATTGCCCGTTAACACCAGATTTCATTACCGAGCCCTGCAGGCGCAATTTGTTCAAGTTCAGGTTGAAAACCGGACCTACCTGTCCCATGAGCATTGTGTCCCCGGTTGAGTAGCCTCTGCCGGCAACGCCGCCAAAGAAGTTCATTGTGGCGCCGGTTCTCTGATTGCCCACTGAGAATATCGGCTGCGTTGAAGTCATGATTTGCTCTTGCAAACGATATGCGTTTGTGATGTTGCCGTTTTGAATTTTGAAGAGCTGTTTGTATTCAGGTGTGGTGTTCAGCAATGCCGGTGAATCAGAAGCCCAGCCTGCTGAACTGCGGAAAGTAATACCCTGCAAGTAAGGAATATTGCCGACTCCGCGTGTATCTACGAATTCTGCAATTGCACGTGCTCTCTGCGAGCCGAAAAGTCCGTTTGGAATAAATCTATTGATGCCGCCCTGGAACATTTGCTTGTCGTTCATGCGATATTTGACGTCGCCGACAAGTATGTTGGAAACGCTACCATAGGCCAGGTTAGCTGAAAGTTTCTTGCCTCGAAAAGACATACGGAAACCGGCGCCGATGCTGCCTCTTTTCGTCTGATTCGCGTTGGTGTAAGCTTCGTTACGTCCACCGAACTGGACGAGTGGAGCCCATGAGAATACGCGGTCACCGGGAAGCGCGGTGTTGAACATCGGACCGAGGTTTATACCGCCGACCATGATGTTGTTACCGACAAAAGGCGTAACCGGGAAGGTGACGTTAGCTTCTTTACCAACTGTTGCCGTGAATTTACCAAGCGGCACGCCGAATTTCCCGAACATGAGCTTGCCACCAAATACGGTGAGGTTGCCGCTTTCTTTGTAGCGCTCATAAACCATTTTTCGAGCCTTGAATACAAAGCTCGGTTTCTCAGGAATATAAGCGTCCGGGTGAATTGTTTTATGAAAGGTTTCGTTGGCGGAGTTGACCGTGCCGTAGAAAGTGTTTCTGGATAGCATGATCGGTTCGGGAAGTTCCATGGTACCTTCCCTGAATCTTAAACCGTCTTTTGCACCATATCCGGTGCGAGCAATAACATTCGTGCCCTGAACTTCAGTATCCGGGCTTGTGATTAAGTATTCGTCCGAACTGACTTTGAATTTGAATGAGCTGCCTGTGCTTACTTGCCCCTGTCTGACGATTTTGACATTGCCTCGGGCATCAAGCATTTCAGATGCCTGATCGTACAAAATCATGTCTGCCTCAAGACGGGCATCCTGACCTGCAATTGTGGCTACGGCATTGCCTGTGCCGAGGAAGGTGTTTTTGACCTGGTCGTATTCAGTATCGTCCGCAACAATTTGGACTGTGCCTTTAAGCAGAGTATTGTCGTTTTCTTCTTCGAGTTTTGCTATATCGGGCTCGTCGGCATCGGTTTTCGTGCTTTGCGTTTTGCCTGTGCCGGAACTGATTTCCCCAGATAAGCCTGAAGGAGCTTCCACCGGGGGCACCGGACTTTCCGGTGCGCCGATTGCAGGGGCAGCAGGCAAAATCGGCGCCGCAATCGGTGCCACTATGGCTCGAGCTGCGTCGCTGGAAGTGCTTGTGGCAATTTTCTTTTTGGGAGCTTTCGCGCTTTTAGGAAGCGGTGCCAGTGCAGAGGGGGTCGGGGCATCGGCTGAATCGAGTTTAGGCGTCAGGGGCAGCAAAAGCGTGCCCGAAGGCGTCGTTTTGTTGGACTGAGCCAGGGCGGCCGGCAGAAACTGGCTGCAGGTGATAAGCAGGCTGAGCGCGGAGGCTATGCCTGCCTTGAAGCTGCGCGGACGGACGATTCCGGCTGCGGCAGCGAGTTCATTCTTGCATTCAGTAACGGACAATTGCTCTAAACTCACGTAGGGGTTCCTGCCGATAATTTTGGAGGGCTTTACCGATTTGCTTATCCTACAACTTTCAACCTCCTTAAAACCTGAGAAACTGTGAAAGTCTGTGCTGGCTGCATTTCTGCTCGGCTTCTGAGACTGGCTCATGCTGGCTTTTCCTGCCCTTGATTGTGATTTGGGGAAGTGAAGTATCTATACGAATAGATCTCAGACTTTAGTATCGCGATTAAAAATCAATCATCTTCTTCTTCTGTTTTGCGCTTTGGCTGCAGCGATTTTCAATTCCTTCTTTCTAATAGATGGAGTTTTTGCTGAAGTCTTATTTGATTGCCCGGAAGATCCGGTTAAAAGAATAGAGAAAGCGGAAGCGAACTTAGAGATTTAGGATGAGGGGGATATCCTTGACATCGCAGTTCCGCTTTCTCTGTTATGCTGATGCTCGTGTTCCGGTGAAAGTTCCTCTTTTCTAGAAAAAACTAATCCGGCTTACTTGATAACCTGTTTGGGACGATGACTACGGGCATGAATTTATTCAGTTATCTCTGTCCGACACGCATTACATTCGGTGATGGCACTGCATCCGGTATCGGTGACATCCTCTCTGAAATGGCTGTCAGCAATCCTCTTATAGTTACCGATAAAGTTCTTGTTGAAAAAGGAGTTCTAGACCCGGTTCTAAAATCGCTTGCAGATAGCGGCTTAAAGGAAGTCCCGATTTTTCAGGACGTGCCTTCGGATTCGGATGTAGATTGTGTTCGCCGGGCCGTTGAACTTGGTAAAAGCAAGAACTGTGATTCTTTAATTGCAGTCGGCGGTGGTTCTGTAATCGACACCGCCAAAGTAGTAAATATCGGCTTAAGCATGGGTGGAGACCTTCTTGATTTTGAAGGGATAAATAATCTCTATTCGCCTTTAATGCCGATGGTGGCGGTTCCGACAACAGCAGGAACCGGCTCTGAAGTTTCAGCAGTTGCTATGATCAAGGACTACGAAAGCGGTAAGAAGCTGCTTTTCGGCAGCCGATTTCTCTATGTAAATGCGGCTGTGCTTGATCCGACCATGCTGGTGACATTACCTCCCCGCTTAACTGCGGCCACCGGGCTTGATGCCGTCACTCATGCCATCGAAGCCTATGTGGCTATGGGTGCCAATCCGATTACTGACTCACTGGCTTTGCAGTCTCTGCAACTGCTTTTTCAGTATTTGCCTATTGCCACTGCATCTGGTGACAATTTGGAAGCTCGAGCTCAAACGCTGTTGGCAAGCACCATGGCCGGCATGTCATTTACTAATTCAGGCGTCGGCATCGTTCACGCTTTAGCGCATACCGTCGGAGCAAAATATTCCGTGCATCACGGAATTGCAAATGCCATTTTTCTACCTCATGGAATGGAATTCAATATAGAGGCTTCAGCTGCCAGATATGCTCAGGTCTGGACTTATCTATGCACTGCTTTCTCAGGCTGCTCTAGCGCGAACAAGGCATTAGGTGATAAATTTGTTTCTGTAGCCGATCCGGTTCAGGCTGCTTACCAACTGGTCAACGCGGTTCGGGAGCTTCTTAAAGACTGTTCCCTGCCTGACAAACTGCGGGACGTCAAAGTCCCCGAATTCAGTGAAAGCAGCTTGCAAGAGCTTGCTGAGACCGCCATGACAGACCCGGCCATAATGTTCAATCCCCGGGAAGCAAGTCCCGATGATTTGATCAGCATCCTCAAGGAGGCCTATTAATGTCCATTTTTTCATCCACCGACGAACTTCAAGAAGTCATGGCGGAACTCTGGCGTGAAATTAGGGCGACGCCTGAAATGGCGGAAAAATTGATAGCTTCCAGGCTGATTGTTCAATTTCGATATCGCGAGCCCGAGGGTTTACTGACAGTGGACTGCTCGGACGGCAAAGAACTGAAGATTCATGTCGGTCAAACCGATATCAAACCCTTAATCGAAATGTCCATGAAAGCTGATATCGCGCACGATTTCTGGTTGGGCAATGTCAATGTTCCAATGGCCTTGATGATGGGCAAAATCGTATCGCGTGGTCCTACTCCGAAGGCACTGGCACTCTTGCCTGTAATCAAGCCTGCATACCAGATTTATCCCAAAGTCCTCGAGATTAGAGGCAAGAGTTCACAGCTGGCCGGTTGAAAGCAGTATCGATAGGCGAGTTAACTGTTGATTGGCTCTCGTTGGAATGTGGCGAGAGCATGATGAGTGCTACCCGCTTTTATAGATATATGGGCGGTAACGCCACAAATGTGGCTGTCGGGCTCTCTCGCCTTGGTCTTGATTCAGCAATTATCAGCAAGGTTGGGGCCGACATCCACGGCGAGTACTTGCTCCATTCTCTTTCAAGAGAGAAGGTCGATTCTCGCTGGGTCATTTGCGACCCGGCGCAGGCGACTGCACAGTGTTATATGACGCGCAGAGCCGACGGCTTTCCCGATTATTATGCCTGGCCAAGCCCGAACGCTTCCAAGACTTTAGAGCCAGACGACCTTCCCGATGAGTGCTTTGAGTCTTCCTGGATCTGGCATCTGGCTGCAGTTTCATTTATTGCAAAGCCAAGACGCTTTGCAATGACTCATGCAGTCGAAGAAGCCCACAGAAGAGCTCGAATAATTTCAATTGACGCCTGCTTTCCTCTGGTCGAGTCCGACGGTGGAAAAACTGCGGCTCGCCGGGCCATGCAAAAAGCCGATATTTTGAAATTCAATCTTGCGGAAATCTGTTACTGGAGCGGGATGCCGCCTGGCTCTGAGCATGATGCCATGGCGAAAGTCTTAATGCGGGAGTTCTCGCCAGCCCTTCTGGTTCTGACTCTGGCTCAAGAGGGAGCTAAGATCTATACGAAAGACGCTTCGGCATTTTGTCCTCCGTATAAAGTTGAGTCGCTGGGAGACGTCGGACCGGGAGATGCGTTTTCGGCAGGGCTGATTTACGGCTTGCATACACTGGGCAAGCGCGGTATGGAGCGCGATGCCATTTACGAACTGAATATCGATACCTGGCATGGACTGGCTTCTTATGGCGCTTGTGCCGGTGCGCTTGTTACCAGGGCTTACAGTGCGACTGAAAAATTTCCCAGTCTTGATGAACTGAATTTAGCCTTGGGAAAAATCACACTCTGATCATAGAATTTAGTTTTCTTCAAAACAACCTGACAGTATTAATATGAAATAAGCAGCTGATGAGGATACCTGAAGATTT
>JAIEPM010000295.1 GCA_019748395.1 Candidatus Obscuribacterales bacterium
GCTACTCTTACTATTTGTATTTCCAGTCTTGCTGTTGTGTTTTCGGCGCCTGTAATTGGAACGATTGCCGACTTGCATGCTCAAAAGAAAAAACTACTTTTACTTTCTACAATTTGTTGTGTGATTTGTACTGCTCTGCTTTATGAAGTAGGCAAAGGTGCTTATCTCCTGGGAATGCTCTTGCTTGCGCTTTCCACTTTCGCCTACGGGACTGCTGAGGATCTTGTAGCAGCTTTTTTGCCGGAGCTGGCAGCCAAGGAAGACATGGGCCGTGTTTCGGCTTTCGGCTGGACAATTGGATATCTTGGCGGTTTGACCACACTTGCAATTTGTTTTGCCTATGTTCTTTCTGCAAAAAAAGCCGGAGATCCTGCCGAATCTTACGTGCCTGTGACAATGCTGATCACAGCCGCTTTCTACGGACTTGCGGCGACTCCGACATTTTTGTTTTTGAAAGAACGGGCAAAGCCCGACAGCACAGTCGGTGGTGCTGATGTAATAAGAGTCGGTTTTATGCGACTGCGAAAAACTATTGAACACGCACGACACTATCAGGATCTTTTTCGATTTCTCATTTGTTTACTTGTATACAGCTGCGGAACTTCGACAGTTATCAGCCTTGCCTCTGTCTATGCCCAGCAGGTTATGGGTTTCACGACGAATGATTCGATCATGATGATTTTTCTGGTTAATATCACAGCTGCAGTTGGAGCCTTCAGCATCGGTTTTGTTCAGGATAAGATAGGTTCAATTCGTACTCTGGGCATTTCACTGAGCATCTGGATTCTGGCTACAGGCGGGGCTTTTTTGTGCACAACTCGTGAGCTGTTCTGGGTCTTAGCTAACTTAATCGGGTTGGCAATGGGTGCCAGCGGTTCATCCGGGCGAGCCCTTGTGGGCTTGTTCTCTCCACCGGGTCGCTCAGGAGAGTTCTTTGGACTCTGGGGTCTGGCCGGCAAACTTGCAGCAGCGATTGGACCTCTGAGTTTTGGTCTGGTCACGGTTCTAACGCACAATAACTGCCGATTGGCTCTGCTTTCATCAACTGCATTTTTCGTGCTTGGATTGATTCTGCTCTTTTTTGTGGACGAAAAGCGAGGACGGGATGCAGCACATAAGCAGATCGATTGAGTCAGGAGGCGGCTTCTACAATGAATGAGTCATGCAAAATTTGTTCGCTTGAAATTTCGCATAGCGAGCTTATTTTTGATAGCCCTCATTGGCGTGTACGTCACAGCGAAGAGACCAAAATCCCAGGCTATTGTATTTTAGAGTCAAAGCGGCATTTTCTGGATCTCAGCTATGCCGCTCCTGAGGAACTCGCCGACTACGGTCTGATACTGTCAGCTCTGATGAAGGTGCAGCACCAAGTTTTGAAAATCGAGAGAATTTATACTTTTTCTCTGGCCGAAGCTGTTCCACATTATCATTTGCATGTGATTCCTCGAGCCGCTGAATTTCCTCGAGCATTTAAAGGCCGGGGAATCATGTCTTATCCGACACTGCCTTCACTGGACCTGTCCTTGAAAGCAAGCATGATTTCAAGAATGAAAATCGAGCTAAAGCGTGTCATGCCAGAGCTTTCCGGCGCTTAATTCTGATTGGGGACCTTGCCAACAGCGCGTAATTCATTGATACTAGAATGTAGGGGCGTCGGGATAGGCGGGGATGCAGGGTTTTTCAGATTCCAAATCTCAAGTAAAGAAGTTGGGCGAGCTGCTTCTGGATGCTGGTTTTGTCTCAAAGGGCGACCTTGAACGAGCCGTGGAAATTTCACGCAAAAATTTTCAATCTCTGGGCAAAGTGCTGGTGTCCTTGAAAGTTTGTCGAGAGCCTGATGTAAACAGTGCTCTGGAAGTACAGAAGGTCTGCAAACTGGATGGTCTGAGTCCAGGTCTGGCGGTTCGAGCCCTTACTCAAATCAGAGTTGAAAATTGTTCGGTGGCCCATGCTCTGGAAACAATCGGCTGGCTGAACAAAGACTATAAGCCTTACGACGAGCCTGCAAATGTTGTAGCTGCCAAAAACGAATTGAAAGCACTTGGCGCAGAAGGCGGCATTGCCTATGGTCTTGCTCTTGAGAAAGTGGCCGACGCTTATGCTGAAAACAAGCTGCCTGCTCGGGCAGAAGTTCGCTTTGAAGAAGCAGTGGCTGTTTATGAAAAATTGCTTCCTGAGTCGGCGCTTGCGCTATCCGGTGTTCTGAGCAAAATGGGGCGTCTTTCGTTTCAGCAGCGTCGCCATGAAGAGGCTCGCTCTTTTCTTGAACGAGCTCAAGCTTGTCTGGAAGGTACAGGCAACAAAGCCTCTAAAGAGTATGTGAAAGTCCTGCATGCAACTGCTGAATACAGCGTCGTCAAGAAAAAGTTTGCAGATGCTGAACAACAGTACAGGGACAGCTTCAATACGCTGGCACCTCTTTGTGGGCTTGAAGACCAGCAAGTGATTGAAACAATCAGGCGATATGTCGATGCCATGGGAAAGGCCAAGCGTGAGCCTGATCAGGCCACTCTTGGTGAGCTTTTGAAAGGCGCTCGTATACTCTCGGACGAAGCGCTTACCAATGCCTGGCAGTACAGCAAAAAATCCAGGATGCCTTTAGGCCGGGCTCTTGTAGCTCTGGATTGCGTAAGCGAGCATCAACTGCAAGTTGCTTTGCAAATGCAAACAATGGTCAAGAACGGCGAAATTACTACTCAGCTGGCTATCTGGATCATGCTTTATGTCAACAGCCTCAAAAAGACGGTTGATCAGGTCCTTGAGATTTTTGGCTGCCAGCCGAAAAGTCGCAATATTATGGCCGATGAACTGAAACTCGCCACAGCCGTGCTTGCCGAGTTGGAATCGCGATTGCCGCCTAATCATTCCGAGCTGGCTTTTGCTCACGGCAAAATTGCGCGTATTTATTTTACTCGTCAACAGTGGCTTGAGTCCGACGAGCACTACAAACGTGCGGTCGAAATTGTTTCAGCCAATCCCAATGTGGCAATTGATAAAGCTATTGAATTGGTCGATCAGTATTGCGAGCTCAAGGAAGCTCAGGAAGATTTTGATGAACTGGTCAGATTAGGCAAGGCTTCAGTGCAACTGCGTGCTAAAGAGCACGGTCAAATTTCGTTGCCTTATGCAAAAGGCGTGGAAAAGCTGGCGCTGATTTTTTGCAGACGGGGAGATCACGGCACAGCGCTCGGTTGTTTCGACCGGGCTTTGCTGGTTCGCGAAAAAATGTACGGCACTGAGGATAAAGAGTTGCTGAGCTGTCTGGAATCTCGAGCTGAGTGCTATTCTCATGTTCAAGATTATGCCAATGCCGAAAGCTCTTACGAAAGAGCCTTGAACATTGCTGATCGTAGCCTTGGGCGTGGTCATGATACCAGTCAACGCCTTTTGAAAAAACTGGTTCAGATACTGAAAGACGTCGGCAATTACGAGAAAGCTAAGTCTTTGTCGCCGGGCAGGCTGAAGAATCAGCAAGCTTTTATATAGATAGAATCAGGCTTTGGAAGAATAGACGCGAGCACGTATGCACTCTTGTATAAGAGAATGCTTCAAAGCAGCGCTATCTTTCTGCCGTTTGTCAGCCTTAGCGAATTTGATTGCAGTTTTCTGTTTTTTGAAGCTGTTCTGCATATGCGCAGATGGCATCGAGGCGACGTTTGACCATTCTGCTGGCTGCCATTTTTGTGATGTCCTGCCAGAATGGAACTCTTATGCCGGGGTCAATTTCGTTGGATAACATGACCGTAGTCGAGCCGTCTTTGCCTGGGGCAAGAATCCAGCTTCCCTGGAAAACGTGGAAATGATCGGATTTTATCAGTGCATAATCAATGCGTTCAAGAGGAGTGCTTTCGTTCTCGACATAAACACAACTTGCTTCACCTACAATAGGCAGTGCTGCAAAGGTTTCATGCAAGGTTGCGGCGACGCCGTCGTAAGAAATGAGTTTTCGGTGATCATCTGCTTTTCGCTGGTGCTGAATTGCTTCCCAGACGTGCTGCGGTTTTGCTTTGACAACAATTGTATGTTTGACTTCCGGAGCTTTTGTTTTGTGTTCAGCCTTTTTGTGATGATGCGTGCCTTCGTCGAGAGGTAATGAGCAGAGCCTGTCTTCCGCGATTGCGGCCGGTAAAGCGGCCGAGAGCATAATCAGGAGTGCGATTGAATTTCGAAAGCGTTTTGTGGACATCAACGTACTCCTGAGGCCAAAGCTGGGCATAAATAAATAGACTTCCAAGGTCAACATGCCACATATGCAGTATTTGAAACTTAGATTCTGAGAATTTTTCTGCTTTGGATTTCGGGATAAAGAAAGTTTGTCAAGAATTCGGAGCGAGGATCTAAGAATTGGGACAAGCCGTCTAAAGCTTGTTGTATTAAGGACTTTCGGCTCCAAAGCCGCCGCCGCCCGGAGTTTCGATTTGCAGGCAATCTCCCTGCTCAAGCTCGAAACTGGCTCTGAAGCCTAAATTTATTGTGCTGCCGTCTGCCTTGATCAGCAAATTGCGCCCGGGTAGCCCGGCTTTGCCGCCGAATAGACCGGCCGGTCCGTGCGTCCTGTGGTTGGATAGAATTGAAGCGCTCATTTTTTCAAGAAATCTAATTCGTCTGAGCGCGCCATCGCCACCCTTGTGCTTACCTTCTCCGCCGCTGCCTTTGCGAATCGCGAACGATTCAAGCAGCACCGGAAAGCGTGATTCCAGGACTTCGGGATCGGTCAATCTTGAGTTGGTCATGTGAGATTGCACGGGTCCGGCTCCATCAAAAGCAGCTCCGGCTCCTGTGCCTCCACATATAGTTTCGTAGTATTGATACTTTTCGTTGCCGAAAGAGAGATTGTTCATTCCGCCCTGTGAAGCTGCCATGATGCCCAGCGCCGCGTAGAGCTGGTCTACGATAGCCTGTGATGTTTCGACATTGCCGGCGACCACGGGTGCGGGATAGAGAGGGTTCAAGAGGCAGCCTTGCGGAACTTTGAGAACGAGCGGACGAAAACAGCCGGCGTTGAGGGGGATTTCGTCTCTGACCAGAGTTCTGAAAACATAGAGGACTGCGGCTTTACAAACGGCAAGCGGCGCGTTGAAATTGCTTTTGCTCTGTTCTGATGTTCCTGAAAAGTCAATAAAAGCACAAGCATTTTCTTTATCGATGCTTATTTCTACAGAGATGCGGCTGCCGTCGTCCATGAGTCCGGATGAGCTTCCCGAGCTCAGCAGGCGGATTGCTTTGCGAACACAAGCTTCGGCATTGTCCTGAACATGTTGCATATAAGCAAGTACGGTGTCTTTGCCCCATTTTGAAATAAGTTCTTTTAGTTGCTCTATGCCCCTGTTATTGGCTGCAAGCTGAGCTTTGAGGTCGGCCAGATTTTGCTCGGGGTTGCGTGCCGGATATCCGGCTGAATACAAAAGCTCCCTTACGCGCTCCTGAAGGATCTCTCCCTGCCTCATCACAAGCTCGTTTTGAAAAAGCACTCCTTCCTCTTCGATGCTGCTGCTTTCTGCCGGCATGCTTCCCGGGCTAATGCCGCCGATGTCTGCATGATGTCCGCGTGAAGCAACAAAAAAGAGTATCTCTTTTTGATGATCGTCGAAAAATGGGCTGATGATTGTGATGTCCGGCAGGTGTGTGCCGCCGTTGTAAGGGTCGTTGTTGGCATAAGCGTCACCGGCTTGCATGCTGCTTCCGGCGTTGAAGATCAGGCTTTTTACAGACTCGCCCATTGAGCCCAGATGAACCGGAATATGCGGCGCGTTGGCAACCAGATTTCCTTCTGCGTCGAAAAGCGCGCAAGAAAAATCCAAACGCTCTTTTATATTTACCGAATGACTTGTGTTTTGCAGGGTCAGTCCCATTTGTTCTGCAATAAAGCTGAATAAGTTGTTGAAAAGTTCCAGCAATACCGGGTCGGGGCTTTGCTTTGCGGCTTCTGTTTGGAAGTATACGGCTTTCTTCTCTTGAGAAAGTGCTTTCGTATTTGAGAGCAGGAGCGAGCCGTCTTCCAGTTTCTCCGCTTTCCATCCCGGATCAAGAACGGTTGTTGTGTTCGTTTCGGTAATTAAAGCCGGGCCGCTGATACAGTCACCGACTTTGAGTTGAGCTCTGCTAAAGAGTGGGCATTCTTGCCGCTTTTCGCCAGTGTAAAGACTGAGGCTTTTGCCCGTGATTTTTGAATCTTCTTCAATTTCTGAAAGCGGATTTTTGACAAGCTCAGTGTTCTCTCCGAGCACCTGAATTGACAGCTGAGAGAGAAGCAGCTCTCTTTGTTGATCGATGAAACCGTATCGTTTTTTATGTTTCTCTAAAAACTCTTTCCTCATTTCGCTTTTGTTCGAGAATCTTACCGGCAAAGAATAGTCGCTGCCTGCCATTGAGATATGTGCGTTTATGATTGATTTCTGTTCTTCAAGACTGATACCGCTGCTGCATAGTGAATCACTGAGCTGCTTTCCGTAGTGCTGAATTAAAGCATTTAAGTTTTCTTCGTCGCATTGAGCAAGAATTTCGTTGATCTCCAGCTCTTTTTGAAGACGGGTTTCGGCAAGACCGATGCCGTACGCTGAAAGCAGACCTGCAAGCGGGTGAATCAAGATTTTGCTCATTCCTAATTCTTCTGCGATCAAGCAGGCGTGCTGAGCTCCGGCGCCACCGAAGCATATTAATACGCAGTCTCTGAGGTCATGACCTCGTTGAACGGAAACGTGCTTTATAGCGTTTGCCATTTTCGCAACTGCAATTTTGATGAATCCATAGGCAACTTCTTCAGGACCTCTTCGATCGCCTGTTTGCTTTTGAATTTCTGCAGACAGTTCTTCGAATTTTCTCTGTACGGCTCTAAGATCCAGTGCTTCATCAGCCTTGGGTCCAAAAAGCCTGGGAAAATAGTCCGGCTGAATTCGACCGAGAAGTAAATTAGCATCGGTAAGAGTGAGTGGTCCATTTCGTCTGTAGCTCAAGGGTCCCGGGTTTGCACCTGCAGAGTCAGGACCAACGCGATAGCGGCTGCCGTCGAAGCTAAGCACCGAGCCGCCGCCTGCTGCAACTGTGTGGATGTCCATCATCGGTGCTCGAATTCTCATACCGGCTATTTCGGCATCGTAAATATGCTCAAGGTCACCGGCAAAATGAGATACATCCGTGGATGTACCGCCCATGTCGAAGCTGATCAGGCTCTGAAATCCGCAAGCACGAGCGACTTTGATCGCGCCTAAAAGCCCTCCGGCCGGTCCTGAAACAATGCTGTCCTTGCCTCTGAAAATACCGGCTTGGGCCAGCCCGCCGTTTGATTGCATGAAAAAAATCTGCTTGCTCTTCAGGCTGCTTTCCAGCTTCTCGATATATTCTTTCAAGATCGGGGTTAAGTATGCGTCTACAAGAGTTGTGTCAGCCCGGCTGATCAACTTCATTAAAGCCGCACATTCATTTGAAACTGAAATTTGCTTGAAGCCTATATCGGCGGCAATGGAGCGCGCCAGTTTTTCATGCTGTGGAAATTTATATGCGTGCATCAATGCGATGGCGCAAGAACGGATGCCTTTGTCGAATGATTTTTTTAGCTCTATTCTCAGACTCTCCAGATCCGGCTTGATCAAAAGCTCACCTGAAGCACTCAGTCTTTCATCGAACTCGATCAGTTCTTCAAAGATCATTTCAGGCAGCTTAATTTCAAGCGCGAATATGTCTGGTCTGTTTTGATATGCAATGCGCACGGCATCTGCAAAGCCTTTAGTGCAAACGAAAACAGTGCGGGCGCCCTTGCGTTCAAGAAGAGCGTTGGTGCCCAGCGTTGTACCCATGCGCAAAAGTCCAAGTTGACTCAAATCAGCAGACTCTGAATTCAGTATTTCCTTGATGCCGCAAAGTGCGGGATCAAGTCCGTCGGCTGACTCTGATAGGCGCTTGCTGCATAATAAGCGGCCGTCCGGCAGGCGGGCGATAATGTCGGTGAATGTGCCGCCTCGGTCAATCCAGAACTGCCAGTCTTTCATTTCGTCACTTTGCTTTTCGGCTCAATCGGCTGAAAATCCAGTATTAGATCTTCTGCGGCTGCAGATGAAAAATGCAGTCGGAGGGAACAGTATAATCGAAAAGGCGTCAGAAGCTTACATGTAATTGTGAGAGGTGTGCCATGGCTCTGCCCAATAATTTTCTGGCTTTAACAGCGGCACTGCTTCTTGGATTTACCGCAGAGGCTGTTTTTGCAGATGAGACAGCTGCACCCGGTAGTCTTCCTGCTAATTTCGCCGCCGAGGCCTCCGGCTCCGGGTCCGGCACAAGTGTTTTTCGAATCAAACGTGATTATTCGCCGAAACTCTACGGCGCAATTGAAAAGAGTAAAATCCTGCCGCAGCCTGAGCCTTACGGCTCCATGGAACCCAGTCTCGGAAGCGCTGTGCAAGCCAATGACTACGCCGCTGCGGTGACGACTTTGAGTTCCCCGCCGCCGCAGAGCAAAACCCTTGGAAATTATCTCTGGGGGCAGAGTTCTGCCGGTGGTTATTATGATGCCAGCGGGCAAATAAAAGAGACTGTGCGCGGCGATGAACTGTATAAATTCGGCGGCAAATTTATGGACGGCACTGCTGTGCCTACTACTCCGGTAGTTTGCAATTTCAGAGGACACGTTTATAAGCCATATGTAGTCAAAAGAGTCGGTCAATAAGTTAAGCTTTTAGCGCCCATATAGCTTCAGCTCAGATCTTGAAAAGTATTGTGGAGTAGCGAATTCGGCTCCCTGTTCTTTTCGTTTTTACGGAATTTAAACGCTGGATTTGCGTGGATTTTATGACTCTTTTGGCTCCGATTGGTTAGACTCGGAGGGTCGATGTATTAACAATAGTGAAATAAGTGCAAATATGACTTCATCTGCCCGGCGCTTCAAGCACAGATTGGGCCTCTGGTTTTTTGAAGGGATGCGCGATTCCAAGCGCGTCGAGTCTGAAGCGACTCACAAGGCTCCGTGGTGGCAGGTCATGTGTCTCACGGGTGTGGATTATTTCTCCACGCTGGGATACCAGCCGGGTATTGCGTTTCTCGCTGCCGGGGCGCTTTCTCCAATTGCTACTTTAATTCTTGTTTTGCTGACACTTTTTGGCGCTTTGCCGATTTATTCAAGAGTTGCTAAGGAGAGCCCTCACGGCCAGGGCTCCATTTCCATGCTGGAAGAACTTCTGGCCGGCTGGCGCGGTAAAGCTCTGGTCCTCTGTTTGCTTGGTTTTGCCGCCACCGATTTTATGATCACGATAACCCTATCTGCAGCTGATGCGGCCGCACACGTGGTCGACAATCCGTTGATGCCTTCTTTCATGCATGATCGAATGGGCGTAACCATGGTTTTGCTCACCTTTCTTTGCGGCATATTTCTCATGGGCTTCAGGGAAGCTATCGGTGTATCTGTCTTGCTGGTTGCCGTGTACCTTTGCTTGAATCTGGTGGTTCTTTTTGTCGCAGCTCAGCATTTAATGGACCACCCTCATGTCATAAACGACTGGTGGTCTAAACTGCTTCTGCAAAGAGGCTCAGTCTGGTCCATGCTGGCCGCGGCTGCCCTGGTATTTCCGAAGTTGGCGCTGGGGCTTTCCGGTTTTGAAACCGGTGTGGCCGTTATGCCCCTGGTTAAAGGTTATGCAAATGATACTGAGGCAGAGCCTACAGGCAGAATCGCCAACACAAGATGGCTTCTGCGTACTGCTGCGATTATGATGAGTGCATTTCTGATTGGCAGCTCTTTTGTTACCACCGTCTTGATTCCGGCCGCCGAGTTCGGACATGGCGGAAAAGCGGATGGACGAGCTCTTTCTTATCTGGCTCATCAATTTCTCAACCATAGTTTCGGCACTGTTTACGATTTGAGTACAATCGCGATTCTCTGGTTCGCCGGAGCTTCGGCGATGGCGGGACTTTTAAATCTTGTGCCTCGCTACCTCCCTCGATTCGGCATGGCGCCCGATTGGGCTAAGGCTGCACGTCCCTTAGTTTGCTTTTTTACCGCTGTTGCTTTTGCAATCACTATTATTTTCAAAGCAGATGTCGACGCTCAGGGCGGCGCTTATGCTACAGGTGTTTTGGTACTGATGACTTCGGCCGCTTTTGCTGTAATGCTCAGTGCCTGGAAAAAAAGCATCCTCTCGAAGATTTGCTTTACCGTCATATTTGCAGTTTTTACCTATACCTCTCTTGTGAATATGCTCGAACGTCCGGACGGCTTGCGCATTGCCTCGTTTTTCATAGCCACCATACTTTGCACCTCTTTTGTTTCAAGAAGTCTTCGCTCCACGGAATTGCGAGTAATGAAAGTTGAGCTTGACGAAACTGCGGCAAAAATTGTTGAGGAAATGTCTACTCATGAAATGCGCATAGTTGCTCACAGACCGGGTGGAACCGAATACAATTTCAAAGAGCTGGAAGCCCGGCGAACACATAATATTTCCGGACCTTTGCTTTTTCTTGAAGTGCATCGTGGTGATGCTTCGGAGTTTGCCGACGAGCTTTTGAGAGTACGGGGAGCTTATAAGCCGGGCGGATTTAAGATATTACAATGTGAAAGTGCTGCCGTACCGAACGCAATTGCTGCTTTGCTTTTGTATATCAGAGATAAAACCGGTAAGCTGCCTCATGTTTATTTCGGCTGGACCGAGGGACATCCACTCAGCTATGTGCTCAAGTATATTTTCTTCGGCGAAGGTGAAACGGCGCCTCTGGCGCGGGAAGTTTTGCGCGCTGCCGAAAAGGACCCTCTGATGCGGCCGCATGTGCATGTTGGTTGAGCCCTTTGCTTATTCGCTCAGGGTCTGGTCTATACGCAGTCTGTAACCAACTCCCGGCTCTGTGATCAAATGCTTCGGGCGCGCGGCGTTGTCTTCCAGCTTGTGTCGCAATTGCCCCATATAAACGCGCAGGTAGTGATGCTCTTCCGAATATGAATCGCCCCAGACTTCTTTTAGAAGTTGTTTGTGCGTCAAGACTTTGCCTGCGTGCCTGACTAGCAAACCGAGAAGCTTATATTCGATGGGCGTCAGATGCAGCTCCTGGCCGCTTTTGAAAACCTGTCGCTTAACAAGATCGATTGTGACGTTGCCGAATGAATAGGAAGTTTCTTTTGAATCTGGTGTAAGCCTGTCTGAATGTCGCAACGCCACACGCATGCGTGCAAGCAATTCTCCTGTACCAAAAGGCTTGGTCAAATAGTCGTCTGC
>JAIEPM010000383.1 GCA_019748395.1 Candidatus Obscuribacterales bacterium
CCGTTCCTGCTATACCGCTCTTACTTCTTGGTCTCTTTATGCTCGGTATGCTTGTGGCAGCGAGCACAGTACTTGCTGAGGTTCAGGCGGTCCGGATCGTTCTTTTTGTTCTTCATGGTTGTGTAATTGCGCTCTTTGCAATCTGCACAAGCCAGGGTGATGATCATGCGATCGTCTTTCTTAGCCACGGTTCTCTCTCCGAAAATGCTCTGGAATTCAACGCTCGTCTAACTTTCGAGTTTTCCACCCTCGACCTGACCGGAGTCAATGACAACGATGGAAAGTTTCCAGAAAAAAAAGACCTCTTGCGAGGTGTCAAGGACGAATTATATCTAATGATGGAACACAGGGCCGGTACATGAACTAGATTTCGCCCATTTGTAACGAGATAAACACATGAGCGAGCTCAAAACGACCTTGTCATCTCAGCTCAGAAAGACAGAGAAGGGCTAATTCAAACGGTTTCCGCACTACCTTTGAACTGAAGCAAGCGCAAGCCGTTGAACAAAACAAGCAGCGTACTGCCTTCATGCAGTACGACTGCGTGACTGATTTGCACCCAGCCCATAACCGAAGCAACAATCAGCAAGAGGCTCACGCCCACCGCGATGATCATGTTCTGCTTGATGATCAAAGTTGCGGTTCTTGAAAGTTCGACAGCAAAAGGCAACTGCTTCAAACCGTGACTCATCAAAACCAGGTCTGCAGTTTCCAGCGCCACATCGGACCCGGTTCCGCCCATCGCGATACCGACTGAAGCCGCCGCCAGGGCCGGAGCATCATTGACCCCGTCGCCGACCATGGCGACTCCCCCTTGCAGCGCCAGAGCCCGCAACTCCTTTACCTTTTCATCGGGCAGTAATTGTCCTCGAGCTTCGTCAACACCAGCTTCCTTGCCGATTGAATCAGCCACTTTCTGGTTGTCGCCTGAAAGCATGATGTTGCGCTTGATACCAAAGCTGCGCAATTGATCAAGGACAGCTTTTGATTCCGGTCTTATAGAATCTGCGATTCCCAGCAAGCCCAAATAACTTTCGCCTTCTTTCACAATCATTGTAGTTTGCCCCGCCGCTTCAAGCTCTCTTGCTTTATCAATTAAAGCCTGCGGCACTGAATCTGCTTCAAACAACTCAAGGCTTCCAACTTTTACAAGACAACCTTTAACGACCGATTCGATGCCCTTTCCATGAACGGCTTTACTAGACTCACAATCGCAAAGATTCATGCCGCGCTTGCGGGCGAGATTCAAAACCGCCTTAGCCAGGGGATGCGCTGAATTAGACTCTGCGCAAGCAGCAATTTCCAGCAATTTCGATTCGCTTGCGTCAGCATAAGGCTGAAGCGATTTTACTTCAGGCTCTCCAAGAGTCAAAGTCCCGGTTTTATCAAATGCTATTGAGGAAACGCTCCCCAGAATTTCAAGATATGCGCCGCCCTTGATCAAAACACCGGAGCGAGCAGCTCGACCTGCAGCTGAAAGAACCGCAGCCGGAGTGGCAATTGCAAGGGCACAGGGCGAAGCTGCCACCAGCAAAGATATACCCCTGAGAACTGCTATTTTCAGGGAAACACCAGAAAGAATCAAAAAACCAACCAGAAGAGGCGCACCGAGGAGCACTGCCGGGACAAGAATATTTTCGATTTTTTTAGCGAGCCTTTGAGACGATCCTTTATGAGCCTCCGCTTCGGCCACCATATCAATAATGCGAGCAAGAACTGATTCACCCGAAAGTCGGCTGACCTCGACTTCCAAACTTCCATCAATATTTACTGTCCCGGCATAGACTTCTGCACCGACAGTCTTAGCTGAAGGCACGGATTCACCGGTGATCGTTGCTTCGTTTAAGCTAGACTCACCCGATACTATCTTTCCATCCAGAGGGATCCTGTCCCCGGGTCTTATGACAATAATCTCGTGGCGAAGCACCTCGCCCACAGGTATTTCCGATACGCTCCCATTGCGCCGGACCCTGGCATTTTGCGGACGCAAGGCGCCAAGCGAATCAATGGCTTTTCGGGCCTTTTCCATAGCTCGATGCTCAAGCGCATGACCTAAGCTAAACAGAAACAAAAGAAAAGCACCTTCAAATAATGCTCCCAGAAGTCCGGCACCGACTCCGGCCAGGAGCATCAGAGTTTCAATATCGCAAACTCCCTGAGCCAGAGACTTTAGCGCAGCTTTGCAGGCAAAGAACCCACCTGAAAGCATTGCTATTCCAAATAAAATCTTCGGCAAAATCGTGGGACCGACATGCAAAAATTCAAGAATCAGTCCGATTCCTATTAGAGCACCGGCAGCAACAACCAAGGGCATCTCAAGCTGGGCCGCCAGGCCGCCGTGAGCATGATGACAGCAGGCATGTCCATGTTCTAGTTCTTCAAGCTCATAACCGACTGCCTTAACTCTAGATTCAATTTGCTTGAGACTTACGACCTCACTGTCATACTCCACAACGAGCCTCTCGGCTGCATAAGATACATTTGCAGTCAGAACACCGCCCAATCGTTCAAGCGCATGTTCAACCAGGTATCCGCATTGAGCGGAATCCATACCCCTCAAAAACCAGGTTTGCATTCGGTAGCGACGAGAAACTTCCTTTCCCACAGATCGCACGATCGTCAATATTTGAGTCAAGCTGACCTGCGAAGGATTGTAATGAACACAAAGCTCGGAGTATTCACCATCCTTGCGCAAATGTACATCTGCAACTCCAAACTTTGATTCAATCAATTGTTCAAGCTTTTCAAAACGTCCCTTATCATCATCCTCACCCGGCAATATCAAGTCCAGCTCCAGCTGACAGGCCGTACCACCACCTTCAGCTGAGCGCGTACCTACCCGAAGTTCTTTCTTCTTAGCTGAGTGATCATGTCCGCAAGCTCCATGCTCATGTGCGTGATCATGCTCATCGTGTTTACATGAGGGACCATGCAGATGCTCCGTTTCTTCATGCTCGTGTTCGTGATCATGCGCATGCTCATCGTGCTTGCATGAGGGACCGTGCACATGCACATTTTCTTCATGCTCGTGTACGTGCTCATGCGCATGCTTATCGTGCTTGCATGAGGGACCGTGCACATGCACTATTTCTTCATGCTCGTGTTCGTGACCATGCGCATGCTCATCGTGCTTGCATGAGGGACCGTGCACATGCACCGTTTCTTCATGCTCGTGTACGTGATCATGCGCATGCTCATCGTGCTGGCATGAGGGACCGTGCACATGCACTGCTGCTGCATCTTCGTGCTCATGCTCATGAGCGTCGTGTTTGCATGCGGGACCGTGAACGTGTGCGGCTTCCTCGTCCTGACTCATAGCCTGCCCTTTCTAATGACGATGCTGGTGTTTGCTGGAAGAAGCAGATGAGCCGGGCTCGGACATTGAAGCAGCAGCTGCCGGTTCATGGTCTTCATCGTGGTCTTCTTCAGGAATTGGTTGAGTGAATTTCTGTCCTGCAACCTCCAGAGTGAAAGATTTGCAATTCGGCGGCACATCAAACTCAAGAACTGCCGGCAAACGCGCCTCATAGACTTTCAGGACATTGCCGTTGTCATCATATATAGTGCCGCCCGAAGCTACGGTCATGGTTTCGTCCACGAGTACTGCAACCAGCTCTGCCATTTCTTCCATGCGGTCGGCTACTCGGTGACACCAGAGATGCCCTACGCCAGGATACTCTTCATGGCAGATTTCCTCCATCTGTTCTTCATCAACCTGCTCGCCGACGCCGACAAGAACAAAATTCAGGCGAGGCAAGCGACCGGCAGAAATCTCTTTAGCAACTTGTGTGGAGTATGCACGAATATCGTCAGCATCGTGCATCTGACTATCAGTTATTATCACCGCAAGTCCCTGACGGGCCCCTTTTTCTACCTGCGTGCGCAAGTGAGCAACATAATCGCGAAGCACGGGCAGCATCACGGTTCCCTTTCCATAGAACTGAGGTCCGGGAAATTTGTAAGTCTGCGCTTGAGCGCCTGAAAGATCGCCGACAATTTCCAATTGCGACCCGTCGCCGGTTGCCCAATAAGCAACGCGCAGAACACCATCGCGGTCTTTTGAAGCGAGATACTCCAGCATCCAGCGCATCTGCGGTTCAACCTGGTTTTTGACCGGTGCCAGTTTTGCAAGTACGCCGCGCGGACCATAATCATCTTCCATGCTGGCAGAACCATCCATGTATATCGCAACGTCCAGCCCTTCAACAGTCGGGTCATGCAAAAGCGTGGCGATAATGTGCCCATCTTTGTTGTGAACATCAGAGAAAGGCTTGACTATCGTTTCATGTTTATGAGTCATTTAGTTTTCTCCGGAAATTTTAGTGAGCAAACTCGTGCTCTTCTTTAGGCAAGGGTTGGGTGAAACGCTGTCCATTGATTTCGAGAGTGAAGCTTCTGGCGCCCTCGGGAACTTCAAATTCAAGAACGGCTGGAAGCCTGGCTTCATAGACTTTCAGCACATTGCCTTTGTCATCATATATGGTGCCACCTGCCGCCACCGTCATAGTTTCGTCCACGAGCACTGCAACCAGTTCGGCCATCTGACCTATTTCTTCAGCGATTCGGTGACACCAGAGATGTCCGATACCGGGATATTCTTCATGGCAAATTTCTTCCATCTGCTCTTCGTTTACACCGTCACCTAAACCAACAAGAATGAAACTGATTCTGGGCAAAAGACCGCGAGAAATATCACGAGCCAGACTTGCGCAATATCGTTTAACCTCTGCGGCGTCATGCAATTCGCCGTCAGTTATAAAAACGGCGCAACCTCTTTTGCACCCCTGAGCTACTTGCTTGCGCAGGTATTCGACATAGTCTTTGATTGCCGGAGTCAGGTGCGTAGATTTACCTTCGGATTTCGGCCCTGGGAAACTGTATTGCTGGACATCAACGCCGCGCAAATCACCAATAACTTCGATGCCTTTGCCGCTACCGCAAGCCCAGTAAGCAACGCGCAATTCGCCGTTGCGGTCTTTCGTAGCCAGATATTCAAGAATCCAGCGCGCCTGCGGCTCCACTTGATTGGGCAGAATTTCAGGTTTCTTACCAAGCAGCCAGGACCAGATAGACGAATGCTTGGTTTTATATTCGTATTCATCTCCCATGCTGGCTGAGCCGTCAAGGTAGATAGCCATATCCAAACCTTCGACAGTCGGATCGTGCAACAGAGTCGCCCGCACGTGACCATGCTCTACGTGCAAATCGGAGAAAGGTTCCACCGGTCTTTCGTGATCGTGTTCAGACATTGTTTACCTACCTTTTTGAACTAAAGCAAGAAGGGCAAAGTACGTTATTGAAAGTCTCCCATCCAGTCAGGCTTTGACTCGTTTTCATCCGCTTTTGTTTTATTATGTTTAATCTTTTTCTGGGGAGGGTCATTGAAATCACTTAGCCAGTCAGGCTTTCCAGCTGTTTTTTTCACTCCGTTCTTCCCCATAAAATCCTTTGCCCGGCGGTCTGCGTCGGCAAGCTCAGATTCTTGCAAGGCATTTTTTTGCTCGCTTGACTGCAGAGAGCCAAACTCCGGAGCTCTGGGAGTTTTGATTAGACGTGGAATTAAAGCAGGAACGCTTTGGCTGGCGCGCGCAATTTCTTCAGCACTTGCTCTGCGGTAAATGCGAGAGAGTATTTTGCTTCGCTCGGTCGGCCATCCATTAATGTTTTGCAGAGCTAGTTTTGCCAGACCAATGAAATCATCTATTGAGCCTTCAGGAGGCAGATCCAGTTTATCGCCACAGACTTTTCCATAAATGCTCTCCAGAATTCCGTCAAAAGGACCAGCCAGCTGAATTTTGCGTAGCGCCGAATTACCCTTAACAACATAACCACGGCTTTCCAGATCAAGCTCCAGATTTCGGCGACTGGGCACGGGCAAGTCAAGCCTGGCAAAGCTGGAACGGAGCTTATTTTTAACGAGGTCTTTCTTAAATGAGTTCAGTACCTCGAAAAGCATTTGCTTCACTGCCGCTTCATTGGAAGGATCTGCCGCTGCAAGTTCTGCAGTCGGCAGTGGATAAACGATTACGGCTCCTGCACCACGAGCTAATTCGCTGTCCATATCGGCAGGAGCCAGAAAGTGCAAACAACGGGTCGGCAAACTCGAATGATGGCTGCCTGCGGCGTAATTAAATGCATAAGGAGCTGATTCCACCATGCCATGCAAAAAATCAGCCCGCGTGATTGTCAACTGCCCTTCCAGCATGACGCTTCCGGGAAGATCGGGAAATGCTCCATAAAGCTTGCCGTAAAGGTAAATCGGGTCATTCAGACCGGGCGCATCGGCAACTTGCTCCAATAATTGCAGGGCAAACAAATAAAATCGGGAAAGCAAAAGCATTCGTCGCCCGGAATTCGCCGATACTTCATTATAAGTAAGCTGTCCCTGCAAAATTTCATCGAGCTGCCGGGCCTCCGCCATGCCGCTCAATTGCAAATCTCCGAGCGCATCAACGCCGACAACGCAATCCATTTCAGAAAGGTGCCTGCCGCCGACAATAAAGCTATCAATAATTTGCATGATCGGCGCCTGAGCCTGCACCGGCAGCGAAGCTCCGGCATCAGAGCGAGCAACAAAATAGCGTGGCAGAGGTGGTGACAAGGCAGCTCCAGTCCTGACTCATTCTTACACGTTCCCGGATAGTCTCAGCCGCAAACAGGTTTTGTCGGCGCAAAATTTCGGCATGATCCTGAGATAGCGCAATTTCGGCTTCCAATCATGCAATCTCTGCAACCCGGAACAATTATCGACAATAGCTTCGAAATTAAGTCTCATATCGGCGATGGCGGTATGGGAACTGTTTATCGGGCAGTCGAAATCAGCCTGGCACGCCCGGTGGCAATCAAGTTCATAAATCTAGAAATGCTAAGCGACGAAGAGAGCCGGGAGAGATTTAAGCAAGAGGGAAAAATACTTTCAAGTCTTAAGCACAAAAACATTCCTGTTTTCTATCGTTTCGGACTTTATCAAAATTGCTGGCCTTATCTGGCGATGGAGCTGCTGGAAGGAGAAAGCCTTCAATCCCTGCTTGCAAACTGCGGCTCCCTGGGCTGGCAACGCAGCTTGCTGATTGCGGTACAGATTTGCGATGCCATGGAGGCGGCCCATCAGCAGGGAATAATTCATCGCGATCTTAAGCCAGGAAATATAATTTTAGTGAAAGAGCAAAGCCCCGACTTTGTGAAAGTGCTGGACTTCGGTTTGTCAAAAATCATTTCAAGCACTGATTCAAATGCGCAGTCGCTTACGAAAACAGGCTTCCTGCTCGGAACAGTCAACTATATGAGCCCAGAACAATGCAGTGGTCAAAAAGCAGATGAAAGATCGGACATTTACTCGCTCGCCTGCATAGTGTTTGAAGCTATCTCAGGAACACTTCCATTTCAGTCGGAGAACTCGTTTGGGCTTATACATAAGCATCTTAACGAACCGGCAGCAAGACTTTCCAGCCATTTCAAAGAGGGAGTCTTGCCGGAAAATCTGGACGAAGTTCTGCAAAAAGCCATGGCAAAAAAGCCTGAGCATCGCTATCAAAGCATGAAAGACTTCGCTCGTGATTTGCAAGCTATCCTTGACGGGCAGGGTGCGGAGCTTGAATTTCTAAAGCCCGATAATAAGAGCGGCAAAAACGGCGGCAATTCGAATCAAAAGAACTTACTCTACGTACTTTCAATTGCTCTTTTGGCAATCTTCTTACTTATCGCATTCAAGCTAATCAGCAAGAGTTCGACAGTTCCACAGCTTCAAAAAGACCGCAAGCTTTCGGCATTAGGGCTACAAGCGAAACTAAGAATATTAGCCAGAGATCAGAGCAAGCAGTCTCTGGCATTCTGCAAAACAACAGCCGATGAGATCATTGAGAATCCTGCTAAAACCCAAGATCTCGGTCTGGTTTTTGACTTGTTTAGAATTCTGAATGATAAGTTCTCGACTGAGCACTTGGAACAAGAACAGGTTTACTATGCAAATGCCGCTCTTCACTTGCTGGCTAAAGCGCCGCCTCGGCTCAAAGCCGAAGCAGTTTTGAATTACGCAGTAGCTCTCAGAGGAAAGCAAAATAGTCGTTTAGAAAGTTTATTGCTCGATGAATTAAAGCGAAATGATAAAATCCCCCAGCAGGAATATCAACAACTGGGGATGCTGAATCATGAGTACGCTCTATGCCTGGCCAACACAGGCAACAACCTCCTTGCGGCTCAACGTTTCGAAAAGGCAGCAAAATATCTGAATGCTCCAGAACTAAAAATAGAGAATCTCAAAAGTGCTGCAATAACTTACAATCGAGCCGGCAAGTCAGAAGACTCAAAAAAGACGGTTTTGCAAATCCTGGAATTAGTAAAGGCAGGAAAAGCAAATCTTCTTCAGCTGGCAGAATTGCTTGAGCCGCTGGCCGGCGCAGGATTAGATAAGGAGTACGTGGATCTACTTGAGAAAGCTGAAAACAGATATCATCAGACGGAAGATCACCGTGCACTTTTTTCAATCTATCAACAAAGAGCAATTCTTGATCTTCTTCTGAATAAGCCGGAGAACGCCGAAAAGTATCTAAAATTAGAATTTGCTGAAATTGGAAAAATAGACTTCGCAAAGTCTGCCGGTGGTCAAAGCGAAAAGCGCAATTTTTTGCTCTCGGCATACTCAAACCAAATGAATATCGCCCGCAACTCTCGGAATCTGCCCCTGATGCAAGCAGCATTTAGAGAAATCGTTTTGCTGAAAAGATCTTTCCAAATCGGCGAAGTTTTCAATGATTATATTGAGCAAACCCGAACGCTTAACAAAGACGGACGTCAAGAAGCCGCAATCGAATGCCTGGAAGAACTCAAAAAAGTGGCTGAAAAGCAAAGCAAAGCGCAGCTGAGAAAGCTATTGCTTTGTTGCGTTGAATCCGAGCTGGGAGATATTTACGAGCATGCAGGCAAATTTGATCTGAGCAACAAACATTTCCTGGAAGCAAGAAGAATCTTCGACTCCGGCATCGAGCCCGCTTCTGTTGATGAATTTCCCGGTGCAAGCTATTCCCTGGCGTGGCTTTATAAACAGCTCGAAAAATCCGGTGACTTAAAGAAGGCAGAGCAGGTTATAGAACTGGCTCTAAAAACAAGCACAAAGGCGCCAGGGCTTCACCAGTGTATTCTGGGCGACCTGATCCTAAATTACGGCTCACAAATGGAAGCGGAGAAAGCAAGAAAGGTTTTTCAGGAGAATTTCAAAAACAAGGAAATACTTTCACTTGATCGCATAAGCGCAGAAATACTCTTGGCAGAAGCCTTTCTCCGTTGCAAGAAAACGGTGGAATCGAAAGCCTTATGCGAAGAACTTCGCGCCGCCATGGAAGCAGAACCGAAGCTCCATCCTCAAATGCTACTTTTACTTGCCCGGCTGGAGAGCATATATGCTCTTGCTCTTGCAATCGAAGCGAAGAGCAAAGAAGCTCATAAGCACTACGCTAGAGCTCTGGAATACAGCATGAAAAGCGGACTAAGCGAGGACAATCGCTTTTACTATGAAGCTGCTACACAAGCCGCCGCTTGCAAACTCTTCAGGGAAGCCCATCATTACCTGAATTTAGCAAGGAAACACTGCCCGGCAGAGAGTTTTCAAAGAGAAGTCGATCTTGCCGAAGGCGACATCTATTTCAAGGAAAAAAGAATGAAGGAGGCGTTAAACGCTTATAAAAAGGCATTTGAAAGCTCCCCTCAATTCATCAGTCCAAGCACGGCCTGGGCTGCAGCCCACATCGGCGACTATTTAAAAGAGAAGAAAGACTATGCCGCGGCTCAGTCATACTACAAAAATTCAATTGAAATTTTCACCAAATGCCTAGGTGCAAAGAGCAAAGAACACGAATTGCTGCTCAAAAAACTCGAAGAACTGAAAGGTCTCAAAACGCCAAAAGCATAAGTTCAGTCTTTGGCTGACGCAGCCAGCAGCACCGGACTTTCTAGAGCTTCAGCTGAAGGAATACTTAGCTCCCCAGAGCCGATCGGCAGCTTTGCAGCTTTTCGACTTGTTTCCGGAAAAACCACTCTCAAAAGGAGCAAGAGAATAATCACGCCTGCGATATTCAAACAAGCATCTGCCCAGAGCAGACCTCTTGTTCCAAATGCATGATGGGCCTGCCCATCTAGAAACAACACGTAAGCAATAGCCTGGTTTCCGGCGGCCGGGAAAACCGAGTAAAGCGTGGAAGCAGTACTCCCTGCGGTACCGACAATTTCGTAAACCACGGCAGAGAATGCGGCATATGCCAGTCCGGCAATTAACAAATAAACGGTGATGCCGATCACATAAGTGCTCGGATTAATAGGCGCAAGCGCCATAGCCGTGCAGCAGACTGCAGTTAAAACTCCGCAAGCCAGATAAAGCTTTCGGCGATCGGCTCGATCAAGGATGTATCCACTGGCAAGAGCCCCGGCCGCAGTAATAAAACCGCCACCATAGCCGGTGACAAGCTCCACGACCTGATTGGATACATGATAATCGCTGCCTAAACTGGAAAACAAATTTGTCAAAGCCACTGTTCCAACAGGGGAAAGACAAAACAAAAGACCGGTCCAGCCTCTTCTGGCTTTTACGGCATGCCAGACTTCGCGGCGCATATTAGCCAGATGTTCAAGAATCGGATCTTTCAAGGGTGGCGGTTCTTTTATTAAAAGAGCAGCCAGCGAAGGCAAAGCCGTGCATAAGAATAGTGCTACAGCAGCAGCCGTTGTCGAAACTGAGTTTGCCAGACTGAGTACAAGCCCCCCACCCAGAGCGGCAGCTCCTAAATTAGCAGCATTAACAAAGCCTGCAGCCTGACCTCGCTTTGCAGGATCGACGCTTGTAGAAACAAGAGCGCCGTTGCAAGAAGCAACCAGACCGACAAGAGCCTGACCGAGAACCAGCAAAACCTGGTATTCAAACAAGTGCTCCGGCACTTTGATAAACATGCCTAAGGCAAGCAGTGCAGCTCCAAGAGTAGCGCATAAAATCAGCCAGCTGCGTCGCCTTATGCCCAGATCAAGCACCGGCGCCCAGAAGAGTTGATAAGCAGCAGGCAAGAAAGCAATAGCCCCGACGATGGCAATGGTTTCCACAGGCAACCCGGCTTTGCGCAGCAAAAAGGGCACGGCCACACCGGCATAAGTACCGGCAACTCCGTAAGGAATATTGCTGATGCCGAAAATCCAGGGGGCAGTGTAACGGTTTGGATTTTGCGCCGTCATGAGCAGCCT
>JAIEPM010000269.1 GCA_019748395.1 Candidatus Obscuribacterales bacterium
CAAAGATCTCACTCTTATGCACATGGAAAGGCGGACCGCCTGCGCGTTCCGGCACCAGCCACCAGAGAGCGATGAACTTGCCGCCGGGTTTTAAGAGATCTCGAACAGTCCAGGCATAAGTTCGGCGACGGCTCGGCTCAATTGCACAAAATGCACAGTGTTCAAGAATATAATCGTAATAGCCGAAATACTCTTGAATATCAAAGAAGCTGCGCTCCAGCAAGTAACCTTGCGTGCCGAGAAGTCCGGCTTCTTGAAATTTACGGCTTGTTTCTTGCACCGCAGATGGTGCAAAGTCGATACCGGTCACTTCAAAACCGGCTCTGGCAAAAAGCAAACATTCATAGCCCCGACCACAGCCGAGAACAGCCATCTTGCCGGGACTGACAGCATAAGGCGATTTGAGAAAGGTTTGCAAAGGCGGTGCCGCCTTACCCAGATCCCAGGGAGTTTTTTTGCTCTGGTAAAGGTTCTCCCAGAACTCTGATTTTTCAGGCGTTGTGTCCATTGCCGGCCCGCTTATTGCTACAGGCATATTTTAGTATATAGACGCAGAAAAATCGGCGTCGGAAAGCAGCAATACTGAAGATAAAAGCGGGCGAAAGGCTAAAGGTTCAGAAAGGAAAGTTCATGACAAAGTAAACAAAAATCGAGCCAAGCAGCAAAACCATTACGGACAGAACAACAAAAAACATTTTTTCGCTGTTCATTACCCGCTCGGTTTCAAAGTTTCGTGCATGTTTCATTTCAGAGCGCAGCGTATAACTGGCTTGCTCACAGCGAGCTACCGGCTTGCCACGCCATGAGCGAATAATGCTTTCACTGCGACGGGCTTCGATATCTCGCCGTTCATCACCGGTCGGTACAAACGCGAGAAACTCGCGACCGACAGACTGCGATTCATACACAAGTAAGGGATCTTCTGCAATAGTTTTTGCAGCTGAAGAAGGATTCTCTGCCAGAGCGGCAGCGGAAAGACTTTTCGACATGAGTTTCTCCCTACAACCTCAAGTGCCAAAGCAGACGCCAATGAGGCAAACGGAAATGTATTTGAACCTGACCTGAAAGCAGCTTAGTAAAAAACAGCTCGTAGCTGCCTAAGCGGCAGCCCCCGTGACTTCCATTACTATGATGGCAGCAGCCATTCATGTCAAGTGAATTTTGACTGGAAACTGAGATTAAAGACCCATGAAGTCCGGTCCGCTGCCCTGTTCGGTTGGGCGAACACGAAGGTTTACTTCAGGACAAACAATCTCACAAGTACGGCACTGGATACAGTTTTCCAGAGACATACCGTGCTTACGCAAATCAGCAACGATGTCGACTCGATGAACTTCCGCCGTGCAATCTGCTACACAAGGTGTTGTTTTTCCAAGACCTTCGTAAGTCTTGATGCACTTCACGCAAGTGTCGGCATTATATTCATCGATATGAATATTGCCTTCGTGATACTTGGGACCGGCAAAGAAAACAGCATCAGCACGCGAATAAACTGTTGCTTTGTCGAACTTCGGCTCGTCCATTTTGGGAGGCGTGAAGTCGGCAACAATATGCTTGTAATCGGCTTGATATTTGATCGGTCCGATATCCTTGCCCTGTTCCATCAAACCAAGAGCACGCAAGGCATCGCCGGCGGCCTGGAAGGGGTTCGGGAAACCGGCTTTTATAGTACCGAGCAAAGGATGTCCGCTGTCCACACCTTTTGCAACTTTCGGGATGTACTGTCCCAAGAGGCGCGGATTTTCCATGAAAGTCCAGCGGAAATAACGATCGTGGTAAGACTCTTTGATTACGAAAGAATTTTCCAGAGTCTTCTGATAAGGTGCCAGAGCCTCTTCCGTGAAATCTCCACCCTTAGCAAAAATGTCCGCAATTAATTCGGCTGCAACCCGACCGCATTCCATGGAGCGATCGATGCCGGCCAGATTTTTGACGTTAAGAACTCCGAGCGCATCACCAAGCAAAATCGCTCCCGGCACAGCGAACTTCTTAGGCAGGCTGTAATAGCCGCCTTCGGGAAGCAAAGCTGCCCCGTATTTCAGAAGCTTACCGCCCGCAATCATGGACTGAATCCATGGGTGCTTTTTGTACTCTTGCAATTTCAATTGCGGATTCATGTTTGGATCTTTGCTGTCCAAACTTATAACCATACCGATAGTAAGACGTTTGTCTTTCATACCGTAAACAAAGCCGCCGCCGAAAGTTCCTTCCAGAAGCGGATAACCCAGGGTGTGCCAGACTTTGCCTGCATAGTCTTCGTTGACCTGCCAGACTTCCTTCACACCGACAGACCAAATTTGCGGGCAATCTCTCAAATTGTATTTGTCGATGACATCGCGTGATACGAAGCCTTTATCGCCAAAGCAAATTATTTTGCCGAACACATAATCTTCATCGCTCTGCGGTTTTTCAACAACTGAAACACCGGCAACACGACCATTTTCAAAAACTACGCTGTGCGCCGAAAAGCCGTTGAAAAGATCAAGGGCTACGTTTGGAACTTCCTTGGCTTTCTCCTGAACTTTTTGAGCCATCCAGGCCACGACATTGCTCAGGGTCAAAACAAAATAGCCGCTCTTATCGAAAGTTTTGGGATAAAGATTGGGTGGCAGATCCCACTTCTTTTCCGTGCCGAGTACAGACATATTGCTGTCGTTGCAAACAGCCTCAATCGGGAAGCCCATTTCTTTGTAATTGGGCCAAACTTTCTCGATCACGTGAGGATGCGAAACGGCACCACTGCAAATGTGCGAACCGAATTCTTTACCCTTTTCGAGAATAGCGATAGTAAGTTCTTTGCCGCTTTCTTTGGCAAGCTCAAGCAAACGATATGCCAAAGTCAAATTGGACGGGCTACCGCCAACGAGAAGTACATCATACTCAATGCGAGTGGACAACGGATTCTACCCCCTGCTCAGACTTTGCTTCTTTTTTAAACGCTTTGATCAATTCAGGAACTACCTGATATACATCACCAACTATGCCGTGATGCGCGAACTTGAAGATCGGCGCATCAGGATCTTTATTGATGGCGATAATAGTTCCGGATTTAGACATACCGACGCGATGCTGAATTGCACCGGAAATTCCGCATGCAATGTACAACTTGGGACGCACCGTTTTGCCTGTTTGTCCTACCTGGTTTTCGTAAGGAATCCAGCCAAGGTCGACAACTTTACGAGAAGCTCCGATTGCGGAGTTCTCAAAACAGGCTGCCAGCTCACGCAGCATGTTGAAACCATCGGCATTTTGCATACCGAAACCACCGGCGATGATCACATCTGCCTCTGTCAGCTTAAGTCCCTTCGAAACTTCGCGAACTACTCTTTCAATTTGCAAGCGGTAGTCTTCAGGCTTGAGATTAACCGGAATCGAAACAATTTCTCCGGCGCGATTTGCGTCCATTTTCAGAGGAACCATCACCCCGGGGCGAGTTGTTGCCATCTGCGGGTTTTTCCAGGGTCCAAGGATTCTGGCTTTGAGACTTTCACCGAAGCTTGGCCGAATCGCATACAAGCAATCTGGATACAAGCCCAGTTTAGTAGGATCGACCTTGCTTTTATGCTCGTAAGGTCCGATGTCCAACTCAGTACAATCGGCAGTTAAGCCGGTTTCAAAATGAGCAGCAATGCGCGGCGCCAGATCTCGCCCTGTTGTGGTTGAACCCAGCAGTGTTACGTGAGGCGGCTCAGGCATGGACTCAAGCAAATCAATCAGAACTCTGCGGTAAGGCAAGGTGCGATAATTTGCCAGATCTTCATTGTCTGCGACATAAACGGTATCGGCCCCATAATGCACCAGCTTCTGGGGAATATCGCCAAGCTTGTAACCCATAACCACGCAAAGCACTTTAGTGCCCAGTTTGCCGGCCAGCATCGTAGCTGCACCGAGCAGCTCCAGGGTTACGGGCTGCAATTCACCTTGAATTTGCTCAGCAACGACAAGCACGTTGCCCCGCGGGGTTTCATGCACCGGCAAAGCCGTTTCTGCTGTATCTTTCTTTTCTGTTTCGCCAGAGCTCATGCTTTTACAAATTCCTTGATATTGCTTGCCTTAATGACTTCGCTGACGAGGTCATGAGTTGAAGCGCCTTCATACATTTTGCAATTACCGCCGATGTCGCCGACTTTGTCGGTATGAGCAACGATGGTCGGAGATCCTTTCAGACCGCAGCGCTCTGGGTCTGCAGAAACTGTATCCAGGTCGATTACAGTGATGTATTTTTTCAATTCTTCCGGATGACGCTGCAGCCACTGCACCTTCCATGCGCCCCGGAAAGCTTTATATTCAAGGGGATGATAAGAGTTGGCAACAGTAACTAGAAGCGGCATGTCCGACTTCACATGCTGAATGCCGCCTTCGATGATACGGCGAGCCTTAGCACGATCGTTTTCAATCTCAAAGTCTTCGCAGTAAGTGACCTGCGGCAAATCAAGGCGCTCGGCTAACTGAGGACCAACCTGCGCCGTGTCACCGTCGGTGGTTTGCAAACCGCAAAAAATCAGATGAAAAGGTCCAAGCCATTTGATGACTTTGTGCAGCGCGTAAGCTGTGGCAAGAGTGTCTGATGCAGCTAAGCGACGATCTGATAGCAGCACGCCGCGATCAACACCATGCTCCAGAGCTTCCAGCAAAATTTCATTGGCAGCCGGCGGGCCCATGGATACGGCAGTAACGCGGCCGCCATAATGCTTCTTCGTATAAAGAGCAGCTTGCAAAGCATAGCGATCAAAAGGATTGAGCATGCGCTTAGCTTTAGCTCTATCAATTGTTCCGTCCGGATTGATGCCCGCTTTCGAGCTTTGATCCGGGACTTGTTTCACCAAGACAAAGATGTCGTAGGGACCTGGCATTTGAGTATCCTGAGAATTCGACGCAGTAAATCTTAGCCGGTAGGCTCGGGGGTATATCTCATCTTTAAAGATAATGACGCTTTGTGCTTATTGAAGCTTCACACAAGCCAAAGTCTTCCGGACTCGTGCTTCCTTGCGGCTTTCAGCCTTATCACTTTGCAAGCCCGACGCCAGGCCGGGCACCGGCAGGGGCTTCCAGGGGCTTTAATTTGCGATAATCTGCCAGACTCGTGACATTGAGAGTCCTCTAAATTGACTCTAGAAACGCTGCCATCGGACTAATGACAAGTACAGAGAGGCTAAAGCTTTGAAAACCAAATCCTATTTATTTACAGCTGCGCAAAAACAAATGGCAACCCTCTGCTTGCTTCTACTGTCCGGAACAGAGGCTCATTCAGCAAATGAAATGAGCCAAACAAAAGAAAATAGAGTTGCAGCTATCGAAAGCGTTCAAAACGAAGAAGCTGATTTCAAGCAAATTCAGGATAAGTTCTTCGACTTTCTTTTCCGCGCCAATCCAGACTGGGGAACGGTTCTTGGATTTCACCAGTATGACGCCATGGCTGCCGAACACTCGGCCGCCGACATTGCCGCAGAAATTGCCGAATTAAAAGCCTTCAAAACCAAGTTTGAATCTCTCAAAAGCGAGAGCTTATCAGAGCAGAGCCGCATTGATCTGCAACTCATCAAGTCACATATAAACTCGGACCTATTAGATCTGGAAGAACGAAAAAGCTGGCAGAAAAATCCGGACATGTACAGCTCTGGCGCCAGTTCGATGATTTACGATTTGATGACCAGGGACTTTGCACCACTTTCAGAGCGGTTGAAATCAGTCATTGCCAGAGAGAAGAAAATCGGAACAATTCTAAAAAACGGCAAGACTAACCTGAAAAATCCACCCCGCATATTCACCGAAGTAGCCATCGAGCAAATACCGGGAATAATCGACTTCTTCGAGAATTCAGTAAATGAAAAATTCAAGTCGGTCGGCGACAAAGAACTTCAGTCTGAATTTCAAGCAAGCAATAAAGAAGTAATAGAACAATTAAAGGATTACCAGAAATTTCTCAAAGAAATATTACTGCCCGAATCAAACGGCAACTTTGCTCTGGGCGAAGACATTTACAGAAAGAAATTGCTTTTTGACGAAATGGAAGAGGCAAGCATAGACGAGCTCTTGAAGCGGGGCGAAAAAGAGTTGAAACGCTTGCAGGAGGAATTCGTCAGCACCGCCAAAGAGATAGATCCAGGCAAATCGGCAATGGATGTATTCACATCTATATCAAGTGATCATTGTAAGCCGGATAAACTTGTCAGCTCTGTTTCAGCCGTGCTGAAGCAACTCAAGGATTTTTGCCGGGACCATGAGATCATCACTATTCCTTCGCAAGACAATCTTAAAGTTGCCGAAACCCCTCCATTTATGCGGGCCCTGACTTTTGCAGCCATGGATGGACCCGGTCCGTTTGAAGAAAAAGCAAAAGAAGCCTATTACTACGTGACGCTGCCTGAAGCCGACTGGAAGCCGGAGCGCATTGAAGAGCACATGAGGGCATTTTGCACTTACGATGTTTTGAATACAAGCGTTCACGAGGCTTTTCCCGGGCATTACGTGCAAGGTTTATGGAATCGGAAGGCGCCTTCCAAAGCCGCCAAAATACTTGGCTGCAACTCAAATGTGGAAGGCTGGGCTCATTATTGCGAGCAAATGATGCTTGAAGAAGGACTGGAAAACGGCGATAAGAAGCTAAAAATGACCATGCTGCATGATGCTTTGCTTCGCTGCTGCCGCTACATTGTCGGTATTCGCATGCATACCCGGGGCATGACCTTACCCGAAGGCATAAGCTTCTTTGAAAAAGAAGGCTATCAAGAAAAGTCCAACGCCGAACGCGAAGCCAAGCGCGGCACCATGGATCCCACCTATCTTGTTTACACTCTTGGTAAACTTCAGCTGATTGCGCTGAGAGATGACTATAAAAAGGCAAAAGGAAAAGACTTCAGCCTTAAAGATTTTCACGATCGAGTTATGTCCACGGGAACACCGCCGATTAAAATCATTCGAGAGATCTTGTTGAGTTCAAAGAATGATTCAAAGATAAAGGGAATCAGTAAATGAAGAAAATCAAGTACATCTTGTTTGCAGCTCTGACGGCGTTATCGTCCTTGGCTGTCGCAATTGCCGCAACAAGCTCAGAAGGAGCCATCGGCGACAACTATAAGCCTAAAACCGGTGAGACACTCTGGGGCATTTCAGCCCGGGCTCTAAAAGATCAAAAAAGCTCGCGCCCGGTAAAAGAAATGCTGAAAAGCATCATTGAAGCCAATAAGGACCGTTATCCGCAGCTCACAAAGAATCCACCTCTATTGAACAGCTCCATGAATCTCAAAATTCCGGGCAGCAAAAGCGTCGGTCCTAATAAAGAAGCTGCAAAAGTAAAAATCCCTGCTGTAATCGCAAGTGAAGGCAAACTGGCCTGGATGGATGTAAACTCCGCCAAAGCAGCGGCCAAAGCGAAAAACAAACTGATCCTAGCCGACGTTTACACGGACTGGTGCGGCTGGTGCAAGGTTCTTGATAAGAACACTTTTCACAACCCGGAAGTCGAAGACTATATTTCAAAAAACTTCGTGCTGATGAAAGTAAACGCCGAAGACGGTGCTGCCGGTACTGAAATTGCGAAGAACTTTCAAATTCAGGGTTTTCCCACGGTTATGGTTTTCAAAGCCAACGGCAAAGTTCTGGCCAGAATTGAAGGTTATCGCGAGCCGCCCGATTTTCTCAAAGAAGTTAAAGCCGCACAGACTGCGGCCGGCAAATAACCTAGAAGCAGTCAAAATCAATTATGCAAATCGCGCATCCAGTCCGGAAGCCCGGCGGATGGATTTGTTTTGTTTTTCAATTTCTTGAGTCTTTCATACCAGACATCAACAAGCTTGTTGCCGTCAAAAACAGTGTCTGTTTGAGCGAAACTGGGGGTCAAAATGAACTTCTGTCGTTGACCGAATTCATTGATTGTAATCGCAATATATCGATAAGGAATTGGCTTCAGCCAGAGCGGATGCCGCTTAATTTCCAACTCGACAATGTGGGAAGGATGGCAGGTAAAATTGATTTTGGCGCTCTTAAAATCAATTTTGTCGGGGCTCAATGTCAATACGCCTCGGGTTTCGAAAAGCCACAACAATTTGTAATTCCAGCTTTTAATATAGTCCTGGCTGGAAACCCAGGCTTCAGTCGTGATCATCCAGTCGGATAGCTTCAAAGGCGAATTTCCGCCGCAGTTGGAAGCTTCTAGAAGTTTCTTGCTGTAAAAATCAGCAGCCTCAAGACGCTTCAATTTCAAATAACCGGCTACAAGTTTTTCAAGATCTGCCGTTTGAGTGCGGCAATCACCGGAAATAACGCGGTCTTCAACAGCCAGTATGCCGTACTTCATGGCGCCGAAAAACTTACGATCTACAAAACGAAGCGAATAAACTACTGAAATAGAAAAAAGCAATCCGGTAATAAAATAGACCGGCAATCCCAGAGGCATGAAAAACTGGAAAAACGGAGTTGTCAGAGCCGTGAATAATCCGCTGAATAAGCCCATAAAAAAGAAAAGCAAAAAGCAGGCAAAAAAGGCTCTGGATTCTTTAAGTTGGGCCCGCCAGGACAGTCGGCGCACATGAGTAACGGCTGTGGCGGCAGATTTTTCAGTCATCAAAAAGCGCTCCTCAAAAACGCCCGACCTTTCAATACCTACCCGCTCTGAGGCGCTTTCAAGCGGCTTAAGAGCTTCAAAGTCAATAAAAAAGGGCGGCGCCTGATACGCACCGCCCCAGCCGAACCAAATTTTTCGAACTTATCGCGTTCCGTAGGCTTCGCCTTCCAGAACTTGATTCATGGTGTAGAGCGCTACAGCAGCGCTGCCACAGTATCGAATGAATTGTCGTGCAATTTCACGCACTGCTTCAAGATCCCTGAAGTTTGGCAGGAAGCCGAAGCGAGCGGCGCGCGATATGGAAAGCAGATAGCGAATGAAACGCAGTCCGCCATCACTCATTTCTTCGGCACCGGCTCCGCCTTGCATGATCGTATTTACGATCGATTGCTCGGCGATTGTGCTCAGGGAAAGATCCAGACTCCTGTTCTCAGCGGGCTCGAAATTCATATCACCAGAGTTCTGTCCTAATCCCATAATGACCACCTGTAAAAAATAAAGAAATTGTTGACGACGAGTCCAATCTAAAGCAGCCCGGAATACTTGGCAACTTAACAAACGCTAATTGGCAGCGGTTTTCCGCAGATCTTGATTGCTATACGCTCTAAAACTCGACGGGTTGTAGATATCGCCCCGATTGAAGTACATTGTGCATCTGTTACATACGCTTTTACTCGCATCTTAGTAAGGAGTAAACAATGCAGACCAGCGCTGCTGCAGATAGCAAAATCAAGTCGGAGTCCAAGCAAGAAATGAAATGCCTTATAAAGGAAAACCTCGCTGCAGACGGTTTCAGTCTTAAAGAAACACACCCGGTTCCAAAGCCGGGCTTCGGCGAAGTCAGAATCAAAGTGCTGGCAACGGCTGTTTGCGGTACGGATAAAAGTATTTACAACAGTGCTAAAAGCGAAGGCATTCGCAAAGAAATGCAACGCTACCTCGCTTCGGCAGCAGACTACAGACCGATTGTAGTCGGGCATGAATTCTGCGGCATTGTGGAAGAACTCGGACCGGGCGTACATGATATGGCTTTAGACGTGCCTAATCATATGCTGATTCAAAAGGGTGATTATGTCACTGCCGAAATGCATCTTTCCTGCGGGCACTGTTCACTCTGCCGCACCGGCAACGAACATATATGTACCGGCGTTAAAGTCAAAGGTGTTCACCTCGATGGTTGCTTTGCTCAATCTGTGGTGGTGCCCTATAAGAACGTTATATTACTGGGCAAAAACGGCGACACAAGCCAGATATCGCCTCGCATCGGCGCCATGCTCGATGCCTTCGGCAACGCGGTTCACACAGTTCAGGAAGCCGATGTCGCCGGGAAGTCGGTGGCAATTCTGGGAGCAGGACCGCTGGGGTTGATGTCCACTTTCCTCTGTCGCGCTTTCGGTGCTACCAGGATCTATGTTACGGAAGCAGCCGATCTTGAAAGACGCCAGGCTCTTTCTGCCGAGTTTCACGCCGACCACTTTGTCGATGTTTCAAAAGGCTCAGGGCAGCTTCACTCGCTGGTAAACAAACTGGAATCAAATTCAAACGGCGTAGATGTGGTTCTTGAAATGTCCGGCTCGCTGCCTGCATACGACGATGCTTTCAAGATTGTTCGCAACGGCGGACAGGTAATTCTGCTCGGCATCGCGCGACAACCCCTGCCCAGCTTTGACATCGCCAATGGTGTCATCTGGAAAGGCGTCACTGTAAAAGGCATCTTCGGACGCAAAATGTTCAGCACCTGGGAAACCATGCTGAGCTTAATTCGCTCGGACAGGCTTGATCTGAAGAGCAAGCTGGAAAAAGTGGTGGCTCAAAAGCTTTATAAATTAGATGAATACGAAAAAGCATTCAGCGTTCTCGGTTCGGGGGAAGAGCTAAAACTCATCTTCAGCCCGGACGGAACACAAGCCTAAGAAGGAAAATTGCCATGACAGTTTCAACAAGCAAGGGAAGTCACTTGAGTTCGCTATATGCAGATCTCGGCAAAGAGCTCGAGAAAGCGAAAAGCGAAAAAACATATAAATATGAAGTGGCGCTCGATGGAAGACAGGGCGGTGTGGTGCAAGTTGACGGCAAAGATTGCGTGATGCTTGCCTCAAACAATTATCTCGGTCTGGCCAATCATCCTTACATTGTGGCAGCCGCAAAAAAAGGTCTTGAAGAATACGGTTACGGATTAGCTTCAGTCCGCTTCATTTGCGGCACCCAGCCCTTACATCGCAAACTGGAATTAAAAATAGCCGAGTTTCTTGGAACAGAGGACAGCATCCTTTTCTCTTCTTGCTGGGCAGCCAATGAGGGATTTTTCAACGCCATGCTCGGAAGCGACCTTGGACACAAAGACTACAAGGACATCATTTACAGCGACAAACTAAATCATGCCAGCATAATTGATGGTGTGAGACTCTGCCGTATCGCAGTCAAAAGCACCGACGCAAAAGCATACAACCACAACGATCTCGCCCAATTGAAAGAATGGCTGGAAGCCGACGAAAAAGAAAATTACCGGGTCAAAATTATCGTCACCGACGGTGTTTTCAGCATGGAAGGCGACACGGCCAATTTGCCTGCCATGGTGGAGCTGGCGCGCAAACACGGCGCCATGCTCTATGTCGATGAATCGCATTCCACAGGCGTGCTCGGCAAAACCGGCCGCGGCACACCGGAAGAACAGGG
>JAIEPM010000479.1 GCA_019748395.1 Candidatus Obscuribacterales bacterium
GCAGATCATTTTTGCAGCGGCATAATATTCCGGAAAGTCGCTAATCTTGCCGAAGTGGCTCTGTGAGCCCAGAATTGCGCTTAAAGGAATTAGCAGGCAAACAAGGGCTGAGCCCAGAGCGCAAAGTGTATTAAGCCTTTCTCTGCGTTTGGCGTTGATGCTTGTTAAGCTGCCGGGGTCTTGCATTTGCTGCTATTGAAATTCGCTTTTCTGCTATTTTGACTAGTTTACTCCCTGATGCAATAGCAACGGACGGCTTCGCAACCCTTACAATATATGGAAGCAATCTGTGGTTGAAAAGGAGAGGCGGGTGGCGGCCCAGGAAGAACTAGAGCAGTCCAAGAAAGCTTGTGTGCTTTGTGGCGGTGAGTTTCCGGGCAACCTAGAACTCTGTCCTGAAGACGGCACCCTCTTGACTCCGATCAGCAAAGAGCCCAAAGCAGGCGATATTTTTGCCGAGCGTTACGAAATTTTGGGCACGCTTGGCGATGGCGGCATGGGAAAGGTCTACAAAGCGCGTCATAATCTCATGAAAAGGATTGTGGCGATCAAAATGCTTCTGCCTCACCTGGTTTCAAGCGCTGCCGCACTGAAAAGATTTCAACAGGAAGCCCAGGCAGCCAGCGCTTTGAATCATCCGAATATTCCGACTGTTTATGATTTCGGGATTTCAGACAAGGGCATTCCTTTTCTGGTCATGGACTATCTGGAAGGGAAAAGTCTGGCAACAATTTTGCAGGAATCGGGCAGCCTGTCGCAGGAAAGAACTGTACCTATTTTCATTCAAGCCTGCTCGGCACTTGCTCATGCTCATTCAAAAGGCGTTATTCACAGAGATCTCAAGCCTGCAAATATTATGCTGATTGAATATGAGGGTCATACCGATGTTCTGAAAATCGTGGACTTCGGAATTGCCAAGCTTTTGCAACCGGACGGTGCCGAGCAGTTGACTCATACCGGCGAAGTTTTCGGAAGTCCGCTTTATATGAGCCCGGAGCAATGCCGGGGCAAAGAGCTTGATCAGCGCTCCGATATTTATTCGCTTGGTTGTGTTTTGTACAGAGCTGTTACCGGCCGCCCGGTTTTCGGCGGTCGCGATGCCATGGAGTGTATGTACAAGCAAGTAAACGACCTGCCTGGCAGTTTTTCCGATATCTGTCCGGAGCTTGGACTTTCAGAAAAGCTGGAAAGCGCCGTATTTAAGGCAATCGCTAAACAACCGGAAGATCGTTTTCAGAATATGACTGAATTTCGCGAAGCTCTGGAAATTGTGCGCGGCGGCACGCCAAGCAGCGCCAACAAGCTTTTTTCAGTCCCTCCCGATTCCGGCCAAGTTGTGGCATATGACGCTGTTACCGATCAGTTAAAGCGTCCAGGCATGAATGCCACGCAATATGCAGGTCCGCCTGCAAGTGAAAAAGAGGGGAGCAAAGGCGAAGCTAGTGCCGGGCAAGAGCAAGTTCAAGACTCGGCAGAGGGGGCTAAAGCTCCTATGGGCACTGCGCCCGCTCTTGAATCGAATACGGGTGTGTCTCTGGCCCTTGGAGCTGTTGTTTCCAGTCCGAACAAGGATAATTATGCAATGCCCGCTCCAAATGCAGGTCGGGAGCTGGCGCCTGCCGAGAAAGGCGGAGCTAAAGCGGATAGTTCTGTAGCTGCCACCGATGGTGGTGGCAAGCTCAAGCTTCTGGTCGGTGGCGGACTCGCTGCCGTGATACTAGTTGCTCTGGCGGCTTCAATGATGCACGGTCCAAAACCGGACGCTGTAGATCCGGCAGCCCTGCCTTTGCACGCCGGTCCGACTAAGGGCAGCGGCTCGGCCGCTGCGCTCTCGAGCAAAGCACAGAGTCAGCTCAGCACCGAGGATTACAAAGGCGCCGAAGAGACCTTGAACAAGGCGTTGGGAGCTGCGGCCAGCGATGACGAACTTTTGAAAGTTCTGCCCATGCAAGCAAATGTTTATATGCAGGCCGATAAGTTCGATCAAGCCAAAGATACTTACAGCAAATTGCTTGCAACGCAGCAACGACTTGGTGCCAGCTCTTATGACATAGCAAGAACCAAGGCTCAAATGGCCGTAGCACTCTTGCAACTTGGGCAGGTGGATGATGCAAGCCTGGCGCTTGCAGACGCTGAATCGGTTCTGGCAAATGCGCCTGCCGATCAAAAACATGGACTTTCAGATGTTTATTACGGGCTTGCTAAAATCAATTTGCAGGATAAAAAGCTTGATAAAGCGCTGACTTATCTGGAGCAAGCTGCCGATTGCATGTCCAAGGATGATCCCGATCTGGTCCAGGTTTGGCAGGATCGCGGCGAAATTTATATGCTCGAGCAAAGAAAGAAAGAAGCGTTAACTGCACTGGATAAAGCTTTGCGAATTTCCAATGCTAAATTCGGACCAGACTCGGTGGAAAGCGCCGACATCTATAAGTTGCAAGCAACAGTTTATACGATGAACGGCTCTCCGGCTGCGGCAGAGGGACTCTTCAAGAAATCTCTGTCCATCAAATCGAGCCATTTCGGCGCCGACAGTCTTTCGGCAGCTGAGGTTATGACGACTCTGGCCATGCTTTACACAGGAGAAGGTAAATACAAACTGGCAGAGCCGCTCTTTAAGGACGCTCTGGCTATACGCACAAAAGAACTGGGCGCGAACTCTCCGCAAGCCCTGCGCACAAAAGAATTTTACGCCAAGATGCAAGCTGCGATGCGGGGAGCGAAGAAATAAATCAGTCTTTGCCGCAATGGGGAAATTGAATGAATAATGAAACAGCCGAAGGGCTGCCCAATACGGAATCCCAGAAAATCGAATACGCCTTTGTGGAAGAGAACGTCAGGCTTTCAGATTCCAGAATCTGGAAATTCCTGGAAGATTATTATCAAAATGCCAGTATCTCAGCCTGGAATCAGATACCGTTTTATCCCACAAGTAATCCATTTATAGCTGATTGCTATGCCGATCTGATCATTTCCTTCTTAAATGATTATGCGCAGCATCTTGATTTCGAGAAGCCTCTTTACATTCTGGAAATGGCGGCCGGCAGCGGCTGTTTCAGCTTCTATTTGCTCAGGGAGCTGAAAAAACGCCGCAAGTATTTTGAACATTTTCGTAAATTGAAGCTGCGATATATCATGGCTGATTTTACTGTCGATAATCCCTCTTCCTGGCTGCAAAACCCCAAGCTGAAACCCTTTCTTGATGAGGGAATTCTCGAGTTCGCGGTTTTTTCTCCGATGGATGACCGCGAGCTTCGTGCGTTCACGCAAAATGGGCTGGAAGAGCGTAATCTGCTCGAAAAAGACGATTGTCTAAATCCTCTCATCGCAATCGCAAATTATTTTTTCGATTCAATCAAGCAAGACGCTTTTCAAATTCAGGACGGCAAGCTGTATGAGGCTCGTCATAATTTCAAATTGCGCAAAGATTTTGAAAGTAAAAGTTCCGAATTCAAATTCGAAAAACTTGAAAAGCATGAAAATTATTTGGAAGCAGCGCGGGATTTCTATGATGATGCTCGTTTGAATGATGTTTTGAAAAGTTACTGTCGCGACTTTGAGAATGCTAGTTTGATTTTTCCGCTTGGGGCGTTTAAGTGTATTTCCAACTTGCTTGAAATATCTAAGCAGAAACTTGTTTTGATTTCCTCCGACAAAGGTTTTACCGACAAAAATTATGTGAAAGGTCGGCGAGAACAGCCATTCGTTGCCCATCATGGTATTTTTTCCTATTCAGTCAATTATGATGCCATACGCAGATATTTCGAGGCGATTGGCGGCGTCAGCCTGAATACAAGCGACGACAATCTCTCGGTTTCGAGCGCGGTCAATTATTTTGTGAAGGATAAGGATTTTTCGCTTGAAGAGAGTCGCTACAACTTCGAAGAAAAATTCGATCGCCAGAATTTGCCTAACTATCTCTATTTCATGCAGGACATTCTGACTGAAGTTGAGCCGAAGAAATCGAGCGAAATTTTGCGTGCCTGTATGGGTTATGTGGCGCTCTGTAATTACGATCCGATTGTTTTTTGTTTGGCTGCACCGCGCATTTATTTTGCGCTTGAAACTTTGAATTCTCTGCAAGAAAAACGATTGCTGGAAATACTGGAGCGCGTGCGCGAAAATTTCTTTTCGGTGCAACAGCAGTATGATGTTTTTTACTGGATTGGTCGAATTTATTATGGAATGAATCGGCTGGATGATGCTCTAAAGGCTTTCGCAGACTCAATGCTGACTTTCGGTGAGAGCAGCTCGGCGCTTTATTATATGGCTGCCTGTTATGAAGTCAAAAAAGACTACAAGACCGCTTTGCGCATGTACGAAGATACTTTGCGTCTTGAGCCCGATTGCGAATTCACCAAGAGCGGTATCAAGCGCGTTCAAGAATATTTGACTCCTCAGTGATATTTTTGTTCAAGTGCGGAAGCTTCCTTCTCTCTTTGCAGCATACGCAGGTAGTTTGCGTAGCTTTTGATTAAGAGAGGCATGTTTTCATCACGCTTTTCTAATTCAAGTCTAAGTGCGGCTTTGAAATGTTCTTCCGGCGTTTTCAGATCGCCGGATTTGATCAGTTTTACAGCCCAGGCGTATTGGCTTCGAATCGCGTTCTTCCGTGGTATTTCGGAGTCTTTTGGCGATGCTTTCATGGCTTCCTGGTATTTGCTTAAAGCCAGCGCGTAATCGCCCGCCTTCGCGGCTTCAATACCCTCGTCATTTAAGGCCAGCCAATCTTTGCCAAGATTCTCGGTATAGAATTTGCGGATAGTGGCTTTGTCTCTTTCGCTTAAATGGGCGAAGTCATCCGTGATTCGAGCGTTCATATACATGACGTCACCGGGATCCGGGCTGTGACCCAGAAGCCCTGTAGCATGGCCGATTTCATGAAGAGTGATCCAGCTCATTAGCTGCGGGCTGAGTTTTTGAGGCAGTGGATCAAGAAGAAGCAGTTGAATGTGAGCGGCTTTTATGCCTTTGGAGTCAAGCTCGTAACTCGTGTCTCCTCCCTCTGCGACGCTGACAATCTTGCTTTTGTCTCTGGTCCAATCGACTTTGATGTCGGCCGGCTCGGATTTGTCCACAAATTTATATGAAACTGCGCCGCCGCTTGCTGCTTGCCATTCGTTAAATGCACTTTTGAGCAGATCCAGATACTCGCTTTTATAACCCTCAAGCTTTGAACCGTCGTCGATAAAAACCTTTATCGGCATTTCTTGCCAGCGGCTTTTTGTATTGGCTGTAATTGAAGCCAGGTAATCGTCTCTGGCATTATCGACCGGGCTGTTACGCAGTTCCTTTTTCATCAAATCCAGCGAAGCACGAATCCGCTGTGATTGTGCATCGTTGGCCGCCAGTTTTAAATAGCGCTCCAGAGCATTCACTGCCGACTGCTTTTCGCCTTTTTGCTGATAAGCTACGCCAAGATTAAGCCATGCCAGGTCGAAATTGGGATTGAGCTCCAGGGACTTTTTCAGATGAGACATTGCCTCTTCAAGCTTGCCGGAGCGAAGCAAGGCATAGCCGTAATTGCTTTCAAAAAGAGGATCATTCGGTTTCAATTCAATGGCTTTGCTGAATTTAGCTGCGGCCTCTGCTGAATGACCGGCGTTCAGCAAATTCAGCCCTTCATTGTTTATTTCTACCGGGTCTGAGTCGGCGTATGAAATTTGACTGCTTGCAAGGCTCAGATAAGCAAGGAGCAGAAGCGGCGCCAGAGCCTTTTCTTTTGTCTGTTTTTTCAAAATAGCGCTCTCCTCTTCGAATTGATTTGAGTGATTTTTTGCAAGCTTAATGGCGCAAATTCTTGTTTTGCGCCATTAAGTAAAAGAACTCTGCTATTGAATTTCCGACCGGCCGGGTTCAAACCGGTGAGATTGTATGTGCAAAAACAGCTTCTGCCATGAGCTGGCGGCGTTTTTCCAGATAATCAAGAACGGTTGTAACTAGTGTGGCATGACTCCAGGTCAGAGGCGAGACTGAAAGAGGTTCATTCGTGTAAGGATTGACCTGTTCGGCCAGTACGCCGGATGGCAAGGCATGATCTGCTACCCATTCGAGAATGCTGACTGCATCCCTCAAAACATCGGGTTCATGGGTGCTTGCAATGTCATATTGGGCAAGCCACATGGAGCAGATGAACCAAGGATTGCCCGGGACTTTTTCGATGTCCTGTGAAACCTGATGGTAGTAGTCGTTTTCGTAACGAGCCACGCCGCCGACATCAGTTTTGACCCAGAGCCGCTTGCGAATAGCATCCATCGTTGCTTTCACTTTTGGGTCTGAGGCAGGGAGTGCTCCGAATGCGAAAATCGCATACATGGCTGCATCAATGTTCATGTCGAGCTGATAGCCGTCTTCGCTTCTTGTAGCCATGCGGCAGAAACGACCGTGTTCTTCGCTCCACATGTGTTTGAGCATCGCTTCTCTAATTTCCTTGGCCGTGCTTTCATAGCGGTTGTGATGTTCGGTTTCGCCGAATGCTTGAGCAAAAGCGGCTGCGGCATGTAATCCGCCGATGACGCTGGCGACAGTGAACAAATGGACGCCGTAGCGCTCTTCCCAGAGATCGTGCGAAGGCAGCGGCAGCTTTGTTTCAGGATCCCTGAATTTGACCATGAAATCAGCTGCTCGAGTAATCAATGGTTCAAATAAAGAACGCACAAATTCCACGTCTCGGTGTTTGCGGAAATGTTGCCACATACTCCAGATAACCAGAGCTGTTTCGTCCTCTTGAATCGGTAAATCCGGCTTTCCGTCGCGGATCCAGGGGTGCCAGCTTGATGCCAGAGTTTTGTCCGGATTGTATTTGTGCAGCAAGTAACCTTCGTCTTTAATTACATCTTCGCAAAACTGGTAGAAACGCTGCGCTATGTCTCTGTAACCGGCTCTTGTGAGAGCTGCCGCTACCAGTGCTCCGTCTCTGGGCCACATATATGAATAGGTGTCACGAGCAAATTGAGCAATGTCATGGTCGTTTGCAGCGATGATCGCGCCGCTTGAGTCTACTTGCGAGCGAATCACCAGCAGGCTACGTTTGAAAAGGTCCACCACTTTGGGGGGCAGGTTCTGAAAATCGATATGTTCAGGATTAACCCATAAGCGCCAGTAGTTTTGATTACGAGGTACAAAATAATGCGGGCTTTGCTGTCTTACGACTTTGTCCAGTTCGGCCACGTCTTCATAGCATTTGCCGAAAGCAATCCAGTAATGGGCTTTAGCTTCTCCCCTTGCCGGTACATCCACTGAACAGCGCATGGTTGAATCAACTGAGCCCTGGGCAATGCCGTTGCAGCCGAGTTCTCCGTCTTCCGCGTCTCGCCAGGTGCCTTCTGCTCCACCGATACCTTTCTTGCCTGTGGCCCACTGTTCTACGCCCATTTGCTTGCCTGAGGCATTACAAAGGAACCAGCGATTTTTCTTGTAGTGAATAACAGACTCAGTGCGGGGGTCATAAAAAGCCGTATCGCCGACTTCGTTTTCGGCAATATAAAAATCATGGTGGAAAAATAGTCGAACTTGTCTGTCTTGACCGCGTAGATCTTTGACCACGACTTCCTTCATATAAAGGTCGTGTATGTAGTCGACTGTATCGTGACAGCGCAGCTCAATGCCGAGCTTTTCATTTTTCAAAATAACATCGGTGACAAGCGTTTCTTTCAGATATTTTCGGTCGATATTCCAGCCCGAGCCAATCCAGGAAAATTCCCCATCCACCCAGACTCCAAAGCGAGAATGTTTGCCGATTGTCTGGTTTTCTTGCCCTACATGCGGGTAATAAACGTCTCGCATGCAATAGTCTTTGTCGAAGTTGATCAGGACTTTTCCATTACCAACTGGAATATCTCGCGGCATAAAGTAACCCTCTCCAAGTCAGGGCGGTATTTAATCAAATCAAGCTTAAGAGCGCTTTGTTGATAAATGCCATATGCCGCGCTCAAATCAAAGTAAAACTAAAAAGCTCAAGATCTCAGAAAGACTTCAGGATTCGAATTTTTCCAGCAAATCAGCCAGCAGCTCGAGTTCGAAAAGAGTCTCTATTTCAAGGCAGGATTCTCTGAGCAGGCGTGAAGGTTCGCTCTGAGGCTGCTCTCCTGCTTGTGCTTTCAGCCACGTTTCTCGGTCTGGCCACTGAGCGTATGCGAGGAAGCTTCCCTCTCTGGCTCGGTGTAAACGCGAGCCCAGTCCGCCCAGATTGGCTTTGATTTCCTCTGTGCGTTGTTTCCATGCCGAGACGAACTGCTCGTGCCGTTCGGCTTTAACTTTGAATCGATAAATAACAGCAAACATCCGTGTTTATCAGCACGCCTGCATGATTTGAGCGAGGGGACTGAACTGAACGTCTTTGAGCTGTGCGACTGCGGCTTTGTAATCGATGACGCGAGCGCGAACGTTGCCCTGTGCAAAGAGTGCTGCTCCCACTACTTCCGGGCTCAGAGTCCCCTGTTGGATGAGTGTTTGACCCAGGGGTTTGCGGCTTTCAACGCTGCTTACAAGTGCGATTCCGAGAGCGACTTCGCTGAGCAGACCGGCGTCGATCAGCAATTCACCAAGGCGGCAGCTGCGAACATTTTCGGAATAGGAATCGAGTGATTCGAGAATTTCTTCGGCCTGGCTGACTCCGGATACGATGTCGCGCATGGCGCGGCAGGCAAGCTGCAATGAAATCATGCCGTCGGATATGAGAGTTTGCAGTCTGATTGCCACTTTCAAAACTTCGCGACTCAGCTTTTTCTCGCGAACCAGCAAATTTCCCAGTGGCAAGCCCATGAATTTCGCCAGAGCCAGGTGCCCCTCAATCTCGGAGCGTGTCAACAAACCTGCGGCAACAAGCAATTCGCCCAGCTTTAGATTGCGCAACGATTCAAGCTCGTCCATAGACCTTTTACCCCCAACTCAAGCCTAACAGGCTCGGTACCCGAGTATATGTGCAAAAAGGTGAATTTCTCGTACCCCGACCTGCAGAATTATGCAGTTGGATAATTAAATCTGTCCTTCACCCATGCCCATGTTTCAGATTGTATGGATTGCTTGGGTCAAATTTGAGTCAGCCCAGAATTAATCTTTGCCTCTAGAACTTCCTTTACGTCAGCCCGGCGCTGCCGTCGATTCCTGTAAAATCAAGCCATTGGTTATATGAGGATTCAGCTGTGTCTTCCACGCAAACAGCCGGCTTGAGCACATCTTTGAAAGATGGGGCGCTGAGTGACAGTATCGCGATTCTTGATTTCGGTTCTCAATATTCTCAGCTCATTGCCAGACGGGTTCGCGAGCAAAATGTGTTCTCCGAACTTCTGCATTACACCATCAGCGCTGATGAGCTCAAACGGCTGAAACCACGGGGCATCATTTTGAGTGGTGGACCAAACAGCGTTTACGACAAGGGTGCGCCGGTTTGCGATCCGGAAATCTGGAGGCTTGGCGTACCGATTTTCGGTGTTTGTTACGGCATGCAGCTCATGGCGCAGGAGCTTGGCGGCCAGGTTGAACCATCGAAAGCACGTGAGTTCGGCAGAGCCATGCTGACTGTAATTCATCACGGTATGCTGTTCCGTGGGCTAGACCCGAGTATCGACAGCTGGATGAGTCATGGCGATAGTGTTGTCGGCTTGCCTTCCGGATTTCGCACTGTCGCTTGCACTAAAAGCACTCCCACAGCTGCAATTGCCGATGAGGAAAGAGGCTTCTACGGCGTGCAGTTCCACCCGGAAGTAGTGCATACGCGGGGCGGGCAAGATATTATTCGCAACTTTGTTGTCGATATTTGCGGCTGCAGTCGCAGTTGGACAATTTCAAAATTTCTTGATGAGTCGATTGCCGAGGTGCGCGAGCGAGTCGGCAAGAATCGCATACTTCTGGCTCTGTCTGGTGGTGTTGATAGTTCGACGCTTGCTTTCTTGCTGCATCGCGCTGTCGGTGATCAATTGACCTGTATGTTTATCGATCAGGGCTTCATGCGTAAAAACGAACCGGAATGGCTTGTGGACAAATTCACAAACGACTTTCATATCAATGTGGATTATGTGGATGCTAAAGAGCGCTTTTTGACTAAGCTTAATGGTGTTGTGGATCCGGAAGAAAAACGCAAAGTCATCGGAAACGAATTTATCCGTGTGTTTGAAAGTGAATCAAAACGCATCGGACCCTTTGATTTTCTGGCGCAAGGCACTCTTTATCCTGACGTTATCGAATCTGCCGGGTCCACTGTTGATCCGAAAACCGGTGAGCGGGTTGCTGTAAAAATCAAGTCTCATCACAATGTCGGTGGTTTGCCGAAGGATCTTCAGTTCAAGCTGGTTGAACCCTTTGCCAAGCTTTTCAAAGACGAAGTGCGTAAACTGGCTCTCGAACTTGGTGTTCCTGAAGGCATTCGCGAAAGACATCCTTTCCCGGGTCCTGGTCTTGCCATTCGTGTGCTTGGCGAAGTGACGCCCGAGCGGCTTTCCACTCTAAGAGATGCCGATTGGATCGTGCGCGAGGAAATTAAGGCACATGGACTATACAGGCAGGTCTGGCAGGCTTTTGCAGTTCTTTTGCCGACCAAATCCGTGGGTGTTATGGGTGATCAAAGAACTTACGAAGATACAGCTGTAATTAGAGCCGTCACCAGCGAAGACGGCATGACAGCCGACTGGGCAAGGCTTCCGTACGATCTTCTCGATTCTATTTCCAGGCGAATTGTGAACGAAGTTTCAGGCGTGAATAGAGTCGTATTTGACGTCACTTCTAAACCGCCGGCCACGATTGAATGGGAATAGCCAGATTCTATGCGTGGCTCCTGTTTCGCTTGATTGTCAACTGTTGAACTGATGTCGGATTCAGGCTAACATCGACAACGGTGTTTCGCCTGGATATAAGAGGTTACTAATGCTTTCGAGGGGGACTGTGCATAGTGTTGCTTTGCTGGTCGTGCTTTTCCTGAGTTCAGGCTTGGCTGCAGTCGCGGGTGGCGGAAATCAGGCCGGTCAAAATCAGAACAATTTGTTCGGTACTATTCTCGGCATTCAACAACAGCAACAGAATCAGTTGCAGCAACAGCAAAACCAGCAGAATCAACAGCAAGAGTGGTGGTGGAGACAGCAAACTCCGCCCCCGCCACCAGTAGGTCAATAAGGTGGCTAAATTGAGCTTTTCTCGTTCAAACTCCGATAACTGCTTGAATCGTCGACAGTATGTGCTTTTGGCTCTTTCTTTGCTGCTGATTCTTTCGGCATCGGCAAGTGCTCATGCCGGAGGTGGAAGTCCGGCCGGACAAAATC
>JAIEPM010000051.1 GCA_019748395.1 Candidatus Obscuribacterales bacterium
TCAATCTCCTCAAGGCTTGAGTATGTGATTTTGAAATGTCTTGAGAAAGAGCCTTCAGAGCGCTTCACAAGCGCTCTGTCGCTTAGAGAAGAGTTTGAAAAATGCCGTAACTCTAAGCCTGATCTGCTGTCCGGGAAAAAGCTCAAGTATTTCCTTTTTCTCTTGCCTTTACTCTTTGTTCCTTTCTTCTTCATTCATTGGCAAGAGGGAAAAATAGCAGATTCTCTTTTGAATGTCGAAAAGCCCAAGACTTTTGATGAGCAGAAAGGGCGCGAAGCGACCCTGGAAATTATCGACCCAAAACAACTTCAGAATATGGAGAGCTCGATCTCAAAAAGGGCTCTCGAGCACAAAGCCGACATTATCGATCTTTGTACAGACTATGTTTCTTGTGCCCGCTTCAGAAGGTCCTTCAAAATGCCGGGAAATCCTCCAGCAAAAGAATTACTGCTTGAACGTTTGCAAAAAACGCCGGCAAGGGGATTGAACCTGATGAGGAAGCTTTTCTGGAAAGTCTCAATTCTTGCCTGGTCCGAAAACTTTGCTGAAGCAAGGAAAATCGTGCTGGATGCGCTCAGGCTTGAACCGGCGCAAAGTGATCAATGCGGCATGATTCTGAGCGAGTATTGTTATGCCGCTCAAGCCGCCGCTGATTATCAGGATTTGGCTTCCTTTCTTGAGATATTCAGAGACTATGCAGAGAAGTCTGAAAATTTATCGGTGCAGACCACTTATCTTGGGAGGAAGACGGACTATCTTTTTCGGCTTGGACGTTTTGCCGATGCAAAAATGTGCACAGTTAAGCTGTACCGGAAATTTTTGGAAATTCAAGAAGTCGGCGTGAAATTCGATAATGGACAGCTTGGATTTCTTTTCGAGTGCTTGAATCGAATTGGCGAGGAGCAGAAGCTTCTCAAGCTAATTGATGCGCTTTCTCTTCAGCATCTGGTCTATGACCCCCACCCGCGTCTTGGTTATACTATTATTCAACTTAAATACCAGGCTGCTAAAGCTTTGGTGCACGAAGGGAATTTTTCAGCCGCACGGAAAATTTTAGGACCTTTGATAGATCTGACCTTAAGCAAACAAGCTCAAAACCCTTGCTCCGACCGACTGGCAGATCTTATGAACGAGGCTGTTTATAAGGCATCCGGACTTAATTCTTCGGCAAAGACTCAAGCTGAAAAATATCTGGAAAAAATCGCCCGTCTCTGTCCAGCGCGCTACACTCGCTCGGCTCTGGCTATGATCGAATCTCTCGCTAGACTGAAGATACCTCGCGGCCAGGTTTGGGATGCGATTGAAAAACAGCTTGACGGCATTGAAAACTTGATTCCCAAAGACTCTATCGATTTGAGGCTCAGGCACCTCTATTTAAAATCTGGAAATGAGGAATGCAATCAGGCAGATGCCAGACAAGAATCGCTCCGGATTAAGGAGAAAATTCAGCGCTTGCTTGATTCACCCGACTCACTGAAATTTATTACAGCCGCGGAGAAGCAGCAGCGGCTGCAGCAGCTGAGCGCTTATTGCAAGTGATATCTTGAGGAGGAAAGGATTCTGTTCTAGACTGTTCCTGGAATGGAGGTTCCCGATGCCTAAAGCATTTTTTCTCGTTTTGCTCGAATTGCTTCTTCTGGGAGCCCTGGCTTTTCCCTCTCAAGCCGACGATTGTAAGTCCGTCGTTGTCGCTGTAACAGACGGCGATAGCCTGATTCTGGCTCAAGGACAGAATCGAGAAAAGGTCATTCTATATGGTATCGATTGTCCTGAAACTCAGCAAGCCTTCGGTGCAGAAGCAAAAGCTTTCACTAACAGCGCCTGCTACAGAAAAACAGTCGGCGTAAATATGCATGGAAAGGATTCTCGCGGCAGAACTATTGCTGAGATTTTCTTGCCGGACGGCAGCTCGCTGAATCGGGAACTCGTTAAGCACGGACTTGCCTGGTGGAGTGATAAATATGCTCCTCAAGACAAAGAACTTCAATCTTTGCAGTCCGAGGCCAGAGCAGGCAAGATAGGGCTCTGGGCCGGCTTGAATCCCATCGCTCCCTGGATATTTCGCAACGGCGAAAAATCGGTGAAGGCTGAAATTAAAAGCGGAAACTGAAAGTGGAGCCTCCTGAGGACAAATTAGTCGGTACTGTTCTCGATGGGAAATTCGAGATCTTGAATTTAATCGGTCAGGGTGCCAGCAGTCTGGTTTATCGAGCCCGGCACAGGCTTCTAGATGCTTTTGTGGCAGTCAAAGTTTTTGATAAGACCGAGTTTCAAGACGAAACTGCGCTTCTGCGTTTTATGAATGAAGCACAAATTCTCAGCGGCTTTGACCATGAAAACATAGTCAAGCTGCTTGCCTTCGGAAAGGTATCGGATGGGCGTCCGTTTATGGTAATGGAATTTCTCGAGGGCAAAACCCTGGCGCAGCTCTTATTTGAGGAAACTGCCTTTACTCAAACAAGAGCCCTGCCGCTCTTTAAGCAGCTGGCGTCGGCTTTGAAATATGCTCATGAGCAGGGTGTAATTCATCGCGACTTGAAACCCGCCAATGTTTTTATAAGCAAGATAGGCGAAGGCGAACTGCTGCGCTTACTTGATTTCGGCATTTCGCGTCGACTGCGAAGTTCCGATCCGGGCTTAACCCAAACCGGAGTTCTAATCGGCAGTGCCAATTACATGAGCCCCGAACAATGCAAAGCTCTGCCTTGTGATCAGCGTTCGGACCTCTATGCATTTGCTTGCTTGGCCTATGAAGTCCTCTGTGCTAAACCGCCCATGGCTGATCTCAACGATTTGCTGATTATGTCGAATCAACTGAATAAATCAATCAAAAGCGTTCCGACTTTATATCCTTCAAGCACGCATCTTCAGAGTATTATTCTTCGCTGTCTTGAGAAAGAGCCTGAGGCGCGCTATGCAAGTGCTGAAGAGCTTTTAAGCGCTCTGGAGCTTTGTGAGCAGCTGCCGGCCGAAAGGACTGCTATTCTCAGACAAGCAAAGTTTTTCTGGACCTCTGCTCTTGTTTTGCTTTTGATCTTGTTATCCGCTGCACTATATTCTTACTTTAAGCCTGAATCTGAAAGGCTCTCTGCAAATCAAAATAATTCTCTGAAATTTCCCGAGAGGATTGACGGCAAGGAAAGTCTGGAAACTGCAGAAGCAAAGTTGATGGCACAATGCGACAACGAACATGTGAAAGTTCAAGAGCTGGCAAATTTACTGGCAAAATGTCTTGAATTCAGGCGAGCACAAAAATTGCCGCTTAAATCGCCGGGGTTTGAGCGTTTGAAAGAGCGCCTTCTTGTTCACGGCAATAAAATTGGAAAAAGCGAAGAGGCTGTTAAGAATCGTATTTTGCTTGCAAGAATCTATGTGCTTCAGGATAAAGCCGCTGAGGGCATGCGTCTGCTCACAGAATTGATGACACTGAATTCTAAAGCCGCTCCCCGATGCAACAAGCTGATTTTTTCCATGATTGAATCGGAAAAAGGCAGTAAATCAGCACTTGAATTGCTTGAGCAGCTCAAATCAAATTATGAAAATCGATTGGGAGAGGGTGAGATTGATTGGTTGCGTTACAGTCTTGGCCTGGCTGAATGTGAACTGGCTCGAGCAGAAACTAAGGAGGCCTCAAAGCAGCTTCTTCGCGCTCTGCCACGCTTTAAAAAATATGCGGGTTCTGAAGGCAAAATCGATACCGGACTGCTGTTGGATTACGTCACGGCTTTGCGGGATGCCGATTTGACTGAGGAGTACTTGCAGATGACGGAGCCTTTCGTCGCGCTGCTTTTGAATGGGGATGGGAAGCCGAATTATGACGCCTTGAGCATCTGTTTCAGCAGGGCTAAATTTGACCTTGCAATTGGAAAACTTGATGACGCAAAGACTATTTGCAGAAGAATTCTTTCCCTTGCAATCAGGACGAATGACTTCACAAATATCTCCGATGAAGCGCTCAAGAGTTTGCTGATTGTGGAAGATTTGCAAAAAACAAGCACCAAAAGCAGAATGGTTTTACTGAGTGATTATTTGGGGAGACTCAGATCTGGAGAAACTCGTCGTTATTTGCGAGCCGCAAAGCTTTACGCCGACATGATAGATTCGCGGCCAATGCCGGATTTGATAATTCCGTACTGGACCTATCTGGATAGGGAGCTCGGCAGATTCTCCGGGTCTGAAGAAAAATACTATATTGAATTGCGAGCTCATGAACTTTCTCGAATCAACCTCTTTATTGAAGACCATTTTCGTTGCATCAAAAAGACTGAGGCGATCCGCGCCGAGCTGTTTAAGATTCTTCAGCCAGGTATTTTGAGCCCGGATGAAAGTCTTGAAATATATAATAAGGTTGCTTATACAGATCTGCTTGCCGGAAAGACTAAGGAGGCGGCGGATACCCTGCTGAGAGCAAAAAGTTTTGAAAGAGATGCCTCGGCCCCATTTATTTTTGAAAGGGACTTTTATGATTGCCTGCTCCTCTGGGTCACCGGCTACCAGAGACAGTGCATACAAAAGATGGATCACTTATTTCATAGTTTAAAAGGTAAAGACGTTTCTGCTTATGGTAGTTATTTTAACTGTGCGCGTGAACTGGCAATGCGACATCGAAAATTGTCGGAATTAAGTGCTGCCCGAAATGTTTTGGAAGAAGCTTTATGTGCTGATTTCAAAAATCCGCTGAGCAAAAACAGGGAACGCAGCTTGACGCTACAGACCCTGGAAATTATTTGCAAAGAGCAGAATGACCAAAAGCGTCTGGTCGAGCTTGCCGATGAATTGAAAGTCTTGCAAGGCTTAATTGAAAAGCAGAACATGCAAGTATTTCAAAGTTTAAAACCTAGGACTTGAGTGCAAAAGGCTTAAGTCAGACTGCCGCGCAAAGCCCAGGCGTTTGCGGCTTCGATTTTCAAGTTGACTAATTTGCCGGCCAGCTCATCTGAACCTTCAAAGTTGACGACTTTATTGCTTCTGGTTCTGCCGGAAAGACGTTCTGAATTTCGTTGACTGCGACCTTCAACAAGAACTTCGACGGTCCTTCCTAAATAGCGCTTGTTGCGACGATGTGAGACTTCACTTACTACCGAATTCAAGAAACGCAAGCGCTCGAATTTTTCATGCTCCGGAACTTGATCCGGCCAGTTCGCTGCAGGCGTATGAGGGCGCGGTGAGTATGCTGCGGTATTGCATGAGTCGAAGCAGAGTTCTTCCACAAGGTTTACTGTGTTCATGAACTCTTGCTCTGTTTCGCCCGGGAAGCCTACGATCAGATCGGATGTGATGGCTGCATCGGGCATTTTTGCTCGAATTTTTTCTACCATTTTTCTGTAGAAGTCAACTTTATAGCCCCTGGCCATGCGACGCAAAGTGCGATCATCGCCTGCCTGAATCGGAACATGAAAATACTCGCAAGCGTTCCAGACATCTGCTACTGCTTCAATGATTTCGTCTTTCAAATCGCGAGGATGACCGGTAATAAAACGCACTCTTTTTATGGCATCTATCTTTCCTGTCATACGGAGCAGGTCGCCTAAATGTATGGACGGGTTCAGATCGTGCCCGTAAGCAGTGACGTTTTGGCCTAGCAAGGTTACTTCCAGATAACCGGCAGCAGCCAGCTCTTCGATTTCTTTGACGATTTGCTCAGGGCTCCTGCTTTTCTCGCGTCCGCGCACATAAGGCACAATGCAATAGGTGCAGTTATAGTCACAGCCATAAATTATTGATACCCAGGCGCTTCTGTCGTTCTGGCGAATTACCGGCAACTCCGGCAATTCCTCGGGTAGTTCCTGGTAGATTTCGACCACCGGCTTGCCTTCGGCTTTAGCTTTCAATACCAGTTCAGGCAGGCGAAATAAATTATGGGTGCCGAAAACAATATCAATACCCAGCGAGCGCTTCAAAAGCTGCGCACCTTCGTCCTGGGCTACACAGCCGCCGACGGCAATCAGGCTTCCCGGCAGGCGTTCTTTCAGTTTGCGCCAGCGACCGAGATAGCTGTAGACTTTATCTTCAGCGCCTTCGCGAATGGCGCAAGTATTCAAAATTTTCAAATCGGCGCTTTTTAAATCGTCTGTTTGCTTGTAGCCTATTTCTTCCAGCAAACCAAGCATGTTTTCAGAGTCGGCTTTGTTCATCTGACAGCCGAAAGTCTCGATATAAACCGTGGCTTCCTTTTTCTCTTGCTTCTTGTTTTCGGCTTGAATTGATTGAGTCATTGTCCACAATTCCGCGTCGGTTGAATTAGACTGAGGCAATAGCCAATCTTCAGGATCTTGGCTTCCTGAGAATAGCGAGCGTTGATTTGCCGCTTTGAACTTACCTAATGCTTAGTTTAACTCAGCCAGTCCCTTGAGCGCATCATATTCGCGAACTTTTTCAAAGAAGCGCTCACAGGATTTGCGCACCCATTCCAGTCGTTCTTCATGACTGCCGGGGATGTTGAAAGCGTCCAGCCGGGGCGGGCTGAAATAAATGCCGCCTTGAATGCTTTCATTTGCCTCTGTTGTTTTTGTATTCAGACTCTGAGTTTCGGACATGAAGAACCTGTCTTTCTTGCCTTTGCGGCGCTCAATAGCGTACTAGCTGGCGATTCGGATTGCTATGAGAGCGGCTTCATGCCTTTTGAGCATTGAAAAATATCTGTTTACGCTTGCAGCGCATAGATTAGGGCTTGTCGTAAGTCTTGGCAAATTTTAAGCAACTCAGGCGGCTTTATCTTCGCTAAAGTTTTTGTCATAGAAGGAACTTTTGCCGGGCTCTCAAGAAAAATCGCGGCTCAGCTCTTCTTAATTTTCCCTTGGATCAGGAAGTCCTCTCCCAGGAGCCTGCAGCTGCTTTCGGAAAGTTGCAGACAGTTTTGAACGGGCACGGCAAGGCTGCCGTCAAGAGCTGCTCTTGCCTTTGCATCGGTAAATAGCTTTGCTGCAATGATCCAGATTATTTCGTCCACAAGATTTTTCTCAAGAAGAGCTGCTGCCAGGCGGGCGCCTCCTTCGCATAAAACGCTCTGGATATCGTGGGCTGCCAGATATCTTAGGCTTTCTTCCAGGTTTTTCTCGCGATCGCTGCTGACGCTTACAAGTTTTACTGATTCGGGATATTTGGGAGCAGTCGGCAGTTTCTCGGGGCTGCAAAACAGAAAAGTTTCAGCGCCGCTGCTTTGATCCTGTCGGCAAAGTCTTGCTGTCGGCATCGTTTGCAGTTCGGGATCTATAACAGCTTTATGGGGATTTCTTGAATTTAGAAGCTCACGAACATTCAATTCCGGATCATCCAGAACTGCCGTTTTTGCTCCAATCAGAACGCAGTCTGTTTTATTGCGAACTTGATGAACAAAAACTCTTGCTTGCGGACCTGATATCCAGCGACTTTTACCGTAGCGGTCGGCAATTCTGCCGTCAAGAGTGCTCGCAATTTTCAGCGTCAGGTAGGGCAAACCGGTCTCAATCCTTTTAATGAAAGCTCGATTTAAATTCCGGCATTCAGTTTCCAGTTCCGAATAGGAAAGCTCTATTCCGGCTGCTTGCAGGCGTTCAATGCCTTTGCCGCAGACCTTTGGGTTTGGATCTTTCATGCCCAGCACAACTCGCTTGACACCACTGGCGATGACACGGTCGGCGCAGGGGGGCGTGCGGCCGAAGTGGGAACAGGGCTCAAGATTTACATAAAGAGTGCCTCCCCTGGCTCTTTCCCCGGCTTTGTCCAGAGCGAAAACCTCGGCGTGAGCTTCTCCGGCCTTAGGATGAAACCCTTCTGACAGAAATTCACCGTCTGCCGATAGCAGCACTGCTCCGACCATCGGATTGGGCGATGTTCGTCCCTCTGCCTGAAGAGCCAGTTCTATGCAACGGCGCATCCATTTTTGATCTGCATTCATCAGGGCATTGCGTTTAAGTTAATGGCGGTTTGTCGCAAATTGACGTTTGCTTTGATATCGGCAACTCGCTTTTCGATCTTTTCTGCTTCTTCTATTTGCCCGGAAGCTTTCAAATAAGCAGCATATTGAACGAGAACCGCTGCCGTGTCTTCATGCCATTCGCCGCTGGTTTTTTCCATAACTTTAATAGCATTTTCAAAGCTTTTACGCGCATTCTCATGCTCTTTCAGGCAGCCCTGGCAGTTTGCCAGATTCAAGTGCGAAAGGGCGGTCATCGGGTGTTCTGCTCCGAAAAGTTTCTGGCTGAGCTCCAGTGCCTTTTGATAATGCTTGAGAGCTGTTTTTGGTTTTTTTGCTTTCATTTCCAGCTCGCCCAGTTTACTGAGCAAGCCTGTGATTTGCGGGTTTCCGCCGCTCAAGATTTTCTCGCGTATTTGCAAAGCCTGGTTGAATGATGCCGATGCTTCTTCAAGCTGCTCGAGCGCCATATATAACTCGCCCTGCAATTCCAGTAATTGTGAGACATGTGCAGACTCTGTTTTGTCGAGTTTGCGGACTACGGAAAGCAACTCGGTCATTTTTAGTAGAGCTTCTTTATCTTTACCGGCAGCCTGCAAAATTCGCGCCTGTTTTTCCAGATAATCTGCCAGTTCTGCTGTAGCTTTTGAAGAACGTTTGCGGCATAAGTTAATGGCTCTTTCCATCAAATGATTCGCATCGTCAAAGCAATTTTGCCTGCTCTTTACCTGAGCCAGTTTGCACATGGTGGCGGCTGAATCTGCTTCATCTTCGCCCAGGCTTTCAAGCAAGATGTCGAGAGCGCGTTTCAGCAAAATTTCGGCTTCACGCAGATTTTTTGCGCCTGCATAAAGATCCGCAAGTTCAATACATTTTTTTGCGACTTCCGGATGTTCAGGGGTGAGCTTTTGCTCGAGTTTAATCAGCTCGTCCGAGCAGCGCAAAAGCAGCTCGAGGTGCCGTTGATCGGCCGGATGTTCGCGGCGCCAGCCCAGTTTTTTCAAGGCTTCCGCCAGGCTGCAATTCATGCGGCAACTGGCTTTAAGTGCGCCAATCACCACATAAGCTGGAATGCCTCCGTCTTTCATCAGCACTTGCGCATGCATGGCTCGTTGCAAATCTTCCTGTGTTAATTGATTCAGCGAAATCAAAGCTCGTCCAAGCGGAATCTTGTATTTCTCGGCAAGTTTGAGTCCTTCGTCGACTTTGCTCTGTTCGACCATGCCTGCGTCCACGAGCAACTCGCCGGTTTGCTTGCTTTGCGGCGGGTATTCAGATTGTCTGCAAATCAAAACCAGCTTACGCAAGCTCGAAAGCAATTCCGGATCATCCGCTTCCAGAATTTTTTCTTTAATTCCGATCGCCGATAAATAAAAGCGCTCTGCTTGCAAGTACTCAGCCTGGACGTCGTATAGATCAGCCAGATCTTCCAGGCTTTCGGCAACAGCCAGATTCTTATTGCCAAGCAAAGTCGCCTTGATTTCATATGCCTGCCAGTAATGTTTTTCTGCTTCAGTGAAATTGTCCTGCGCAAAATAATGGCTGCCCATAGTTGATAGCAAACGAGCCATTTCCAGGCTTTGCTGGCCGAAGCAATCTTCGACAATTTTGGCGGCTCGATTGAAAAGCAATTCCGCATCCAAATATTTGCGATTGGCTGAAAGCAATTCGGCAAGTTTGAGGCAGGCTGCCGCGGTTTCCGGGTGCTCCGCTCCGAAGGAAAGCTCACAATTGTTCAATTGCTCGCGGGCAATTGCAATACTTATGGCCTCGCCTTCCACGTACTTGTCTGAGAACCAGCCCAGCTTTTTGAGGGCTCGATCTATAGAAATGCGCTCGGGGCGGCTGTGGCAATTGCTTTGACTGCCAGACGGGCGGGCAGTCGATCCATTTTCATCAGAGCTTGCGAGTGTAATACCGATTCCAGATCTTCCTGCCGCAACAACTTCAAGGTGATTAAAACACGGCCAAGGGGCATGCTGTGCTCTTGAGCATAAGCGATGCCTTCATTCAGGCTTTCCTGCGGCAAAAGACCTGCTCCCAGGAGTAGTTCGCCTAATTTTTTTGGTTTTTCCTCTGCCTGGCTCATGACTTCCTGATCCTTGCTTCTAATGAGGGTTCTAAGGTTATCAGATCTTAAAAGCCGATGCCACGTTCGGCTCCTCGAGCAAACGTGGCATCTGAGATTATTTCTGGTCTTTTCAGATCTTAGCCGAAGAAGACCTGAGCGACTTTGTACATGTCTTCGTCAAGAGTTTTGAGCTGGCCGACGCCTGCTTCAATCGGTACGTCCACAATTCTCGTGCCGTTCAGAGCGACCATCAAGCCGAACTTTTTCTCGTGTACAAGATCGGCAGCGCGAACTCCGAATCTGGTGCCGAGGATGCGGTCGAATGCGCTTGGGGCGCCGCCACGCTGGATATGACCGAGCGTCATGGCTCTGGTTTCGTAGCCTGTTTCTCTTTCGATAATCTTGGCAATTTGATCGCCGATACCGCCGAGTTTAACGTGACCGAAAGCATCAAGTTCTTGATCTTTCAAAATCTCGTTATCGGCGAGTTTAGCGCCTTCGGCTACGACGATAATGGAGAAGAGTCTGCCGCGGGCATGACGCTTCTTGATGACCTGCAGCATTTCGCCTATCTCTACGGGCTTTTCCGGGATGCAGATATAGTCCGCACCGCCGGCGATACCGCCATAGCAGGCGATCCAGCCGGCATGGCGTCCCATGACTTCGCAAACAAGAACACGGTTGTGCGATTCTGCTGTGGTGTGCAGTCTGTCGAGTGCTTCGCAAACAATGTTGACTGCAGTATCGAATCCGAAAGTGTAGTCGGTGGCGTTCAGGTCATTGTCGATAGTTTTGGGAACGCAAACAACGTTGAGTCCGTATTGTTTGAACATTTTGTTGGCAACGCCGGTTGTGTCCTCACCGCCGACGGCAATGAGCGCGTCTAGATTGTTCTTTTTCATGGATTCCATGATTTTTTCAGGACCGCCTTCAACTTTGAAGGGATTGGTTCTTGATGTCCTTAAAATAGTGCCGCCGCGCTGGATAAGACCGCCGGTGGTTTGCAAAGTCAAAGGCATAACCAGGTTTTCGATTGGACCACGCCAGCCTTCGAGGAAACCAATTACTTCAGAACCGAAGTCTTTGATACTTCTCTTAACTACTGCTCGAATCACGGCGTTGAGACCGGGACAGTCGCCACCGCCTGTAAGGATGCCTATTCGCATAGTAATCGCCTCGCTCAAATATGGTATGGTCGCCAAGAGAATCCCGGCGCGAGCCTTAGTATAGCGGGGCTGGCGTGAAGACCCGCCAACATGGCAGTTAGCTGGTTTACGAAGTTTACTTAAAAATTCGAGACAGCTGCGGCAAACAGAGGCTCGGCCTGCTTGTTTGCCAGTAT
>JAIEPM010000496.1 GCA_019748395.1 Candidatus Obscuribacterales bacterium
ACCGCGGCGTCCGCCTTTGCGCTCATTTGTGCTGAGCTTAGCGCTTGCTGTATACTTCCTTTTGACATTAAACTAGCCCCCTTTCTGTATCGTCGTTAAGAACATCAAGCCAGTCCCGCCCCTGCTCGGGCGGGATTAGCATTTGTACTGATTTGCCTTCTTTGAGTAGGCGCGTCTGAAGTTGGGTTGCCGCCTTCTGACCAGCACCGGAAAGATCGTTGTCGCCAAAGATAACCACGCTTTCAATTCGTTCGGGCAGAGTCACGAATGGCATAAGACTGGAAGAGTATGTCGCCCAGGTGGGTATTCCTGTGTCGACGAAACAGGCAAGCGCGGTTTCAATTCCCTCAGCTATACCAATTACTTTTGCTGGTTCAAAAAGCCTGATCGCTCCACCTTTAGCCGGAGACGAGCAGATTCTCTTCGGGCGATCTACATCAGCTTTTCGCCCTGGTTCTTGCAAGTAGATCCTGTGAACGGTAGACAATCTGCCGTCCCGATCATCGAATCTGGCCAGCACTGCCGGCAAGGAAATTAAGTTCGCTTCTCCTGTAATTTTGCACGTTGGTGCGAATCTAAGACTGTCAGGAAAACGCTCGAGAGTAATTCCCCTAGCCTGAAAATAACGGGCTGCCAGGTCGCCTTGAACGATCGTTCTTGCATTATGCCAGAGGGATTTCACCCAAACGCAGGGTGTCGTTGTGTTAGGCGCCGGCGTGGTTCTTTTTAGACTAATCACCTTGTCCGGCAACTCCATAATTTTGGAAATCTCTCGGAGCACTTGTCCACCGTCGCAACCAGACCAGCAGTGCACAAGTAACTTCCCCCCTCTCCCAACGTTGATTGAAAGTGATGGAGACCGATCAGCATGAGCTCGGCATAGACAGCGCCACCCTTGTCGCTCTCGCCTGGCTGCTCCCAGGCATGAAGCAATTTGTTCTAGGTCGGCGTCCATACTAGGCACCAATTTCAATGTGAAGATGCTTTATTGAAGCCCCATTCTCGAAAGCACGACTAAACAATTTTGATGCCATCCAAAGGCATTCGGGCGGCGCTTTCTCGATTTCTAATTTGCATGAACCAGTTTTTTCAAATTCGCGCAAAGCTGATGCCATCACTAGCCCTTTGTCGGGTGGATTGAATTTGTCGACCCAATCTTTATCAACTATCAGACCCAACTCAATATCACGGCTTAGTTGCTGACAGACCAGTTTTTTGATTGGCTCCAATCGTTTGGTGAGTAATCGATACAGAAGCAGACTACGAATCGCAACTATCATGACTCTCCCATCGTAGCCTCGGATCCAAGCTGATCCAGCAAGCAGTGCAATAACTGGCAATCCTGAAGTAGGCGTCGCTTCTTTTAAGCTGCAACTTACAATGTTTAACCAAAGCATATTCAACTCATTTTGTTGTAGATCCGCTGTCATGGCTACTCCATTGATTCGCTACTGTTGACCCTGCGGCATCCAGCAAACCAATCAAGCAACTCACCGAGCTGATAACGAACGGCAGAGCCAATTTTCCGATAAGGCGGTCCGTCGCCGGACCATCTCTTCCTCTGGAACCAGGCGACGCTCATTCCAGTAAGGTCGCTTGCAAGTGTCTCATTTATGAGTCGTTGCCTCTCCACCTGCACTTGGGGGTGCGCTTCACCATGAACATCGCGAGCCGCACTGAGGTCTGTGGTTTGGTCACTTGTCCTGTGTTGGTTGTTCTTCATTTGGAGTGTCCCTCTTTGAGCCTGCGCGCACAAACTGAAAACACCATTACGAAATTATGCTGTTAACGTTTGTCCGCTGTTTTAATCGTCCTTAGACAATAGGACTTGCTTTGAATGCAGTACATGTGATCAACCGGGCAAATCTTTGCCCCCGGTAAACTCATGAAACCCCTGGAGTTAGCGTTTATAGGAATCACCGGCGCTTCAGGAATTCCCTTTCTTGATGCTGTACCGTTTTGGCAAAATACCTTCATCCTGTAGTGACTTGATGGCTTCTCGAGCAATTCCTTCAACCTTTACCTCGGAGTTCTTATCACACTCTGTCCATTCTAGGTCGCCGCAACCACAATCCTTGAGCAGTTCTCGCAGTGCACTGCAGAATGATAAGCGCGGAGATTTATGTGCTGGAAATGTTGCAGTCAACCTCACGTCAAATTGATGAAATAATAGCGCCAGGTCTCGGGCAATGTGCACAGCCACTCGATCGCGTCCCGGATTGCCGCCTTTGGACTTTTGCGAGAGCTCTATTTCTGTATCAATCTTGGACAGCTTAATGAGCGTTTTGTCCAAGTTACACGAGAATTCTATGAATTCATCCGTGCTTTCTTGCGAACTTTCAATTAGTTTTTCTGCGATAACGAGATCCGCTGGCTGATCCAGAAGTGTTAGATCTCGCATAGTCCTTATCGCTTTAATCCAATGTTTTATGCGTTCTCGAACCTTCACCGGTCCATAGTGTTCTTTCAGATCTGGAATCTGATCCAATACGAGTGCGCTCCAGCTACTTAGTTCGTCAAACAATGCGGAGCGGAGTTTGGCCTTATAGGTGCTATTGAGTTCACCTAGTTTGAATTCTGAATTGGAGAAAGCCTGACGCAGATCGGAGTTCAGCTTTTTGATTATCTGCTCCAGTCTCTTTGGAAAAAGGATGTCACAAAGTAGTTCAATAGTCTCTGGTCGCGCAACCCGCATAGTCGTATCGGTAAGCTGCACGTGTGCCCCAGCTTTTTCAAGCTGGACTATATGCTCTTTCATCACGCCTCCTTCAAAGCGCTCCTTCAGAATTGATGCCAGGTCAGCCGGTGAAGGAACCGGTATTCGCCCTGCAGAGACTAGACCTGGCGGGCTGGATCTTCCATTGAGTTAATCGATTTTGTCTCTCAATTCTGTGATCAATTTTCTGAAAGTTTTGATGACGAAATATGCAATGTATACACAGCTGGTCGAGAGCAGCTATCGGGTTGTTGCTGCCTTCACTTAGAAACTTCGGAATCATTCATGTCTTCATTCTTACCAGCATGTTTGGTGGGGTTGCAAATATGGGTAATATATAGGGGAACTAGAGAAGGTGCGGTACGTATGAAACTTTTCAATGGATTTGCCCTGGACATGGCGTCTGAGTTCACTGGGCTTTCCAAGGGTGAAATTCGTTGGCTGGTAAAGACTGGTATCATCACGCCGCAGCGAGATGGTAACGGAGCTTTTTGTTATGCCTTTAGGGAGCTTCTTATGCTTCGTTTGGTCAAGCTGCTGAAAATTAATCGCGTGAAAGTCAAAGACATAAAGCAAGCCCGTAAGTACATTAGAACCATTGACGAAAAGAAGGATCTTACGAAGATTCAGCTGTATCTGAGGACCGATACTAACGATATTTTGTATCTCGGAGAACAGCCTCAAGACGGCGTCTTTGTGAACATGAGCAAATTCGGACAGCTAGTTCAAAAAAACGCTTTGAGCATCTTGCCTGTTGGGCGAGATCTTGAGCACATGAGATCCGAAGTGGTTGATTTAGATAAATCTCTCTCGAATCGAATGAAATCTAAGAAGCTCGTATCGATGGACGAAGTCTTCGCAAAGTATGGACTCGGATAAAACCGCCCCTGAAAAGAGAAAGGATTCGAAGAAGTACAAAATCTACTTCGAACTAGCCGCGCAAAAAGAGTTTGCGGATCTTGATCACGCTGTCAGAGAAGCCTTCGCAGATCCCGTTAAGAGAATGAAGGAGCATCCAACCCAGGATGCTACGCATCTGCGCAATGTCAAATCAAAACTACCTCTATACAAAAAGCGAATTGGAGACTATCGTGTTTTCCTTAGCATAGACAGCAGGAACAGGCAGATTGTGGTACTGGCGATTCGTAAGAGAGACAGTGATACTTACGAGCCTGGCGGACTGGAATCGATCGCTGCTCGTTATTCGGGCCCCCATGACAAACAGCCTGATAAGCGAAGTAAGCGCAAAGGGCAATAGCCAAGAGGGCTTAAACCAGATTCTTAAATGTTTTTGTCCTCAGCGGAACCAGGAAGTTGGAACAATTAATCTGAAAAGTAAGTTTCTCCCCGGAAGAATAAAGGGCAAAAAGCAAGTAATCATGCGGGATTTGTAAATGCTTCGATTATTTGTCATTTCTTGGATAATATTGCATTTTGCCTTGATGCCACCTGCTCTTTGCCAACCCGCTGCGACCAGCGATTGGGAAGATGACGAGCCCGTTAGCTCGGGGCTGCAACAAAAGAATTCCGCATTGCAAGGTCCAACCGTTTGGAATGATGCTACTTTCAAACAAAATGCCAGACTTCTAGCCATCTTTGAGAAGATCTCGCTACTCGAGCTGGATGCGCTTGGCAAAACGCATCCAAGTGATAAACCCGCAGATAGACTGGCTGCAGTTGAGCGGTCTGTCTTAGGAAAAAGCGTTGACTCAGCAAGCTTATCTGACCGGGTTGACAGCCTCCTATTAACGCTGAAACCGTCAAATAGTTTGGTTGGAATGACTGTCGTAAAAGCCAGCTCATCACCATCTTGGTCACTAAAGCCAGTTACCGCGACATGGGCTGATACCACTTCTCAAACTCTGACTTCACTGGAATTAGAATTGAGTGGCAGGCCCGAGATGGATAAGTCCATCGTTGAAAGGCTCAGTTCGCTCGAAAAATTGGTGTTCCCTCAGGAGCCGGTTCGTAGCAGCTTAAGTGTCAAGGAGCGCATCGATAGCTTGCTTGCCTCGGCACCTTTGTCAGACTCGACAATTGAAAAATCGAAAAGACTTATCAGCCAAAATAACGGCGGTTGGTTCTGGAATCCTCCGCAGATAAAATGGCTTGGTGATCTCGGGAAAGGAGCTAAGTCGCTCGGCAAGAAAACGAAAGATGCTACTGCCAATCTCGCAACTTCTCCCACATTCTGGACCCTGCTTCTAGGTGCTACAGCGGTTACAGCCCTCGTTCTCATGTCTCGCGATAACTCAGGGACGCTGCCTGCCTACATAGCAAATGAGAACGCTTGCAGCGGGAATGCGATGTGCAATCGCTGCACTAATTGCCGGTATTGTCATTATTGCAACAGTGGTCTCGGTGGCGCTTGTGGAGTCCGCATCCGGATACTTCAATTCAGCAATTAAGATTGCGGCGACAATTGCTCAATTAGATTTCTGCGGGACTTGCCAGCGTTGCCAGATTTCAAAGTGCGCATTGCGGGCTCGTGGTTCATGAGGCCAGCATTCAATGCATTTACCGGCTGCCCAAGGATCTTTTCTTGTATCCAGCCTGCGCTTACATTGCTCGCAAAATACAGAATAAGATTGTCTTGATTCTACTCGTTTCTTTTGTTGATGACGGCATGTATTGCAAATGGTCTTTTTGTCTTGCTCTCTGATAAATCTCGGTTTACCGCAGGCGCGACAACGTTGGTAGTTAGCGAAACTCTGGCTTGACTTACGCATGGCTAGCCCTCGCAAATTCTAAACAAGTTAGCAGTTTCATTGGGAGAGTCAATTCAGTTCTGTTGCTGGCCAAGTTCTTGTGATGAAATCGTCGCTGAGTTAATTCGTTCAGATCGCTCAATTGAAATGAAAACACAAGAGCCTAAGTGTGGAACATAGAATATGTCGTTTATGTCTTAGAGGCTCAGTTTCAATGAAAAAACTGTTTAGAATCGTGGACAATGCTATTAAAGACCGACTCATTCTGCGTCAGCAGCAAACAGAACGGAATGTCAATATACCGACCGGGGAATTTGCCCGTCGGCTAAGAGACCTCAATAGCTATGTGAATAATAATATTCGACGACTCTTCAATGATCCAAATGAAGAGTGAACCGGCACTGCAACTAAAGATAAAAATAGAACGCATTGTATTTGTTGCTCAAAAGACCCCTACGCCAGCCATCAATGGGAGCTTTGGGGATTCTTTTTCGTTTGGTTCTAAGTGAACAAGGGAAAGACCCAGGAAGGAAAAATAATTCTCAGTGAACAAGAGCGTATGCCAGAGCAAAAACAAAGAAAGCTGAACTTCAAAGAAGTTATGATGGGAATTTCGGCCGTCATTCTTGTCTTAGCTGTGGGCTTCATTAATTTCGCATTGTGGGCAAAAGGAAATTTATTTTCTGCTGAGGGGGAGAACCTCACGCTCGGCAATATAGTTGCATCTGCTTTGTCGAATTCTGGCAATAGCAGCCTGTCATTCGGTGTGCTTGTTATTTTGAGTGTCGGCTTAAAGGCTGCATGGTGGCTCCTGAAGACTTTAGGATGGTTGGATAGCCTGCTTGTTTTGTCGGTCACCGGGGTGGCTTTATGGTATGAGCCCCTTCGAACCTCGCTGCAAATGCTATATTTGCTTGGTGGAATCAGCGCGGTATTCTTAGGTTATCACCTTATGAACTGGCTTTACCGTGGGCCTGGAATTAAGCCTCTGTTATGGATATTTCTTGCAGGAACATCTGCTTGTTCAGCTTTGCGTCTGACTTGGGAATCTGAGCTGAGTGTGATCACTATCACTGTGCTGTGCGCTGTGTTCCTAGTCGGTCCTAGCACGCAGGAACGAGCAGACCCATCAAAATAAATAGGTCAGTGCTCCTGAGAAAGCAGATCTATAGATTCTCAAGTATGGGAGGTTGTTGAAGAAAGAGCGAGTCTTGTGTTCTCCAGTAAATATGCAACTCGCTCTCCTAAACAATGAACACGTGTTATTTGACTCTCTCCGGAATGCTTTGAGCGTCGATTTTGGACTCCCACTTTTCTCTGGTTCTAAGAATCCAGTCAATATGTGATTTTGTCCAATATCTCCCACGCCGGAACAAACATTCCTCATTCAGTTTTAGGCTGATTTCTCTTAGGCTAAGCCCTTCAGCTCTTAAGGCGAAAATGTATTTTATTATGCGGATTTCTTCCGGTATTGTCACCATCTCGCCCTTACGATTAACGCCCAAGCCGTAGTTGTACTTATAGCCTGGCGCTGCCTTAGTTATCACTAATGGTTCTGCGTTGATTGCTTCTGAAGATTCTTCATTCTGAAATTGATTATTGAAATTTTGAATCAATCCGGTTAGCGCGGTCATTTCTCTCGTTGCAGTTTCCATTGCAAGCCTTACAGCAGCGACATTATGACGAGCGTAGACAGCGGTTGATTTAGGATCCTTATGATTCAGCGTTGCTCCAATTAACACTGTATTTGCTCCGGTAAGAGCCTCCCAACTGGCTAAAGTTCTTCGAAGATCGTGAATATGAACGTCGGTCAACCTTGCTCGCTCAATGACCTCTGCCCAGGCTCCCTCCGGCTTTGTCAAATGCCCTGTTCGAGATCTCTTGCTTGGAAACACAAAATCCGACTCATTGCATTCTTTCCGCCGCCTATTAAGAATTGCAATTGCAGATGTTGTTAGTGGCTGAATCTGGCTGGTGCCGTTTTTTGTCTCTGGAATTGTCCAGACATTGCGCTCAAAGCTGATATCTCGCCACTTCATTGCTGCGACGTTGTTACGACGAGCGCCTGTGAATAAGCACATATATAAAAAATCTTTTGTGATTTGGTATCTAAGAGTCTCAATTGCAACAAACAGTCGAGTAATCTCGTGTTGCTCAAGAAACCTTTCCCGAGATTTCAATCGAAACACTTTGACTCCCGAAGCTGGATTCGGTCCGTCGATCAACCCAATCTGAATGCCGTGATTGAACATCGGGCGGAGAAACTGAATTACCCGATTTGCTGTCGTCTTTCCTGAAGATGAGCTCAGCTGAACTAGAAGTTCTTCAATTTGATCGCGGCTGATCTCTGAAGTCTGGCGCTCGCTCCAACGAGACAAGTAGAGGTTGTACATTCTCTCCATGTTTCTCCAACTTTTGCATCGAGGGCGGCAATGCAAACGCATGTAATTCTCGTATAGTTCTTGCAGAGTCACTGACTTGACTAACTTCGTTTCAAGATTTTCGGAAACCAACTGAGCAATTCTCAAAGCAAACAACTCGAGTTTTTCAACTGGGCCAAATTCAGGGAGTGTAACGAGTCTTAGTGATTCAGAGTCTGCTCCTTTTTGATTGTTGCCGGTCATATTAAGACACCTATCTTGAGATTCGTCCGGATTTGTCCAAAGGGGGAAAGAAGTGGATGGACAGAGGTAATCGTGCATTGGCGCGGTGTTTTGGAATTTGTCCAATATGTCCACATTCTCTGGGTATTTATTGTGAACGGCTCAAATAGTAGCCTTCTTTTTCATTGGAACAATTTTGTTTGAAGGGCTTTTATTTTGTTGTTCTGTAACCTCTCCAACCTGAAGCAGAATGTAGTCGGTTATTTGCTGAACCGGTTCTCGTAAACGCTCAACTTCGGAAATGAAATAGCCGGCGGTAACATCAGATGAGTCTTTGTGATTCAAAAGTTTCTTTAGCGTGTATTTGCCTGGCACTAGTCCGTCAGCAATAGTGGCAAACGTTCTGCGCAAATCGTGAGGAGTAAATTCCACGTTGCTAGATGTAGTAACTTTTTCCATTTGAAACCGAAGATCAGTGATGTGTCCTTCTCTTCCTTGTCCTGGAAATACCCATATATCGGATTCTCTTTGTTGCCATCTGGATAAGAGCAAGCCGTAAAGGTATGACCCCATGGGCAAATTGAGTGGTATACGATTCTTCGTATCTCTAATAGTGAATTGCTGCCCTTTTAGATCAACGTCTGTCCATCGCAAGGACTCTGCCTCTGATTTGCGCAACCCTGTGAACAGGAGAGTCAATAGAAAGTCCCTTGCTACCGTATTTTCTAGTGCTTTAACAGCCTTAAACCATGGCTTTAATTGATGCATCCTGATCACTGTCTGTCTTCTCTGAAGCCGATTCCATTGTTTTTGTTGAGAAAGCTTTCTTACCGGATTGACGATTATTGCTTGATGATTGCTGAGTTCATCGTATTCATATCCTGCAAATGTGTAGAGTGCTCTAACGACTCTCATCGCGTTGTCAGCCATTCCTTCGCTGTGATCTGAGATTTTTCTGTGCCGGTCCGCAACCATGTCTTTGGTAATCTCGATGAGCGGTTTCGCGAACCAGTCCGCCATTGTTGCCTTTAGCACGCACTGGTAGTTCGCTTTCGTGCTCGATTTGAGCTTCTTTTTTGACAGATAGTCTTCCAGTACCGATGCCAGCGTGTGGGTGTGGGCAAGCTTTTCGGCTCGTTCGATTGCGCGTTCTTCTTCAATTTGCCGCTGTTGTTTGCGCAGCTCTTCATGCGGATTCAGACCCTGCTTTATATATTTGCTTATGACTTCATCAGCCTTCTTTCGAGCTTTCTCAGCTGTCATACCATCTTTGCCATGAATTCCGATTGCATATGTCACTCTTTCTCGGCTTCCCTTGACGCGGGTATCGACACAATACGTTCTGGTCCCTGCTGGGGTTACTCGAAGTACAAAACCGGTTAACCGACTATCGCGGTAACGTCCAGGTCTTAAGTCAGAGTCGACTAGCGTCTTGTTTATGACCAGAGGCTCTTTTGCCTTTCGTTCGGCAGCCTGGGTAATGTTGCAATCGGTATCTTTCATAATTTTCTGTGCCAACCACGTGCCAACCAGGAATTTATGACAATATCATACCTCGTCTAAGTTGGTCCAAGTAAGTGTCTCCTGTTTATAGGGTTTTGCGGACTCTCTCAGGAACCTTCGTTTTAGGTCTAATTGTTCTCAATTGACTTAGGATCTAGTGGGCAACCGTAAGAGTTCAAGTCTCTTCTCGCCCAATCTATAAGCGATACCGGCGAAAGCCGGTTTTCTTTTTTGGGGTACACTTTCCTGCTCGGCCCCCTATGGGGACCCTAGGGCATAACTCCAAGACTGTGTGACTCAAATTTAGTAGCAAAATTTGAGAGTGATTTGAGGAGCTAGGACCCACAAGTCGTTTTCAATATGTATGAATAGTTGTTGCGTTTCATCGGAAGCATAATCTCCGATGCTGGCAAAAGTGATGAGCGATTCAGGCTTGCTTAGTTGCCCCCGCCAATTTCCGATTCTTCGGACTCAGCATTTTGGGCATCCGCTGTGTCTCCAGCTTTGGTATAGTCTTGGACAGCTCTGTTCATTACCTGCTCTAGCTGACCTTCAATATTCGGGTTGCCATTCTGCGTATTCCAGTTAGGATCCCAGGTTTCAAGTATTTGAGCTTCATTATTCATCAAGACATTTCCTGCTGCCTTGTCACCAGATTTAGTACCAAGACTCTCATCGAGTCTCACTTCCTGCTGGAAAACGCCTAATGCCTGCTGCCAGTCAGCCACGGCTTTCTGTCCATTCACGCCAACTTCACTGTCAGCGGCCGACTGGTAGTCATTGCCTGCATTTTGCAGTGCTGCAATTTCATCAGTTTTATCATTGGCCTGCGCGAAATAGTTTGCTGCTTGCGCGTAGTCCTGCGCTTGTTCTAGCTGATCACCCTGGCTCTGGGCGATTATGTTTTCTTGTTTGCCAGCGTCAGCCCAGTTGCCTGTGCTCTTATCATGCGTTAAGTATTCCTCAGCGGCGGAGAGTGCTGCAGAACTCTGGGCACCTGAATAAGAACTGGGGTCATCTCCATGATTGTTCGCTGCTCCAGCCGCTTGTCCCCACTCAGTGGACTCGTTCTGATATGCATTACCCGCCTGATAGCTGTGTCCTTCTTTGGCCAAAATTTGAGCTTCATTTTGATATGCCTCAGCAGCGTTGCTGAAATCAGACATCTGGTTGGTCGATTGGTCTAGATGACCGGCTTGGTCGTATGTCACAGCTGCGTTCTGGTAGTCGTTTACCTGCGCTGCACCGCTGGCGGTGGCGGCCATGTTGTTGTAGTCTGCACCCGCTGCTTCGAGAGTGCTTATCTCATTTGCTTGCCAGTTGTTGTTCTGTCCTTTGGCGTACCATTGAGCGGAGTTCTCGTAAGCTTGAGCCGCATCGCTGTAGTCATGCGCAGCATCGAACTGCTGACCTGCATTCTGGAAATTTACTGCTTCCTGCCAGGTCGCGCCCATTTTTATGTCATCTTGGGCTTCTCCAAGGAAGGCTTCACCTGCTAGTTTGTTTAAGCCGGCGCTCTGCAAATTGTCCTCGGCGAAATCGTATTGGCTGTTAGCCGCAGACCAATTACCAGCGCCGTCATAAGCCTGTGCTTCCGCAAGCTGAGCTTTGCCCATGTTTGCCTGGTCGCCTCCGTAGGACTGCACCGCTTGCTGGAATGCACCTGCCGCTTCGTTAAAAATCACGGTCCCGGTTCCAGCGTTTCCGGTGTTCACATCTAGGTTACCCAGGGACATGAGAGCTTTGCCTTCGCTCATGTAAGCATTTGCGGCGCTCTCACCGCTACTCTGTTGTGCTGCATTCTGAAAGTCCTGGGCTGCCGTGGATAGATCAGACACCTCCTGACTGGTGTCCCCTTTGTCGTAATTCTTGGCGACGTAATCCTCCAGCTGTCCGACTTTCATCCAAGCGACAGCAGCTTGGGCACTCTGTCCGGCATCTTGATACTGAGATGCTTCGTTCGTTTCTGCTTCTACCATGCTCATCTGTCCGGTGACATAACCGGC
>JAIEPM010000387.1 GCA_019748395.1 Candidatus Obscuribacterales bacterium
CCGGATCAAAGAGCCCAGCCTGAGAAAGATTTGGGCGGGTACTAAACAAACTTATGGTAGGATAAAAAAATTGGCAGGTCAGCAACCGCCTGCCGTAATCCCGTTTAATAAATGGACGAGTCGCACAGTAGAAGCGAATTTATTGTAGAAAACAGCCCCATCGAGGGCTGTTATTTGCTTACGTCATTTTGTTCCAAAAGCCTTGCAGTCCGTGGGATATCAGAGCGGCAGCAGCGCTTAGAGTCAAGTTCTAACGCGGACAACTGTCTGATAAATTTGCGCGCCCAGGACTTCCTGCACGAAGTCTCGCTGGAATCCATCAGAGTTATCCCTTTGATAAGGAGCAATGCACTTCAGAGTGCATGTGACGGTCTATAGACACCACAGTTACTGAAAGCATCAGCCACATAGGGCTCTTATTTCTGCTTGTTGCAATCAACGCATTCTTCGTAGCAGCAGAAATGGCGCTTGTGCGAATCCGTCGCACACGGGTCGACCAGCTTGTCGAACAGGGAAACCGCACAGCCAAGTTGATTCAGGACGAAATCGAGACGCCCAACAGATATATATCGGCATGTCAGCTCGGTATCACATTTGCGACCCTGGCTCTTGGTGCTACAGGCGAGGCGACTTTCGCGGGAGACCTGGCACACGGCATAGACAGGCTCGGATTCTTTCAGGGCTATTCCATGCAGGTGGCCAAAGCCGTAGTTTATGTGGCAGCTTTCTCTTTTACAGCTTTTGTGCAAACCGTGTTTGGTGAACTGCTGCCAAAACAATATACATTGATGCGCGCCGAGTCCGTGTTGATGATCCTCATCTGGCCGATGCGCGGCTGGTGCTGGATTACCTGGCCTTTCCTCAATATCTTGGAAGGATTCAGCTCTCTTGTAATGAGAGTGCTGCGAATTCCCGAGCCAACCAAGCAACACACGGTACACACTGGCGAAGAGCTGAAAATGCTTGTCACGGCAAGTCAGGCCGAGGGTGTTCTTGAAGAAGAAGAAGAGGAAATGATCCACAGCGTTTTCGACTTTGCCGACACAGTCGCCAAAGAAGTGATGACGCCGCGCACGGATATGGTTTGCACACCGGCCAGCAGCACAATCAAAGACTTTATCGATCTGGCGCTGCAAACCGGACACTCGCGCTTACCTGTTTATGAAGAGGATATCGACAGCATTTACGGAGCTGCACATATTCGCGACGCTCTCAGAGCAGTAATTGAAAATCGCGAAAACGAGTCACTGCGAAATATCGTCAAAAAAATCCTGGTCGTGCCTGAGAATAAGCCAGCCGGCGACCTGCTCACCGACTTCAAGAAAAACAAAACGCACATGGCGATTGTTGTCGACGAATATGGCGGCACACTTGGCGTAATCACCATGGAAGACTTAATTGAAGAACTTGTCGGAGATATACCTGATGAGCATGACGAGGAAGAAGAAGGCATCATTCATGCTGAAGATGGTTCAATAATTTTCGATGCAAAAATGAGTCTTGATGACGCCTCTGAAATGCTGGGCATCACCATTGACGATGAAGAATTCACCACTGTCGGCGGGCATGTATTCGGCGAACTCGGACACAAGCCGCAAGCCGGAGATCAAATTGAAACCGAGGATTATATTTTGATGGTCGAAAACGCCGACCGTCATCGAATCATAAAACTGAGACTGATCAAAAAGCAAAATCAGGAAGAAGCCGCCGGAGAGACTAACGGCAATGGACACAGCGAAAGTCATCAGGAAAGCTCGAAAAGCGGTTCAAAGTCTGCCGAAATGAACATTACCCAGCAAAGCGAATCGAAGAAGCAGTGACCAGCACGGAAACTTTTACAACAAAGCAGCTAGTCAAAATGTCTCGAGCATTTCAAACCAAGAAAAAACTTGGTCAGCATTTTCTCGTAAATACAGACGCTTTAAATGCAATAGTCGAAGCGCTTGAAATACAGCCCGACGACGATTTACTCGAAATCGGTCCGGGCATCGGCTTTCTAACTCGCCTGCTTTGTGAAAAAGCAAAACGTGTTACTGCAGTCGAGTTGGACCGCGAAAGCGTCGACTATTTGAAAGCTCTCAAAATTGAGAATCTCGATATAAAGCACGGTGATTTTCTGGCTTATGAAATTCTATCCAGACGATTTCGAGAGCCGGGCTCACAAGCCTGGAAAGAACAGGATAAAGAACGCCGCCCACTAAAGATTGCCGGAAACGTCCCCTATCAGATTACAGGACTCATTCTTGGACATTTACTTGGCGAAATCGGAAGTCCGACCGAGCATCTGAAGCATATAGACTCCATTGTCCTGACCGTACAAAAAGAAGTAGCCGAACGCATGGTAGCAAAGGCCGGCAGCTACCACTATGCACAGCTTAGTTTGATGATTGCATATTTTTGCAAGTCTGAAATCGTGCTTCATTTACCTGCTTTCGATTTTTTCCCGGCTCCAAGAGTCGACTCGGCTATTGTTCGTCTAACCCCCTTGAAAGAAGCACCTCTTAACTGCCGCAACCACAAGCTATTGCGACGAGTTATTAAAGCCGGGTTCAAGCAAAGGCGAAAAATGTTGCGTAACGCGCTTTTATCGCTTGGTATTGAACAAGAAAAATTGAATCAATTATTCAAAGAGCTAAGATTCGACCCGCAAGTCAGGGCAGAATCACTCTCGCTGGAACAATTTGCTATGCTTACAGATGCGCTTGAATCCGAGATTGATACCCATGCAAGCAACAATAAGATGTCCGGCGAAACTGAATCTGACTTTTGACATCCTCTCACTGCGCAAAGACGGATATCACGATGTCGAATCGATTTTTCAGTCGATAACGCTTGAAGACGAGCTTCATCTGAGTGTCGAAAAAGCAGCGGAAAAAGACTTTCAAATACACTCCGAGAATCCACGTATCAAAAAAATGATGCCAATGGACAGAAGCAATTTGATGGGCAAAGCAGCAGAGCTTTTCCTCGAGAAACTCAGACCGGATGCAAATTATAAAATCGAAGTCCTTATCGAAAAAAAGATTCCAATTGGCGCCGGACTTGCCGGAGGCAGCAGCAATGCGGCTGGAATTTTGCAAGGCTTGAATAAATGCTTTGAAAACATTTTCAGCCCAAAGGAACTCTCAGATCTAGCAGCTCAAATCGGCTCCGATGTGCCTTTCTGTTTGAAAGGCGGCACTTGCATCGGCAGAGCCAGGGGTGAAATTCTTGAGGAAATCCCCTGCAAACTAAAACTGTCTTATTGCATAGTAAAACCGAGAAAACTGTCTGTTTCGACACCATGGGCTTTCAAAAAGTTCGATGAATACAAACAAGAACTAGATAGACCAAAGCTGAACGCAGTCGCAAAGTCCTTGAAGGAGGGAGATCTCGAAGCAACACTTTGCGGACTCGGCAATGTATTTGAAAAGGTCATATTTTCAGAGCATCCCGAGCTTGCCGAGCTGAAACAAGAGCTATTGAAACATGGCGCCTGGGCTTGCCATATGACCGGCAGCGGTCCAACTCTGTTTGCAGTCGTAGCAGGAAGAGAGATGGGTCATCAAATTCGCCGCCAGATCTTGCACGATGACGATATCGGCTTTGTTTACGGGACTGAAGATATAATTCTGGAGGCTTTGCCGCCAATAGATTTCCGCCTTGCAGAAAACTCCGAACTGGGAGCACGTGTAATTTCGAGTAATTGAGAAAGAGAAATAGAATGCCTGAGAAAGCCAAGAAAGCCGCTTCAAAAGCCGTCAAAACAGAATCAAAAAACAGCGGGAAAGCAAATCCGAAAAAAGCATCAAATAACGAAAGCAAGAAAAAGCTGGTATCGAAAACAACTGCCGCTGAAATGATGGCAGGACTCTGCAAGCTTTATCCGGATGCGGATTGCGAATTGACTTTCAAAAACGACTTCGAACTGCTGACTGCGGTAATCATGTCGGCACAAACCACCGACGTGCAGGTGAATAAAGTAACACCTGAACTTTTTAGACGATTCCCGACCCCAAAAGCGTTGGCGGAGGCAAATCCAGACGATGTAAAAGAAATCATCAAAGCCACCGGATATTACAACAACAAAGCAAAATCAATTCAGTCCTGCGCAAAAGATCTGGTCGAACGCTTCGGAGGCAAGGTACCAAAAACCCTGGAAGACTTAACCACGCTTCCCGGAGTTGGGCGAAAAACTGCAAATGTCGTACTTGGAGTAGTTCACAAAATACCGGGCTGGACAGTGGATACTCATGTGCAGCGACTGAGCAAGCGGCTTGGTCTGAGCAAAAACGAGGACCCTTACAAAATCGAACTGGATTTGCAAAAGCTTTTTCCAGAACAGGATTGGACAAAATACTCAATCACATTGATCTGGCATGGACGCAGACTTTGCTATGCCAGGAATCCGGACTGTAATGCCTGTCCGCTCAATAATATCTGCCCCTCTTCGATGGCGCCTTAAAGCTCACTTCAGCTCCGGCAACTTGCTTTGTGTTTCAGGCTTTTCAATACTGTCAGCCTTTTCAGGCATGCTCTTAAAGCCGAATTCAAAATTTTGTTTCTCAGCTCCTGTTTGCTGAGTTTTAGCAGAATTATTAGTGCCCCAGCTTCCCAGCCCCCAGCCACCCAGTCCTTGACCATTCTGGAAAAGACCTGCAGAGTTGAAGGGTGTAAGCGGATTCTGCCCAGTGCTTGGCTGACTGTTCTTGTAGAACTGTTGTGTTTCTCGATCGATGCTTTGCTGAAGCTTCAGTTCGGTCAAAGACTTCTGAGCTTGCTGCAGGTCTGTCTCATCATAATCCTGGCGCATGTTTGCAGCCGTCTCACCGAGTGCCCGGCTGAAATCGCTTCTTTGCGGCTTAGCCTGCTTATCCGGAAAGAGCGGGTCAGCTTCTGCCGTTAAGCAAAAGAGCAGGGATAGAGAAGCCGCAAAAAGCATAAACAATTTCTTGAATACAATCATTTTGCAGCCTCACTAATCGTTCTGCCACTGGACCGTATCGTCCCTTATCACCACTTTTTGAGCTGATTTTATTGACCGGAACCAGCGTAATAACGACCACGGAAACGTCTTGGCGCAGTGAAGTTGTCGTTGCCGTTGCCGCTGGCACCCCAGTTATCCGGGGCAACATTGCCGCCACCGCCGCCGCCCATGCCCATACCCATTCCCATGCCCATCATGCCGCCGAGTCCCATGGCAGCACCATAGCCGTAAGAGCCGTTGCTGTTATAAGAACCACCTGAAAGCACCATGGATGCTTGAGTGTTGTTGAATTGATTTTGTGCGTCTTGCTGCGGTCCAAGAGCATTGGCTTGAGCATTCACAAGATTGCGGTGAGCAGCCGAGAGGTTGCTGTAGTCGTAATCACGACGCATTCTGGAAGCAGTGTTGTCCAGACTGTCGTTGAACCCCTGAAAAGAGTCATCAAAAGACGATGTAACAGCAGTCTGGTCATCGATAAAGGGCTCAGCGCTCGCAACCGGAGCCAGAACACAAATCACAGCCGCGGCTATAAAAAATAAATTGCGTGTGCCCAACATAACTAGTTGCCTCCTTTTTGTTATACCTAAAATGATATGCCCGGAATGTGAGGAAGGTATGAGTTTGCTTGCGTTCTCTTGGGAATTAATCTATCTTCTTCATTGTACCGAATGTTGATTTTAGCACTAGAAAGCGTGACATTTTGCTGGGATTCAATCCTCGAGCCAACTACGCTCCAAAGGCTGAAGTGCCTGATATGAGAGAAAGTACCGCGCTTGACGATGAGATTAGCCCTCTTAAGGGTTTAGCATTTCGTCACCCGTTGCGCCGTTATCAACAGGAAATCATCGAGCTGACAAGGCTCAAGCTTGAAAAGGGTGAGCGCGCCATTCATATCGTGGCGCCACCTGGCGCCGGAAAAACGATCATCGGCTTGCAGCTGGCAACTCAGCTCGAGCATAACACTCTCATAATTTCGCCAACCACGACCATTCAAGCTCAATGGGGCGAAAAGCTCAATCTTTTCCTGCCAGCCGGACAAGAGGAAAGCAGCACGGAGCAACTGCTCGGTACTCACGAAGACAAGCCTTTAAAACCGATAACGCTCTTAACTTATCAGGTCCTTTCCACTCCGGGGCGAGAGCAGGAATATCTGGAAAAGCTTGCCCACAAAAGCTGGGTAGACGAGCTGCTCAGTACCGGACTGAGCCAAGGCGACGCCGAAATCAGAATTCTCGAGCTCATGCAAAATAACAAAAAGGCTTACGAGAAGGAGATTTCCAGACACGTAACCAGATTGCGTCGCAAATTAAGCGATCTTCTCGATTTAAAAGAAGTCTTACATCCAAATGCAATAAACCTGATACAGGCTTTGCGTCGTCAAAAATTTAGAACAGTGATTTTCGACGAATGCCATCACCTGACAGACTACTGGGCAGCAATCATGACTCATGTCTTGAAACAGCTGGACAATCCCATAATTATCGGACTTACGGGAACGCCACCTGAGGGCAAATCACAAAATCAGGAGAATCGCTATCTTTCACTGGTCGGTGAAATAGACTATCAGGTACCGACACCAGCCCTGGTGCGCGAGGGCGGACTTGCACCTTTTCAGGACCTTGTTTATTTCACTGTACCGACTATTACTGAAGAGAAGTTTCTCGATGAGCAACATGAAGCATTCCATAGCTTGCTGCAGGAATTAGCAGAAGGCGAGAATTCTTTGCTCACAAAATGGGTAGACGAACGGGTCGAAAATATTTGCAAAGACAACGGCTGGAAAGGCTTTGTCAGCAGGAATTCCGACCTGGCATGCGCTTTCATTCGATATATGTACAAGTACAGAATGCCCTTGCCGCTGGATCTTGAATTTTCAGAAAATTTCATGCAGTTTCCATTCATAGAAGACTGGATGTGCCTGCTTGAAGATTTCACGCTCAATTATTTAAAAGTCAGTGCTTCAACTGATAATCATGAACTGTACGAACGTATTAGACAGGCAATTGCCAAACTGGGATACGGACTTACCGAAAAAGGATTGCGTAAGCAAGCATCGCCTGTCGATCGCGTTCTTGCCTTCAGCAAAAGCAAAGCCGCCGCGGTGGCAGATATTCTGGAAGTTGAATACAGAAATCTGGATGAACGACTTCGAGCGGTCGTTGTTACTGACTTTGAAAGAATGTCGGCGACGGCAGTTAAGCAAGCAAAAGGTGTCCTCAATGAAGAATCAGGCGGCGCGATCTCGGTTTTACGGGAAGTTCTGAAAACAAACGTCAGCCAGTATTTAAATCCATGCCTGGTCACAGGCTCACTGATTCTTGTCGATAATAGAATCGCTTCTCAATTTATTTCAGCTTTGCAAGAAATGCTTGAAGCTGAAAACCTGAGTTTCAAGCTTGCCTTAATCGACCATCCGGATGAAGCATTTTGCGAAGTCTCTGCCTCTTCCACTGAATGGGAAGCCAGATTATATGTGCGTCTTGCCACTAAGGTCCTTGAACGCGGTATCACTAAACTATTAGTTGGAACTCGCGGCATCTTCGGGGAAGGATGGGATTGTCAGGCTCTAAATACATTGATTGATTTGACAACAACCACAACACCAGTGTCGGTAAAACAGTTGCGAGGAAGATCAATTCGCATTAATACAAACGATCCGCTTGGTGCACATAAAGTCGCAAATAACTGGGACGTCGTTTGCATTGCACCATATCTGGAAAAAGGTCTCAACGATTATCAACGCTTTGCCCGCAAACATGCAGGCTATTTCGGCATTTGCGACGATGGGCAAATTGAATGCGGCGTTGGACACGTGCATCCGTCCTTTTCGGAGCTGACACCAGCAGAAGTCTTTGCAAATCAAGAAGAATTCAATCAAGAGATGAAGCTCCGAGCTCTTGCAAGAGAAGGTATTTACAGCCTCTGGAAAGTCGGGCAGCCTTATAGCAATAAAACAGTAGGCTGTATTGAAATAGGCCGTCTTCGCAAAATCGCCTTAACTCCACCGCAAATAAGGCGAGATCTTTCGTACGAAGATCACGCAAAACTTCTCCGAGCAAACTTAAACGGCGTCTGGCTGGAATATGGCGGTATTTCAGCAGCAGTAAGCAGTTTGACTTGTTTTCTGCTTGCCCATTTTGCCTGGCCGCTGATACCTGCACTGATACCATTTCTGGGCGGCGCCGTCCTGGCAGTTCGCAGACACAAATTGCTTTACAACAAAATCAAAGAGGAAACTTGCAGACCTAACACACAAGAGTCGTCTCTGCTGGATATGGCAAGAACAGTGCTTTCGTCCCTGCAACAAACTAAGCTCTTACCGAAATATTTGACCAAGGAAGCCATAAACATAAGCATCAGATCTGATGGCACTTATCGAGTTTTCCTTGACGAGGTTGATGAGCAGCAATCGCAGTATTTCGTGAAATGCATGAAAGAGCTGCTTGAACCAATTCGCAAGCAGCCGTTCCTGATTCCCAAGTACGAATACGATTTTCCATCTCCCCGCAATCGAAAGAAAATGGCTGTTAAGGGCAAGGAAGGCAGCGCCAGGCTTGTCGAGCAAGAACTTAAACCTGAAAACAGGCAAGTGACAAATCTCAGCACTCATGAAGACTTCGAAAGTGAAGAAAGGTTCTTCAAAGCTTATTTGAAAGGCAATGCAGAGCCCAGAATTGCGGCATACTATCCTGTTCCATCCTTACTGGCTCGTTCGGAAAAGGGTAGGGATGCTTTCCAAGCAGCCTGGAATAAATATGTAAGTCCCGGTTTTATAGTCGCCACAGAGGAAAAACCGGAGCTATTGAACCGCTACTTCGGCTTAGGCGCAAGTCTTGCCCAGAGGCTGCTTTGGGAGTAAGAGCCTTGCAGATCTCAAAGTCAAAATGAGGCGAATTCAGTAATATGGTGTATCATCATCATGTCTCGGGATTCGGGGAGAAAACCAAGTGGCGACGTTAAAAAGCTTGGAGCAAGCACTGAGAGAAATTCTTCAGGACGATCACAAAGTAAGTAAATATGACGCTCAAGTGCTGAAAGAACTTATTCTTGCCGACGGAAAAGTTACCAGAGAAGAAAAGCTCTTCTTAGAAAGAGCCCTTGTGGACAATGTTTTCGACGAGAAAGCTTACGAAATGCTGTCCAAACTACTAATCCGTCAGGACAGCTAATAAAAAATCACAGCAAGGATCCATCGGTGGTTCAGTCATCGGTAGGGGCTACGCCATGCGTCGCCCTTTTTTGAGTTTCCTTAAAATTCCATCTATTTGAATAAACAGTTGTTCCAGATGCAGGGCTACGCATGGCGTAGCCCCTACCAAAATGGGAATAGGGGCTGGTCGCCTAAGTTATGCGGAGCGCAGGCGATCAGCCGCCGCGCTTGTGGAATTGTTGTGAAATTTAGAAGCGCCAAATTTCATTGTCTGCGTAGAATCAACACTTACAAACAGGACACTGATCATTAGTATAGAGCGTGGGTGATTGTCGAAAGGCTCTAGGGCGCATATGTACAAAGTTTTCAACATTGTTTCGAAATCATTAACTCTTAGTGGTATCAATGCCAAAAATTCATTTTCCAAAAAGTCTGCCACAAATCACCAAATCAGTTCAAAGCAAAACCCTGGCTCTAAGCCATTCTTCCCTTTTGAAGCAGAAAGCAAGACAGGGCAACACAATACTTACTATATATAGATCCTGAGAGTACTTTAAGGCGCGAATCTTGAAAGCGCGTTCCAACAAGCTCTTCGGGCTCTATCATAGTTTCCTTATCCGCTGTTTTCATCAACCAGGTGTATATCTTGAGAAATAAGAACTCTTCAACTGCAATACTGCTTTCTCTAACGCTTTGCGGCTGGCAGTTTATGCCGCTTGCGGCGCAGGCGGCTGAGAGCGGCACAACAACAACGAGCGCAAGCAGCACGAGCAGCAGTACCGGCGCCGGCGGCAGCAATTCAACAAATACACCAATTCTTATCGACAAGAGCAGTAACCTCGGCGATCTGAAAATTGATCCAAAACAGGTGCTGGCGATTGATTTCGGCAAGCTAGGAAGCCAGGGTCTTAATTTAAGCGGGCTCTTGAGCAACTCCGGAACCATCTATGCATTCTCCAGCAACCCGGACATAAAAACAGCACATTTCAGTGCCAACAGCATCGTCAACAACAGCAGCGGCTTGATCAGTTCAATCCTTCCCGGAAGCGGCATTGCCGGACTGAGTATAAATTATGCGAACCTGGTTCAAAACTTAAGTCTTTCATTCAGCTCACTGAGCAATTTTACAAATCTGGGACAAATCACAAGCGCAGGCAGTATCGCAGTAAACGCGGCCAGCACAATCAGCAACAGCGGAAGCATATCTGCAGTTCAAAACATAAATTTGAGCGCTCTTACAAGCATAGTGAACTCGGGATTGATCGCATCGCAATCCGGCAATATAAGTGCGGCTACAGCACTTTTGAACAACCAGGCCGGCATCATGCAAGCTCTGAACGGCCAGGTCGCAGTCTCAGGTTTAAACGGCAGCAACCTGCAAATTGAAAACAGCGCCGGAAAAATTCTCGGTCGCGACATTCTGATGAATACGGTTCGCGACCTTATTGCAGACAGTTCCAGCACTTATGGACCGTCCTTGAATATCAACGGCGGATTGCTCTCGGCTTCCAATAATCTCGACTTGATTTCAGATGGCGGCAAAATAACTGTTTCTGCAGATCGCATGGACGGAAATGTCAGTCTGAGCGGTGCTGATGCTGAGCTGCACGTGCAAAACGGCGAGCTGAATATTACTTCTGCTAATTTAAGCGGTGACCCGATAATTACGGCAGCCAACAGCAGTATCAATCTGAACAATTCCAGCTCTCTGTTCAATACCGGCGGCGCGCAATTTATTGTTCTTTCGGGCGCAAACATCACATTCACCGGAACCGGCGCAATCAACACCAGCCTGGCAGGCAGCACCGGCGGCCAGATAGTTCTTGGAGCCGGTGTCAGCTTTGACGGCAACAACAACATAACCGGCTCATCCGGACTTGGCGGCAACATAGCTGCATCCGGTCTGAGTCTGCAAACCGGGGGCGGCAACGTCACGATTCGCGCCGACCAGGGAAGCGGAGCCAACAGTTCAAACGGCGGACAGATTCAACTTGCAAATATCAACACTGCAGGTCTTTCCGGAGCCAGCGGCGCTAACGGTGCACAGGGCAGCACCGGCACCGCCGGAGGCAATGGACGGAGCGCAGGCGGAGACAATGTCACCGGTCACTCAGCCAGCCCGGGCGGGGCAGGCGGTGTCGGCGGCACAGGCGGCAATGGCGGAACAGGCGGCGACGGTGGCGCAGGTGGAAACATCACAATCCAGGCAGGCAGCACAGTAAGCCTTGCTAATCTCAACAGCAGCGGCGGTTACGGCGGCAATGGCGGCAACGGCGGGAAAGGCGGCACGGGCGGTCGCGGCGGCAACGGCGGCGGCGGTAACGGTGTTCACGCTGATTCAAACGGCGGCAATGGCGGCAACGGCGGCACAGGCGGCAACGGCGGTGCAGGCGGCAATGGCGGCGCAGCCGGAAATGTGAGCATCAGCGCCAACGGTTCTATAAGCCTGGCTTCGATC
>JAIEPM010000087.1 GCA_019748395.1 Candidatus Obscuribacterales bacterium
CGGCGAATTGCACCAGACCCGCCGGCAATTCTGGGAAGTACTTTCATTTGAATTGCAAGATCTAGCGGATCGACAGAATCTCCTTTTTTAGTAACGAATAATTCAGCTAAGTCTTTTGCGTGTAGAACAAACATAGTAATTTCATCACGAGAACGATAAGCGAGCTGTAGCTGTGCCTGGGTCAAAATGCCATTTAAGTCTTGCAAGTGCGAAACTATTCGAATAACATCCTCTCTCTCGGCATCTGATAATTCTGATATTGCACCTGGTCGAATTGCTCGTGGCTGCCATGCTTGAATTGGCCATGTGCGTCCGCCGGATGCCGGAGCATTGCTGAACTCCCACGCAGACAAGTCGATTTCTGAGAACTCGATTGTGAACGCCCGATCAATAACCTTCTTGCTGAATCCGTGCGTTGATTCGTCCATATTTACAGTGCCAACAATTGCAAGATTACTGGGTAATGAAACCTCTCCCCAATGCTGATCTTTTGCTGACAAAGTATGGTTCAGCAATCGCACTTTGTCGGCACCTGTTGCTCTGGATTCCTCAATGCGACTCAGCACCTCTGCAAAATAATGTTCAACTCGAGCCAGGTTCATCTCATCTACAATGCAGAGGTAAAATCGATCTGGATTCTTAGATGCTTCACTAGCGATCTTTAATAGCGGCCCAGGACGAAGCTCCCCTTGCAAATCAACATATCCCAGAATATCTGAGCTATCCGTCCAATCAGGACGAACTGGTACAAGCTCTGAAACAGCTCCTGTTCTTCGCGCGGCCAAGATTGGAAGTTGAGATTTTCCGGTACCAGAAACGCCGCCTAATATAAGAAACGGCTTTGTGCGTAAGGCTACTAGATACGAAGCAACTTGCCACGGCTCAAAATTAAAGCCAATTCGTGCAATGTCTGCGATTAATTCTTTGCTCGCTTTTTCATATTCAAACGGCTCACCTTGTTCGCTATTCGTAGTGACAAACCAGTGGTTCATTAACGTCTCCCGAATTTTTTCGTGATTTGATGAATCACTCAGAACTGCCCAGAACTCGTCTGAAAAATAAGCATGATCGATAAACTTACGAATTTGTGCTGGCTCGCCACGTGTTGCTAGGTTTTCGCCATCTTTGGGTTTTAGCTTCCAAAAATTCTCTCCCTTGAGATGAAAAAATGCGGCAGCTGCTTGCCTCTCATCCCCATCTTTTCCAAGCTTTTTCATAGTTTCGATAAAGCGCGGCAAAAGCCAATCATAGTAGATCTTGTTTTCGCGAAGTTCCCCAGCTTCAATTGCCTTCAGAATGGCATAAATCGTTGCAGGCTTGTAAAGGCGCGGCGTGCCATCTTCCTTGTCAACTCGCAATGATGCGAGTTCCTTTAGGCATTTTTCCAAAAGGAAATCCTGGTTTTCCGATGTTTCTGTCGACTCAGTATAAACTGCTTCAATCAAAGGCATGAATATTGCTACACCTTGTTCAAAGAGTTCTCTAAAATCGCCGCCGAGCGATTCCAGCTTTTCTGGTGGCAAATTCTTGGAGATACTGGCGCCGTCTCCTCTGGTGGAGGCAGCGTAGCTAAGCCAATCAGTAAAGCTATCAAAGTCTTTGGTGTTTGGCACTTGCCGCCACTGTCTGCGGTACTGCCAGTCGCCGGCCAAGGTTTTATCCATTGAATGAATCAGCTCAGGCGAAAGTTGCTTAAGCCGTAAGCGCAGTTTCTCCCAGGCTTCTGAATTTCGTTGTATTTCTGCTGGGTCTTTGACTTGCGCAGTTCCGGCCCCGAGGCAAAAGCAAATTTCGCAACCCTGTGGCGAGATAATTGTCGCAATCTGTAAGCTAAAAGACTTATTCGGTGCTGCTTGTGGATAAATGCAACACCACAGATCCGAAGGATTTCTTCCATTCGGATTAAGAACTGATGTGTGTGCTTGCATGGCAACTCTTTGCGACTCATGTTGCGCCGCATCACTAACAAGTTGTTTTAGCTTAGTCCGAATAGATCTAAAGTGTTCCTTGTCCTCAATAGTTACTTCGTTGAAGTTAATACTTCTTGGATACTTGCTAAATAGCGCACAATCGCTTCTGTCAAAGGTGATTTCTTCTGCCACATCAGTTACCGACTTGGACCAGAAAAGGTTATACCATGAGAGGTTAAGCCTCGCCTGAGTTGATATCGCAGCAGTTGTCGAGTGACAATATTTAAGTAGGGAAAAATCGCTTAGAAAATTGCCATACCCGCGCCTCAGCAAGCGCGGGTATGGTCTGAGATCAGTGCTACTAGAACGGGCAGGGTCTTAAGTGCTCGACCTTTTCGGATAGTGAAGATTCCGAGTTTGGACTGGAACTAGGTTCATATCTCTTGTTGAAGCCGCCAATGAGAAGAAACAGGAAGATAACGCCAATGGCGACGGACAATCGCCAGCGAAGCTGCTCCTCAGTCATCAGCGTTGCAGCTGCTTGAGATTTTGCTTTCGCAGCAGCCGCTGCAGTCGCCCGGGCTTCGGCGGCTTGCCGTGCTCTTTCCAGAGCTTCTTTTAATGCAGCCTCGTGTGCAGACTCCTCCGCGCGGCGGCGTTCGGCTTCCTTGGCTCGTGCCTCCTGTTCTGCCCACTTTTCGTAGGCTGTCTTTTCACGTTGATAGCCGCTTGTATTAAAATGACCCTGATTGTTGCCAGCAGGTCCACTGCCGGTCGCGTGTCCGCAGCCGGTGTTTGGGTTGTGACCAGCTCCGGTCTGCTGATACTGCGTGGTGACAGGCTGGCATTCACAGGATGGTCCTTGCCGATGTCCGGACTCGAAGTGTTTCTTGATGCAATCGAACGCGTTATTTATCGCTTTAATTTCTTCCTCGGCGACTTTCTTTCCTTCAGGCGTGGTCAGTCTGTCTGGGTGCCAGACCATAACCAGCATTTTGTAGCGGCGTTTAATTACATCGAATTCTGTGCCAGGATGTGCGCCGAGTTTTTGATATGCTGCATGGATCTTGTTCATTGATAAATTACCCTTTCATTATGTTGGAGTAGAATCCGATGAGGGCGAGTGCGCTGAGTCCCAGGAGCCACCATGGTGGCGCTGGCAATTTCTGGGGCGGAGCTTTGTCTTCCGAGATGCCTTTTCCGAGCCGCATTGAAATTGCTTTCTGGCAGTTCGAAATTATCGAGTCGCATGCGAACAGATTCGCCCCATCGGCTTTCGCCGTGAAATCGAGCTTCAGCGATGTGGTGCCGCGGCCGGTATCAGCCACGGTGATGTCCAAATCGATGAAGCGATGCAATCGCTCTTTGCGTGTGTGAACCTGACCGGCTGCATCTGCTTGTGCCTGGACCACTTCGTCGGTGAAACTGAGGTTTGCTCGGATGCGTCCGGCTTGAGTGTCTGCGGTTACGACTCGCCACTTGTCGCCGTAGTTGTATGAGACTTCTGCCAGGAAGTCGCGTATTGTTGCAAACACAATTTTGGAAGGCAGCTCATATTCGCGCGCTTGTGGATGGAGAAACAGCTTTCTCTCAAGCATTGCGCTGTGTATTGACGGCCATGCAGCCCACAATCCGAGTACGAGTCCGGGGAAGAATCCGCCTTCTGGATTCTTTAGAATTACCTCGCCGATTAGCGCACCAAAGAAACAGAATGCTGAGAAACCTAGAGCGATTCCTAATAGGACCATATGTCGTCTACCTCCGGTCTTTCTTGGCTGGGATTGGAGTTTGTGTTTGTGTCGTTTGACGGCTGGACAGTTGGGTCAAGCTGGGGATCAACGTCCGGTGTGCTTTGCTTGCCAGCACCGGCACCATTACCCTTCTTGTTGCGTCCGCCTTTCTTGGGATTTGGATCTTCTCCATCGGCAACGTCATTCATCTGTGCGCAGTTCCTTCCTCTGCGCTGGACAGTTTCGCTGATTGAATGAGTCGGTCGCTCGGGCGGTGGATAATCCATCGCGTGGTGATATGCAACTGGCGATGCAACTGGAAGTTTCAGCGGCCAGGTATCGTTTGTGAATGCAATGACCTGGTCCTTGAGATTGATTAGTTCCTCGGGCGTCGCAAGTGCTCTGCCCTGAATGAACTCTTGTACTCGTCCTGAATCGGACACGGTGACCTCCTCTATCGTGGTCTTGCCGAGTGCATCGCTGAGCACTCGTGCTTCATGGAAATTCTTCTGCCTGAAGTAAATCTGCGTGGCGGGCTGGTCGATTATGATGCGCGCCTCGTTCGGCGAGTACACGCGTTCAAGTTGGTGGTAGTTCTGGAAGCCCAGAACCAAACTAATCTTGGCTTTGCGAATTATCGATAGCACGTCGGCGATATTTGCGATCTTTCCGAAATTAGTGAACTCATCGAGCAGCATTCCAGTGGGATACTTCATCAATGATTTGTTATCCAGCAGAAAGTCCAGCAGGAAGTTCACCAGCAGCGAGCCTATTAACTTGCTGTCTTGCGAGCGGCTTGGCACCGCCAGATAGAAGGTGAACAGATTCTTCTGCAGGTCTTCGAAGTTGATGTCGGTCTTTTCGGTCAGCGCGCATAGCTGATCGGTCATCCACGGGTTCAACTTTGTCATCAATCCAGAGAGTACTCCGAAGCGGAAGTTCTCTGATGTGGCAGTGAGCCATCCTTCGAACTCGATTTGAGCAAGGTCGGATTTGCTCTTTGCCATGATCTTGCGCACTTTGCCGATGCCGGACAGAAGCAGCCATCTCAGCGCACCAATGTGACCGAGTTCTGGATCTGTGGCAGCAGCGTGCAGAATAAGAGCAGTTAAGAGCTGCTTTTCTGAGCGATCCCAAGTTGGGTCGACTCGCACTCCACTCTGACTACCGTTTAGGACAATCAGGTCTGCCAGCTTTTCGGCTTCTCTTGCTTTGTCGATTTCGGCGGCAAGTCGCACTCGGTCAATCGGGTTGATTCGAGTAGAACTCATGTCGGCAGGATTGAACGAATAGATGTTGTGACCGGCTCGCTCGCGCCAGCCAGAAGTCAGCGTGTAGAGTTCGCCCGGCTCGTAACCTGGTGTTGCTTCCGTGACTATCATGTTTGTCCCGAGGCGTTCTATCAGATTCGGAATGAAGAATCCTCTGGATTTGCCGACACCAGTTCTGCCGCAAACAAGTGCATGTGCGTTTGTGACTAATTCTGGTACTGATATGTATTCATTGTTCTGTGTCCTTCCGATGATTAATCGAGTTGGCTGTGGATTCTTGGTTATGTATCCAGCTTTCTGGAGCGATTGTTCATTGCCCCATTCGGCAGCACCATATGCAGTGGATGAGTTCTTGGTTTTGGCGACAGTTTGTGCGCGCTGCGCATCAGTCTGCAAGCGGTTGATAATTTCATCTGCTCGTCGTTGACAGTCGTGCTGGGTGCCACCACCTTTGACTTCACGAATTTCCACTTCTGCCTGAATGCCACCAGTGGCAGCCATCGACCAGTTGAGCACCACACGGTACTCATGGCGCCACCAGTCTCTGCCGACCTGCTCATCCAAGCGTTCAACTGCCAGCACCTGGTCGAGCTGTTTGCTGGCTCTAGAAACTGAGTATCCAAGTCTGTCCAATGCATTCACTGCCAGAACCGGGAAACTCTCAAGCGTCGTATCTACGATGCCGAATTTAGTGATTGTGTTTTGCATGTTTTACCCCATGTTGTCGAGGTCGCGGTCTTTGTCTTTCTTTTTCTTGTTGTTTCTGTCTTCGTCCGTCTGTTGACCCTCAGTAAGTGGAATCGAACGAACGACTTCAGCAGCCAGCGAAGCCACAGTGAAGAACAAACCCATCACAGGGTTCTTCATCATCTGCTGCTGCATTGGATGCACGTAGCGGCAAGCAGAGGGGCTATTAGCTCGTTTATGAGCTGTCACCGCCGCCTGCTCAGCATTGTTAAATTGCCGGTGCAATTCACCTGAGAACTGTGCTCTATCTTTTGTCTCGATCCACTTATCCAAAAGTTTGTAATCTTCCTTCGATAAGCGATCCTCTTTCTTGGTCTTGTTGCGAATCGACTCTCTCAGACCCTGAAGCCGTTCGAGCTTGTCATCTTTGCTGTACTTCTCTCCGTTGTATTCGAAAGATTTCTTAGAATCAGGCGGCTGTTTCTTTATCCATTCTGAATACGGTTCAAGCTGCTCGCGCACAATTTTCTTGTGCAGGTAGGGCAACTCTTCTCCGTTCATTATTCGTTCTTGTCTCTGTCTTTCGTAATCTTTCTGCCTTTGTTTCTGTAGTTCCTTCTGTTTGTATTCGCGCTGAAGTTCTGCGCTTCGGCAGTCGGCATATTGCGTTCGTTCAAGATAGTCGTCGCCGAATTTTTTCATCAGCTGATAGTCATTCTTGTCGAATCGCACCTGCCGTCCATTTGCATCCTTCGGAAGAACCACAACATGAATGTGATGATGCTCGGTGTTGCGGTGAACTACTGCCCACCATTGAAGGTCTACTCCTTTCTCAGCACCCACCTGAGAAAGCACTTCTCTTGTGAATTCTTCAGGATTATTTGGACGTACTTCTGGTGCCAGCGTCAATTTATGAACCACGACACTTCGGCCGCTGTAATCTTTGACAATTTCTCTGAGCACTTTCGGATCTGCCGAATCCTCCCGCTCGGTAAATACGTCTCTCCGTTTTTCCTCCTTGTCTTTTCCTGCGCGGTGCTGAATGTATTTGATGTGTCCGAGTGCAGCACCAATTGCAAGAGTGCGAGCTGCCTTTACGGCAGCTCCATTTTTCACTCCCTTAGGTCGCACTGAAATGTAACTGTGGCGGATGACAATCACTTCTCAACCACTCCTTTTAATCTTGCAGCAATATCTTTTTCATCTTGTTCAAGCCGTTTTCGCAAATTGGATTTGACAGTGTTTGTCGCGGCAACGAATCGATCTTGCATGTTGTTTTCAACATGGTTTTGCCAGGCAAGTTCAAATAAAGTTCCGGTTTGGGTGCCCTGGCGAGCTAACATTCCGCAAATGCGATCTGTCATGCTCTTGATGCTTTGAGCTAACTCTGTTTGGCTCTTGTTTGCTCTAAGTCCATCCTGATTGTCGAGATACCAACGGATCGCTTCGCGTGCAATTTCGGATCTTGTTAAATTCTTTTGCTTACAAACTGACATGAATCGATCATGATCAACTGCTGAGAGATATGTTTCAATTTTCGTATTGAGATCGTTCTTGGTTTTGGACACGGTTAATCGTCCTCCTCTATTGATGTAGAGCGGGCATGGGTTTGCGGTTAAGAGCAGTGGATTTCGACGAGCGAGCCATTTTGATCTCCTCTATAGAGCCCCGCCAGTGGTGGCATTCGGGATACGAAGAGAGAGCTTTTATCTTGCATTACGTAGATTCGTTCCTTCGGTCCTCATTCCGTAATGGCTCGCTTCGCTCGGGCTCGGTCCTTAAGTTGCGCGTCGGTCCCTCCTCCGCGCTCAAACAGATGGGCGTGCACCAAGTCACTGGTTGTTGTGTCCAACTCAATGCACGCTCTATCCGTTCAGTTGTATTAGTGATTAATGTGACGTGAGTTGGATGACTTCCAGTAGGACATTAGTGCGTGCAAACCGGAAAGAAGAATCGAAAGAATCCCGCGCAAGACAGCGGCGACCAACGCTAGTCCTGTGGTCAGCAGTGTGGAAATTAGTGTACCGACTATGTGCATGAGGGGTTGCAGGACGGACTCAGGTTTCCCGCCGGCGATTCCTACAAAGAGCATCAAAATGAACACGATCATGAAGATACTCTGGACAAAGGCAAATGGTGATGATAGGTCTGGGTTCATGTTTGTTGTTTCCTTTAGATAGTTATTGCAAGCGCGAACTTTTCTCTACGTTCTTCATGTTTCTTGCAATGAATGCGTCGAGGTCGGATTTCTTGTAGCGAACAAGGCGCCCGATTTTTGCACAAGGCAATTGATAACGCTGTGTGCAGTGCCAGATAGCCAGTGTCTGCTCAGCGATTCCGAGATATGCAGCAGCTTCCTTTCGGCTGAGCAGTTCCGATTCAAATCGCGGACCAGCCGGTTGAGATTGCTGTTGATTCTTAGATGTGTCCATATGTTTTCCTTCCTTATTGAAGATTTGTGCGTATGGAGCTACCTGTCGCGAGCACTATAAGTGGTGGCTCGCTCGCGACAGGCACTCGCTCGAACTTTATTGAGAGTGATTCTTAGTTCCAGTTGAGAAGCTGATGCAATTCCTGCGTCGTAGCGTCGAAGGTAAGCTCTTCGACAACGGCTAATTCCTTAGCAGCCTTTTGGATAGTAGTTTCCAATTCGCTTACAAATGGATTCTGACTTTCGATTGTCAGGTCGGCAATTCCATGTGAGCCCCCTGGACCATAAGCAGGGAACTTCAATTGCATGTCGACGCCGTCACCGCCCCAATCTCCATATCGCAAGTTCAGTTCTCCCTGGAAGAGGAATACAGAGAGCCTGCGAATCTCAGGAGATGGCTGCGGAGCAATGGTGAAGTATCGATGCAGCTCGAATTGATCCACCTCGTAGGGCGTGAATTCGAATCTGTTTGTAACCGCCATCGTAAGCTGCATCGGTTCGGCATCGAGTGGTCGTGTTTCCTTGCATGCTCGAATGACCGCGCCCAGGGCTTGCAAGAAATTGTCTTTGTTGAAGGGCGCTTCCGATTGCAAGTAAACCGCACCGCCTTCTTGCCAGACGAATGTTGACTCGTCTTCTTGGAAGTATGCGCGTCTCGGGCGAAATCCTTCGACTTTGCCTCGGCGCGCCTTCTCTGGTCGGCGGCGCGCTACCGGGAAGACATTCCGCAAGCAGTCACGGAAGTCGACGTGCTTCGGCTTGTCTCTATCGGAGAAGTACAATCCACACTGAACAACGCTAACAGAATGCGTACATGTGATGGTGTCTTCGTTTTGTAACATGGTTGCTCCTTTGATGTGATTAGATCCAGTGGAGAATCCGATGCAACTCTTCGGTGGTTGCTTCGTGGGTCAATTCGTGCATTGTGTCTAAGGCTTTGGTTACAGAGTTCTTGGACGTATCACATGGGGCTAGTGTTGCGATTTCGAGGTCGACAAATCCATTCGTTCCGCTCGGTCCATACGATGGAAACCTCAGGTTTACCTCAATGTAGTCACCGTTGTGATTTCCATATTTTTGGCTAATGTCATTCTGAAATAGAAAGACTCCGAGCTTTCGAGTTTCCGCCAGTGGTGCAGGCACGATGGTGAAATACCGATGTAGCTCGAATTGGTCGATGTTGTATGGCAGGAATTCGAATCTGTTTGTGCCAATGCAAACGAGCTGCAGGGCTTCGGAATTCAGCGGGCGAGTTTCGGCGCAGGCATGAACCACGGATTCAAGCTGTTGCAGAAACCGGACTCGGTTGTGCGGCGCTTCTGACTGCATGAATACAGCTCTGCCCTCCTGCCAAACAAAGGTTGTTTCGTCGGCGTCAAAGAAGGCTCGTGTCGGGCGGAATCCTTCAATGGCTCCTTTGTTGATTGGCTTCGGAATGCACCGCTCAATCGGAAACTCCTTTCTTAAATATTCGCGAAACCAATGAGATGGTTTGTCGCGCTCCGAGAACAACAACGTGCAGCGAATCGCGCTGACAGAATGGACGCATGTTGTCTTTTCGAGGTCTTGTTGCATTTTGCATTTACTCCTTGCTTAATGCTTTCAGTGCAAGTCAGGCTTCGGCTGGCTCGAAGGTCGGGTTGGTTTCCAATCTCCGACTGAGCACACTCCGTTTTGGCAGTTCGAGGAGGGTCTGACTTGCACAGGGATGCGTACGGGAACGGGCATGGGTTTAGAAACGAATCGCGCAACGCTGAAACTTCTGTCTTTAGAGAAGCTGCGAATGAACGTGGCGATTTCCGAGAACATCGCAAAACGATAGAAACGTCTGTACGAGTTAAATTTCATGCGATACCTCCTTGGGTGCATGTCTCGATAGGTTGTGAAGTGAAGCAACAGGCAGCGCCAAAATGCCAGTCAAGAGTTGAGCTTGCTTGACGCACTTGACATAATTGCCGGATGGGACGCCGCAGAAGCTGGCGTCATGAAAGTCAAGTATTGGAAATGGCGCGAAATGACCAACCAATTAGATGAAGGTTTGCTTGTTCAGCAAATGAAGCGGGAACGCGAATCGTTTAGCTTGGGTGCCGAACGGTTCCGTCAGAAATCCACGCTGAGCACTTTTCAGCAGGGATTTCTGGAGGAGTTTCTGCAGCCGCTTTCTGATGCGATAAAAGAACGCAAAGTGGAAATTGGCAACGAGCGCGGCAAGGCTCAGTTGTCGGACTATGCAATTGCTGCACTTGCGGAAGCCGACCTGGCGCTAATTACGCTGATGACAATTATGTATACGCTGTCGATTAGCCACAAGGACGTTGATGAGAAAGGGCATGAAGCCGAAGCTACTTTCCGCCGGACGGCGATGAAGCTTGGGGAGCAGTGCCGCGATCAGTTCTTCCACGAAATTGACCTTGGACGAGCCCTGGGCGATCCTGAGCTGTCTGTTGATTCCAGGCTCAAGGTCGTTCTTCTTGCTCGACAGACGAACAAGTGGAATGCTGCCAGACGAACACAAGAAACTATTGACGCCATGAAGGAATATGAGTGGTGGAATCTGGCACGCTTAATTGCTGTCGGTGCCGCTCTCATTGACCTGGCGATTAAATCGACCGGCTTATTCAGCAAAACGCGGAAGGCACTTGGTGTCGATTTTGAAAAGAAGACTGCGGTATTGAATCTGACGCCGGCCGGACTCAACTGGCTCGCGAAGAAGCAGCATGAGCGGCGGAAGCATTTGCATGAAACCGGCACCATGGCGATTCCGATTAACTTGCCTACAGTCGTGCCACCGAAACCGTGGACAGAGCTGCGGGGTGGTGGGTACTTCGCAACACCAAGTGTTCTAGTAAAGAAAAACGGCGAGAATTTCATCGGTGACGAGCACTATGACCTTGAGCAGATGCCTGAGGTGCTGTCGGCTGTGAATGCATTGCAAAATACTCCATGGCGAGTGAATGCTCCTGTGTTTGATATGTATGTGAACTGTTGGGACAGCGACTCGACTGATGCGAAGAAGCTGTTTCTGGATTCTGGCGAGAAGAAGCTTGGTTCTGAGAAGATTGCCAACATCGAAAGCAAGATTGACTTAGCGGTGAGCCTCCTTGATTTTCCGTTTTATTTTCCTTATCAGCTTGATTTTCGCGGACGCGCATATGCTGTGCCGCAGACGATAAATCACCAGGGCGATGATTTCGCTCGGGCGCTTATTGAGTTTGCTGAGCCGGGGCCAGTTGATGATGTGGCCGAGTACTGGACAGCTATTCATTTAGCTAATGTGTTCGGTTTGAACAAATACACAATGGACAAGCGTTATGCTTGGTGCAATGAGAACTATCAGGCTATTGAAGCGCTGGTGCGCGAGCCACTCAGTCAGCTCGATCTCTGGCTGAAAGCAGATGAGCGCTGGGGATTTCTTGCGGCTGCTCGCGCCTGGATTGCCATTAAGCAGGGCGTGAAAGAATCACATCTTCCAGTTTTCATTGATGGCAGATGCAACGGGCTGCAGCACTTGAGTGCTATGAGCCGAGACCCGCAAGCAGCGAAAGCAGTCAACGTAATCAGCGATGGTCCACCGCAGGACATCTACACTGAGGTCGCGGAAAAGCTCAAAGA
>JAIEPM010000371.1 GCA_019748395.1 Candidatus Obscuribacterales bacterium
GCGTTATGACGAAGGCAAGCTTGACGAAAAGGTCAAAGTGCTTCATGTCATCGAGCCCAGGCGCGAACGAAACCCGCTCAAGCTAGGCGTTCTTGATATGCCGTTTGCTTCACTACATATCGAGATTGATCAGAAACACCTCTTGCAAGAGAGTGGATTCAATGAGAATCCTGTGATTGTTTTCCGATTCTGGAAAAACGCTGAAGAGGTTTACGGTCGCTCACCTGCAATGGGAGCCTTGCCCGACATTCGCGCTCTCAATAAGCTCGTTGAAATTTTCGAGAAGGCTGGCGAGATGGGCTTAGACCCGCCGAAAATGGTTTCGACCGAGGACGTTCTTGGAGCCGGCAAAATGCCTTGGGGTCCAGGGGTGTCAATTCCGATTCACTCAAGCGGTCGTCTCGGTACAGAAGGTCGTCGACCAATTGAGCCGATCATCACAGTCACTAATCCGAGCTGGGCTATTCAGCGCATTTCGGACCTCAGAGACAACGTGCAAGAGTATTTCATGCTTGACCGGCTTTCTGACTTGAACAACAGGAGCCGTCAAACTCTTGGCGAAGCGAACATACGCAACGAGCTGAGAATGTATATGACAGCTCCGCCGTTGATCAGATTCTTGATTGAGCTCGTTGGCCCGTTTCTTGATCGCGCTTTTAATATCATGCTGAGCGCTGGAATGTTTGGCGTCGTTCGTGGTTCGGTGCAAGACATTCAGCAGCAGATGATGGGCTTGCAGCCTAAGTATATTTCTGAGGACTTTATCAATAAGCGCATGAGTGGGCTCAAGGGCTATCGCATGAATTATATTTCTCCGGCAGCAAGGCTGATGAAGTTGGAAGAATCCAACGGGCTCGACAGCTTGACGGCTTTTATCACTCAGACCTCTCAGCTTGATCCGAGCGTTGTTGATGTTATGAATTTTGACGAGACAGCCAGGGCGAAACAGCGCCTTTGCGGTGCGAGTCAGAAGGTGATGCGCTCACCTGCCGAGGTAGAAAAACTACGCCAGGCGAAAGCGCAACAGCAGGCAGAGATTGCTCAATTGCAGCAAGCTCAAGTGGGTGCCGCTGCTTTCAAAGATGCAGCAAAAGGGGTAAGAGACATTGGCGGTGCAAGATCAGCTTGACCAAAAGTACATCGAAAAGTTAAACCTTGTGGCGGCGGTGGCAAGCACCGATGCTGGTATCAGTCTTCTCCAATGGCTGGTACGCTTGACGGGTTTCAGTAAGCCAATCATGAGCCTTGAAGATGCGTCAAGGCGTGATGTCTGGCTTACAATTCGACCATTTGTACCGGTCGAAAAACTCAGCTTGATTGAACATGCTGAGATACGGCAGCAGCAGGAAGCCACCAAAGAAATCCTGCAAAGATTGTTTGAAGGTGAAGGGCTAGAAACCGGGGAGGAAGACCATGCCTGAAGTTACACAGACCGCTGGCGGATTCGCTACTGAAGTCGATCTCGATGCTCCTACGCAGCCATCGACGGCGGCGGCTCCTGATGCTAGCAATGCTGGCGGCAAAAGTTTTATGGATCTGGTGCCCCAGGACTATTCACAAAAAGACTGGGTAGCAAACCTCTCGAAATCTCAAGATCCAGTTGGCGAAATGTTCAAGCAGTTCGACAATCAGCTCTCTCTGATCGGAAGGAAAGCAGAGGGCTTGCGTGTACCAGGCGAAGGCGCTACGCCGGACGACTGGAATAATTTTCATAAGGCTATCGGTGTTCCGGAGACGCCGGACAAGTATGAATATCAAGCACCGCAAGTGGATGAAAAACTCAAGCCTTATTTTGCGACCGATGACAACCTGATCAACACGATGAAGCAAGCCGCACTTAAAGCCGGTGTCAGACCGGAAGGATTCAAGCACCTGGCAGAAGCGTTCGACAATTATTATTTAGCCGAGCTGCAGAAGTCGGTCGATAGCTTCGGTCAGACAATGAGCAAGCTGGAAAATAATTTCAAGCAAAAGTTCGGAGAGCGAAGCAATCAAGTCTTGGACGGCTGGAAGCAATCGCTTGCCGGGACAGTCAGTAAAGAGCAGATGGCTGTAATTGAAAGCCTTGACCCGACCGTCAAGCTGGTCCTTGCTGAGCAGTATGATTCTTTCTCAAAGAAATATGTCCGTGAGGATAATCTGAATCTCGACGTACCGGCACAACCTGCAGGCATGTCTCAGGCTCAGTATGGTGAAGAATACGCAAAAGCCTTTGCGAACTTACGCCGGACAGCGCCAGGCTCATCGGAGCACTTGGAAGCGAAACGCGCTTATGAAAATTTGAGAGCTAAGGGCGCTCAGCTTTTTGACAAGTAAGTGCGTTGACAAAATAAAAACCGCCTGCTATTCGTTATAGCAGATTAGACAACCCGTAATTGGATCTGGATCTCAGGGCGGTGGCATACCGCAAGCGGTGTCTGTAAAGTAAAGACAGGGAGCACCACGAAATAGACGACTACTCGTTGTTTCGAGGTGCTTTTGCTATGCCTTATGAATCACTGTCTACTCAGTACACTGTTGAATTTGGCCAACAAGTTCACGTACTGGCTCAAGAAAAATTTTCCAAGCTCATGCCTTATGTGGTCATGCAAGACTTCCAGGGTGAAAGCTTCAGTTATGACCGTTTCGGTCTGATTGCGGATCAAGAAATCGTTGAGCGTTTCCAGCCCATTCAGCTTCAAGATGCTGCCTGGGATCGCCGGTGGATGAGCGTTCGCTTCTTCGCTGTTGCTGTCGGTATTGACGGCAAGGACGTTGAGAAGATGAAGCGCAATCCTTCGCCGGAACTCGCTGAAGCTTGCGTTAACGCGCTCGCCAGACGCCGAGACAAGATCATCTATGAAGCAGGCTTTGCTGATGTTAAGGTCGGCAGAGATGCAGCCAGCGCTAGTGCTGTGACCTTCGCTAACGATGGCGGTCAGACCATTGACGCAACTGGCGGATTCAACCTTGGGACTCTCCGGACTCTCAAGAAAAACTTCGTCGATAATGCTGTCGCAACTGACGTTGATGTGAATATCGCTCTAACTGTTGACGGTTCAAGAATCGACAACTTGATGGGTGAAACTCAGCTCACCAGTTTCGACTACAACACCGAGAAGCCTTTGACCAAGGGCTCTATCGGTCAGGCTTACGGTATGAAGCTTGTTCCTTATGCTTCCAACTCGCAAGATCCTTTGCTTGTGGCTGCAGCCGGTGAGCGTAATTTGCTCGCTCTTGCAGAAAAAGGCATTGTGTTCGCCAAGGGCGTTGTCGGTGTTCGCGTTGAACAGCGTATCGATATGTATAACAAGCCATGGCAGATTGTTGCTGAAATGGCTGTTGCTGCAATGCGTACTGAAGGCGCTCGTATTCAAAAAATTCGTGTGCCTGCATAAGGGGGATTAAAAGAAAATGGCTGTAGTTAATCAATCAGACGACGTTCTCACTCATCCTCAAGCCTCTGACAAGCTCACTGGCGCGAGACTGTTGAGTGTCCAGGTTCCTATCTCTATCGCAGTCGCAGATGATGACGGCTCCAAGTATCTCGTTGCTGAGCTTCCTGATACCGCGATTCTGGAATCAATCACCCTTGAAGCGGCTGCCATCACCGGCGGCACTTCATATAGCCTCGGTATTTTCAATGTTGACGGATCAAGCATCAGCAAAGATGCTGCTCTCGCTTCAGCGTTGGATATGTCCAGCATTTCCGGCTTGCCGGTTGGACCTACCGGCGCAGGCATACGCCAGGCGATGACCGCTGTTGCCATCACTGATGTTGGCAAAAAGCTGTTTGAGCTTGCCGGGCATGTATCCAAGCCGCTGCCCGGCAGTGGTGAAACTCTCAAAAAGACCAAGTACAGAATTGTCTTGACTGCCACCACTGTTGGATCTGCGGCTGCAACAATCATTGCCCGTATCCGCTACCTGATGGCAGCGTAGGGGGAAGAACATGAATCCTAAAATCAAGAAATTACTTCTTGCGCTTTCTGGGCTGATGTTCGCTGCACCTGCCTGGGCTGTCCCGATCACGATGCTTGACGGCGTTCAGGTTTCACCCGGTAAAGTCGGGATGAGGTCTGACAAGATTGAGTTTCGCAGTTCTGGCGGTACAGGCTTATGCACGGACAAGTATGTAGATTCGACTAACAACAGTCGGACTTACACTCGTCCTGATGTAGGCGCAAATGCCAGCTATGTGATGACAGAAGGCACTCAGACCATCAACGGTACTAAGACCTTCTCGACTCCACCGAGTATCACCGGCGGTCTGCCCGCCTCTGGTATTCAAACTGGCTCGGCTAAGAGGGAAACGCAAACCATCATGTTGTCGCCGTCCACTGGCACAGCAGCCAACACTACCGTTTATTCCGGCTTGCTCTCGTTCACGAAAGCTTGCACGGTGAAAGCGATCTCGTATGGCACGGCTGTCGATCCGGTGTCTGGGACCAACACCCTGAAAGCGTTGAAGGGTAGCAGCTCTGGCAACACAATGCTGAGCACTGCCAGCGTATCGCTTAACGGCACCACGGCTAATACTGTGGTTGCTGCGACATTGACCGCCACTGGCGCAGACCTGAGTATCCCGGCTGCTACTCCACTCTATTTTGAGTATTCAGCAGGCACCCAGGGCGCTGCCGCCAAGTCGGTGTTCATGTCGGTGGAAGTCGAAAAAAACGACTTCTAAAGTCTTCCCCCTGCACAAGTACCCACACAATCAGAGCGCTCACTGTTCAAAACGGTGGGCGCTCTTTATAATCTACTGGCATAAGCGTATTAGGGGGCGTAGTAGATGGACAAGCGGCTTGTTATAAACCGGGCGCTGAGTTTCCTGGGCGAACGCTCAATCACTAACCCTGATGCACCTGAAACGCCAAGCGGAAAGTTTATGGTCGATCAATTCGACCAGGCCAGACGAGAAGTGCTCAGGCGCTACCCTTGGAATTTTGCTGAAACCTGGGCGAATTGCGATAGGACCACAGCACCGGTCTTCGGTTATTCAGACGCTTATTCGTTGCCTCCTGATTTTCTTCGGCTTCTGATCGTTGGTGATGTGGTCAGCAACGACGACCGAAACCGCAATTACAGACTGCTGAATCAAGGCTCGCCAGACTTTCGTAAAGTGATCGCGCTGAATAACTGTGGCGCTCCTAAGCTTCCAATAGCCTATACGGCGGATATAACTTTACTTTCTCAGTGGGACTCGCTAGCAATCAAAGTCTTCGCAATCTGGCTGGCGATGGATGCGGCGAAGTCGATCACTGGTGAAGACTCCCAGGTCAAAACTTTGAACGATCTGCTAAGCGAAGAGCTGAAAGATGCTGTGGCAGTTGACGGGCAAGAGCAGCCTATGAGGATGCAAGTTTTCTCTAATGTCCAGCGTGAGCGCGATTATGCGCAGTTTGGCGGTGAGGGCTTTTTCACTAACGTGGCTGGGTACTACTAATGGTTAGAGGCAATGTAGTTCTGCTCAATGTCTCCGGGGGTGAACTCTCTCCGGAACTCTATGCACGAATTGATCTGCCGATCTATCAGCGTGGCATGGAGAGAGTTCAAAATTATTTGGTGCTGCCACAAGGCGGGCTGCTTTACCGTAATGCTTTCCAGCATGTCCATAACACTCGTTCGCTTGCGACTGGTCGCCTGATCTCATTCACGTTCTCAGAGCAAGACACTTATGTTATCGAGCTGACTGATAAGAAGATGCGCTTTTATCGCAATTTCGGGGCAATTCTCGACACCGCAACCAAGAGCATTTCGGCTATCACAAAAGCCGCCCAGGCAAAAATCACTTCTAATTCACACGGCTACTCAAACGGCAAAGAGATTTATCTTTCCGGCATCGTCGGCATGAAGGAGCTTAATAACCAGTTCTTTCTAGTTGCCAACGTAACCGCAAATGATTTCACGCTGCAGGACATTTACGGCAACGACGTTGATTCTTCGCAGTTCAATTCTTATTCCTCCGGTGGCACCATTGCCACCATTTACAGTATCGATACGCCTTTCGCGGCGGCTCACCTGAAAGACCTGCACATCAAGCAGTCAGCCGACACGATTTATATCACGCACCAAAAATATGCGCCTTACAAACTGACGCGCACGGACCACACGGCTTGGTCAATAAGCACGTTTACTCGCACGGCAGACCCGTTCAATCAGCGAGTGATCAATGCTATCACAAAAGCCAATCCAGGCGTTATCACGACGACAGCAAATCACGGCTTTTCGGTCGGTGACGAAGTTTATCTTGACAGCATTGCCGGGATGACTCAGCTCAATACTAACCGCTATTTGGTCAATACTACGCCGACCGCCACCACTCTAACACTGAAGGATGCAACTACCGGGACACCGATAGATACAAGCTCTTTCACGACCTATACGAGCGCGGGCATAATTATTCAAACGAAGTATTGCCCGAAAACTTTGGCGTTTACTGACACCCGCCTGGGCTATGGAAACTGGACCGCAAACCCTGCCGGACTAGCTTTCAGCAGAGCCCCTGACTCAAGCACTGGCGCAAGCCGGTTTGATGACTTTACGACCGGCAGCAATGCCACCGATACCGTGCTGACTTCGCTGAGCCCGGTCTTCGACAAGGTTGATTCAATCCAGTGGATCGGCAATGTAAACCGTCAGATTGTTGTCGGCTGCCTTTCTTCGATCAGGCGTGTTCATGGTGACACGGTGGATGATCCGATCTCACCGAGCTCAATCAACTCACGACCGATCAACTCAATCGGCTCCGCTGCAATCCAGCCTTATTCAAGCGGTCAATCGATTTTCTATATCGACGGCACAGGCAGGCGCGTGAATACTTTCTTGTTCGCTTTCCAGACAAACGACTATGCCACCGTTAATCAAAACCTCGCAGCCAAGCAGCTTGGCGACGGCGGGAAGTTCACAGCTCTTGCTCAGCAGCGCGGTGATTCCGGCTTGCTCTGGGTCTTGCGCGATGACGGCGTTTTAGTCGGGCTTACATTCAATGAGCTTGAAAGTATTTTCGGCTGGCATCGGCATTATATTGGCGGTAGCTCAAGCTTTAACGGTGTTGTTCAGGGCAGAGCCAAGGTGCTGTCAATCACCATTGAGCCGAGGCTTAATGATGAGTCAGTTCTCTGGGCGATCATAGAGCGTACTGTCGCCGGCAAAACATACCGATCTGTCGAGTACCTTAACGCTCCGGTCAAGTTCGTGGAAGAGGATGATTTCTTTTCTGGCAGCGGCTTTGAGAATCAAGCCTTTGATAACACGAAATACGCAGCGGCTCTTTTTGAGCAAGTGAAAGACTCGGTTCACGTGGACTCTGCGATCACTTACGATGGCAGCGCTCTCAGCTCAACAATCACAATGACGCCGAGCGCCACTACCGGCGATTCCATCACAATCACGGCAAGCGCCAGCTTCTTCGATAGCTCGATGGTCGGACGGCAGATCTGGAAAGCTTATGACACGTTGGGCAATGGTGGCGGCAGAGCCGAGATAACCGGCGTTGTCAGCGCTACTCAGGCGGCTTGCAAGGTGCTTAAAAACTTTGACAATAGCACAGTGATTCCTGCAGGCTCGTGGTATCTCACCGCCAATAAAGTTTATGGCATGAAGCATCTTGCCGGGGAGACGGTTGATGTTCAAGTTGACGGCGCTCCTGGGGGCAAAGCGGTCGTTGCTAATGATGGCTCAGTCAGCCTCGATGGCGAGTCAAGCAAGGTGCATATTGGCTTCGCTTATCTCGGCATGGCGACCACTATGAATCTGGACATTGCCGGTCCTCGGGGCTCGTCGGAAGCGAAGATCAGGAAGATCCGGCAAGTGCTTCCTCGTTTTCATAACACTGTCGGTGCAAAGATCGGCACGACACTTTGGAACGCCGAAGATGTCACATTCAAAACAATCGACGATCTCACAGACCGACCGACGCCGTTATTCAGAGGCGTTCAGGGGATCCGACCGTCTGACTCTTGGACCCGGCAGAAAAAGCAAGTTGTGGTACTGCAGGATATTCCTTCTCCGCAAATGCTTCTGAGCCTAGACATCATGCTAGAGAGCGAGGACGAATGAGCCGGATAATCACTAAGCCTTTCAGAGAATCACATGCTGACTTGTTTGAGTCGGCACCTGCTTATGCTGAGCACTACAAAGCTTTCATGCCGCTTCTGATTGGACTCGGCAAGATTGATCAGTGTGGTTCAAACATTCTCGACGGCCGCATTATTTATATCGGTGGCTGGGCAGAGGCAGCACCGGGCGTGGCGGAGTTATTCATATTCCCGTCCATCTACGCCGAGCGTAAAGCCAAGAGCTTCTTTGAACATGCTCGGTGGTGGGTTGATTTTCTGAAGAGCGACTATCGACGCTTGCAATGTTGGGGCGAGGATACCGAATTATCAAAGCGGTGGCTTTCTAGGCTGGGATTCAGCTACGAAGGCACTTTGAAAAACTATGTGGGTGAGGGGCAAAACATGACCATTTGGGGGAAGCTATGACGGCACTTGTAAGCGGCGGTTTAAGTTTAGCGTCCGGTCTGTTCGGAATGATTGGCGGTATGCGGGGCTCGAAAGCGGCAGCTTCCCCCGGCATAGCTCCGCTTATGTATATGATTTCCGGTCAGGAGCAGCAGCAAGCAGCCAGGGACGAAGCTGGCAATCTGAGCGCTCAATCGCGCTTGGCTTATGAGCAATCGCTTTTGGATGCTCAGCAGAAGCAGCGCGAATATACAGCGTTCAAAGAGCAGCAAGCTTTGAAGTTCGCAAGCTCAGGGGTGACTTTGCAGGGCTCACCGCTGGGCATTCTTGAGGAAACTCAGCAGCTTGGACAGCAAGAGCAAAGCGCTATTCTCAGGCGCGGCCAGGAAGTCTCAAGCTTGTACGAGCAACAAGGCTTGCAAATGCTCAGGCGTGGATCTGCCGCTGCATTTGGTGGCTTTGCTCAGTCTTTACAGAGTCAGTATCAAAGCCAGGTGCAAGCCGCTCAATCTCGCAATCAAGCAGTTCAGACCGGGCTCTCTGGCTTGCAAGCTGGTATTCAGGGCTTGGGCGCAGCCTTTGGAGGTCGCGGCGGTGGCGGCTCAAATCCAATCACCGGCTTTTATAAATACTGGCAGAGCAATAACTATCCTCCGCCCAATACCAATCTTGGATACATCAACGGTCCCATAAATTACTGAGGTGAGAGATGCCACCACGTTATCAACAAGGTCAGCTTCAATCTCCGGTGACAGGAACGCCAGGCATTGATCAAAGTGCCGGTGTTGCCGAGCAGCAGATAGCTCAGTCTAGTCAGCAAATGCACCAGGCTGAGCAAGCTTTGAGTATGCAAAATTTGCAGCAGGCAGAGCAAAGTTTTTTGCAGTCGCGCAATATGTTCTATAACTACGCGCAGCAGCAGGCAGCACAGCAAAGAGCTGATGCCGCGATTGCTAAAGCAAAAGCTGATGAGCAGCGCAGATTACAAGCCCAGTTTGATCGAATCGACGAAGACGGTCGGCTTGATTCTGTTATCACAGACTTGAAAACGAGATACGCCGATTCGCCTATGAAGGCAGTCGAGGATTTTAAATCTCAGATTCCAGTCTTACGCCAGGCGTTTCAAGATCGTCACAGCGATGATCAGCAGAAGCTAAGAATGTTGATGCCCAGTCAACGGCAGCAAGAGATTGGCGCGCTTTCGGACTTGCAGACCTGGGCAAGCCGGACGACTACGCAAAATCTAAATACTCGCCTGCAGCTCATGCCGGTTGAGATCGAGGACAAAATCAATAAGCTTTCTGGTACGTGGGATCAGCAAGTTATCGGCTATCAGAAAGCCATTGACGGAGCCAATCAAATTTACGGCGACTTGCACAATAAAGCTCTGACTCAAGCGGATCGAAATGAAATTAGCATGAAGATGCTGCAGCTTAATCAGGGAGCCGGTAAGCAGTTCGTAGATCACATGATGTCACAAGCTCCTGCAGGAGAAGAAGGCATTAAGTTTCTCGATAGTCTGCATGGCTCTGTCAAGGTTGCTGAAATGTTTGGCGTGGCTCTTAACGGCGATGATAAGAACACGGTTCTTTCAAAAATTCAATCTCAACGAAATGCGCTTGAGCAGGATGTTATTGTCGGTATTAAGTCTGACAACGACCTGAATATTCTTGATGCCAAACAGCTCAAGTTCAAGCTTTATCAAGCGGCAAACGATCCGACACAGATGCACGAGATTGCCGGTCAAGTTCAAGACCGATACTCAGACCTTGAGAAACAGATCGCCCAGGTCAGTAAAGATCCTGATTCCAAAATCAAGAACGCCAAGCTTGCCGGACTGAAGCAGCAGCAAGAGACGCTGATCTCTGAGCTGGGGCTCGACGTGAAAATGGTTCGTAGCTTTGAGCAGCTTCAACGAACTCTGACAAGCTTTGCTCAGGGTCAGCTCAGGTTTCAGCAATCTCAACTCACCTTCCAGCAAGGTCAACTCAGGTTTGCCCAGGGGCAAGAAGATCGGGTTAAAAAGCTCGAGCTCGAAAATGCAAATAACAAGCTGGCTGAAAGCAAGGGCGAATTTAACCGCGAATGGGGCAGCACCCTCAACAAGCTGAATCAAGTTTTCGCGCTTCCATCTGGAAGCAAGCAGCAAGAAGCTGTTAGCAAAGTGATCAACGAAGCGCAGCCGCTCTTAGATAAAGCGCTTGCGTCCGGTGTCATTACTGGCACTTCGTACGGCTCTTACATCAAGCAGCTCAAGGAGAGCAATCAGGCCGCCGGGCTCAAGCCTCAAGCAAAAGCCGGTTTCCAGATCGGCAGTTTCACGATAGGAGGCAGCAGCGGAGCACCGCTTAAAGGCGCCGAGAAACAGAAGGCTATAGACAAGTCTGATGCTGATGTCGCCAATGTACTCGCCGCACATCAAGATAATTTCCGTGCGCTCAATGAAGCTGTTAATCAGCTCTCGGCATTGACGGCAGGCAAAGCAGAGAGGGCTATTTTGACCGAGTACGTGACTGCTAATATGCCGAGCTTGCTTAATTCAAAAGGCTACAAAAAACTGTCCCCGGCAGACCAAGCAAAACAACGAGCTGCCGCCGTGAGATCAGCCGTGCAACTTTATCGTGAGGGTAAACTTAAGTGAGTAATCCGTTTCAAGACGCTGCAAATCAGCTTGACGGCGCAGATCAAAATGCTGCTCCGGAGAAGCCAGTAATAGCAAGCGGCAATCCTTTCGAGCAAGCCGCTTCAGACTTGGAACAGGAGCCGGTTCAAGAGCCTCAACCTGGGCAAAAGGTACAAGGAGCAGGAACGCCAGACAATCCGTTTCAAGCTGTCATTCAGTATGGCGAGATGCTTCAGAAAGCGCGGCAAGTTGGTCAAGCTGGATTCAGAGAAGCGGCTCTTGGTCATGCCGTGATGGACGGGCGCATGACCTTTGAAGATGCTCAAGGGCAGATTGAAGCTGACGACAGCTTGGCGCACATGAGCAGCGACCTGGCTCAAGACGACAAAGATTCAGCGGTGCCTTGGCTGACTGGCATCACTCTTGAAACCGCCAAGCAATTGCCCATGATCGAGGCGTCACTTGCTCCGTTTGCGGGTGGTGCTGCTGTTGGTGCCGGGGGGATGGCTGCCACCGGTATTGGTGCTCCGGTCGCAATACCTTTTGGCTTGACCACTGGCTCAGCGGCAACTGCCG
>JAIEPM010000196.1 GCA_019748395.1 Candidatus Obscuribacterales bacterium
TGTGGTAAACACAGATTCTGAGCCAACTGACAGGGCATTTCAATTTACTTTGGTATCACTTCCGTGAATAAAGCGGGCGCGAGTATAATACTATAAGAAATAATATAAATAGGAAAAAAGGTAAGAAACGAATGCCGAAGCACTCGTTCCTTACCCGTTCACTTAAGCCGTGGCTCCCAGCAGCGCCTGGGGCGGCTGGACGACTTGCAGTTGTTGCAGCGGGACCGTGGCCGGACGGCGGATGCGGTCCTGGTAATCGCGGTTGCCTTCGCAGCTTTCCGCCAGCGGGCAGTCTTTACACCAGAACCCGGGCCGGGTCGGGAAGCTCTGCGCTTCGAAGTAAGCCTCGATCTTGCGGATGTGGGCGGTGACTTCGCGCAGCTGCTCGTCGGTGCGCCGGTGGCTGTACCACATGGGCTCACAGTCGGCCTTGTTGCCCCAGTAACGGATGCGCATGCGCACCGGACCAGTCCAACCCATCGCCTTGGACACGACCATGGCGAAGAAGAAGAGCTGGTCTTTGTGCTTGCGCTTGGCGCGGTAGCTGGTCTTGCCGGACCGCTCATCGTGGAACTCGTTAGAGCTCCCCGACTTGAAGTCCATGATGTCCAGCACCTGCCGCCCGTCCACCGTGACGATTTCGACCTTGTCGGGCTTGGCGCAGAGGGTCCAGCCGATTGCTTCGTAGAGCCAACGGTACACGGACTCACGGTTCGTGTCCTCGTCGTCATCTCCGTCTTCCTCGGCCATCTCCAGCGCGTTGGCGGTGACTTGCTCGATGCGCTTGCGGGTCTCTTCGCGCTCTTCTTCGGGCAGGAGTGCGACTTCCTTTTCGATTTTGAGCTTGATTTCTTCGGTCACCTCGCCCTTTTCGGCGATGGCGTGCGTGGCGTCACCGACGACCTGCTGCTTGATCTTCTTGGTCTTCTTGCGCCGCAGGCGGGCAAGAAACTCTTGCGGGCACTCCAGAAAAATCCAGAGGTCCGAAAACGACAGACTCTTTCTCATGGTAAATATCTCCAGTTCGGTTGTGAAAGGCGAATGCCTTCCGGGATTCAGAAATTGTTTCCCCAGCCAAGCCCCATACCAGGCTTGACCAGCACCGGAATTTCACCGGCCCCACCGCAGGATGGTGCGGATAGAGGATTCGATAGACTGAGCAAGAACCGCCGGCTAAGCTCCCCGCGAGTGGAGCTCATCCGACAGCTTTTTGCTTTAGTCACTAAGTTCAGTTACTTGCCGGCGATCTGGCAGGATCGAACTTCGCTCGTCGTGTCGGGCTGGGTGCCGAAGATGAGCTGGTCTTCCGTGCGTCCGCCCTTGCTGACCACGCGGATCAGGAAGTCGCGGCTGGCGTCGAAGCAGTCGCTGGTGCTGACTTTGACGGCGTCGGTTTCGGGCTGGTCGGTGACGGGCTCGAGCTTGAATGCTTCAGCGCGCGAAGCGAAAAGCTTGGCAGTGAGCTTACCGTTGCAGTCCCACAGGATGACAGTCGTAACCATGGTCGATTCTCCTTCTGGAGTTGTAGTTGGCCGGCTTAATTGCCGACTTGCGTCAGAGAAAACCACGGAGGGAACACCCCGCCGTGTACAACAATCGCCTCATGAGTTCTGCTCGCGGACAGATGCATGAGACGTTTGAAGACGAATTTGAGCTTCCGAAACGTAGATGGAGTCATACACAACAGGATTCTGTCGAGAATTGAGCTGGAATAGCTGTTGTTGATAGGCTCGGTGGCGTGCTTTTGAGGTCCTGGGATTGGTGTGTAACGGAAGTATGCCCTCACCCTATGGATTGGGGTCCGGGCAGGTCAAGTGCTGGGCGTTACCACTAAATTGGATGATTCTGAACGGCGTCTTATATTGAGAAGCGGATGTTTCGGGAGTTATTTGGGGTATTTTATGGGGTTGTGGCTGTTCCGGAAAAGTCATTGAAATTGCCGTATTTCCCGCAATCTTGGAGCTCTTTAAGCTTTAGCAAGGCTTCGCTAGTCTCGAGTCGATGCGCTAGGCATGGAGCTAACTGCTCAGTCTGGACTTGCGCTCATTCCAGCGAGAGTTCTCTCAGTCCTTCTCTGTCGGCATCGATTGCCAGAACTGAAATGCCGCTATCTTCTGTTTCGGCCCAGGCTTTCAGTGCTTCAAAAACCTCGCTTCGATGTTTTTCAGTGACAAGCACCATTGCCGACGGACCGGCACCACTCAAACAAGATCCCAGAACCGGCAAATCTCCCAGTATCGCTCTCACTCTTGCAAGCAAAGGCACATGGGGGCTGCGATAGGATTCGTGCAATTTGTCGTGCAAGGCCTCTTTGATCGCGCTGTCGTCATCTCGCACCACTGCTGATACCAAAAGCGCGCTTCTCTGGATGTTGAAAGCCGCGTCGCTCAGTGGGACTTTCTCCGGCAAACAAGAGCGCATCGCTTCTGTGTTTCGCCTGTATGAAGGTATGAGAAAGATCGGCTTCCAGCGTTCGGGCCAGTTCATCTGTTTGGCAATTACCCGCTCTCCATCCATGCTGCGGGCGCAAACAATAAAATCACCGAGCAGGCTGGCCGAAAAACCCTCGCTATGACCCTCCAGCAGGCTGACTTCGGCAAGGAGATCGGGCGGGTTGGGAATTCTGTCCTGAAAAACATAGCTGCCCCAGAGAGCACCTAAAATTGCGGCACTGCTTCCTCCAAGTCCGCATCCCAGCGGCACTTCTGACTCGATTTCCATGCGGATACAACGCAGAAGATCCGGATTGCCTTTCCAGATACTTTTGAGAACTTTATAGAGTAAATCATCGATATCGTCTGACTCGCTGCGCTTTGCGACTGCGCCTTTGAAGCTGATAAACGGAATATTGGGATCGTTTTTTTCCAGCAGCGTGACAGTTACTTTGCAGTAGATTTTCAGAGCCAGCGCCAGACTGTCAAAGCCCGGACCGAGATTGCTTATGCTTCCCGGGATTTGCAGGGTCAGTCTTTTGATTACTGCCATCGTGCGTCCTTTCAGCCGGAGTGGCTCTTATCTTTTGCCGCCCGTTACTTTCATGATGCAGTTTCGACCATTGTTCTTAGCAGCTCGCAGAGCTTGCTCGGCGTGTCTGCGCCAGCGCTCGACGTCCATCAGTTTGGGGTCGAGCATGGCAACGCCGGCGCTGAAAGTCATTTGAAATTCAGAGCCGTCCGGCGCTCGATGCTTGGTTTGGGAAAAGTCGTGCAGGAGCCGCTGTGCCAGGTTTACGGCATCGTATTCCTCGAGATCTTCCACGATTACTGCCACTTCTTCGCCACCAAAGCGACCGACAATGTCGGACGAACGCAAGCGCTGTCTGAGAACAGTCGATAATGAAATAAGAACTTTGTCGCCTGTGGCATAGCCGTAGCGCTCGTTAACGACTTTGAATTTATCGAGATCTATGAGCATCAAAGCCGCAAGCCTATTGGGATTGCGTTTACATTGCGATACTACAGATTGAGCCTGTTCCATAAACGCCGTATGAGTAAGGAGCCTGGTCAGTCCGTCCCGGTGCAGAAGATTTTTCAAAAAACGAGCCCGTTCGAGTCTTGCGGCGGTTGCTGATAAGAGCAAAGATGGATCAACCGGTTTCACCAGATGATCGTCGGCTCCGGCTCTTGCCGACTCTATATGCGCTTCCAGCTGATTTTGAGTGGTCAAAAACAAAATCGGCATGGTTGCCCAGCGTTCGTCCTGGCGCAGGTAACGCGAAAGTTCATATCCGGTCATGCCCGGCAAAAGAATGTCCAGCATTACCAGATCCGGATTGAAAGCCAGAAGTGCCTCTTCAAACTGCATGGGGTCGGCAATGTGGTGAACTCTGTAACCGGCTTTTTCAAGAATGTATCGAATGAAATAAGCCTGATCCGGGTCATCTTCAACTGAAAGAATCTTGTAGTTCTGAGGCTGACCGCGGTTCATCAGATACTTGAGTCGTGATTCTACTGATTCCCAATCTACGGGGATCTGGAAAAAGCCATCAGCGCCGCAGTGAATTGCCTGCACTTTGTCCAGAAAGCCGGATTTATGTCCGACAAAGAATATGACCGGGTCCTGTCCGCCGGGCATAGAACGAATTCTTTCAACCAGTTCGTAACCGGAGGCATCAGGCAGCGGCAATGCAATGATCACTGCTTTAGGCATGCGATGACCGCAAGCTTCCAGAGTGTTGATTGCGCTTCGCATGTTGCGGGCATTCATGCCCTGTTCTTTAAGGACTTTTTCCAGAAAGAGGAAATTGCTCTGGTCCGCATCAACCAGCAAAATCTCGGCGCCATCGAAGTCTCCTTTGGGCAGAGCCTTGTCCATGGTCGCATTTTGATCGTCGTCGCCTTGAAAATTTACTCGCAAGGCATCAAGAATAACCTTGCATTTGTCCCAATCTACGCGGGTCAGACCGCGATTTGCACGCAATAGCTGCTCGCAAAATTCTTCACCTGCGGTGCCTAATTTTGTTATTTGCGGAAAACCATAAATGCTCCCCGAGCCGGAAAGCCAGTGGAACTGGCGCATCAGGTCACGTAAGAGTGAGCTGTCTGCCGGTGCTTTGGCCAGCGAGTTCAAAAGTTCGGCAATTTGATCTAGGCGCTCTGATGAACGCATCAAGTATTGTGATTTCAGCTCTTGGAAGGTCTTATCCCAGGTTTCGGGCATAAGTATCTATTGCACTCCAAGTATTGCCTTGACTTGAGTTGCAAGTGTGGTGGGATCGAAGGGTTTGGTTATAACACCGGTGGCTCCCATCTGTTTCAGTCTTTCCATATCGGAAGTCAGGGCTCTTGCGGTCAAGAAAATTACGGGGATGTTTTTGGTAGCGGAGTTTTCACGCAATTTTGCCAGGGTTGCCGGTCCATCCAGACCAGGCATATTGTGATCCAGCAAGATAACATCAGGATTCTCAGCTTCTGCTTTTGAAATCCCCTCTTCGCCGCCTTCGGCTTCGACAACATCAATGCCGCCTAGAATGCCAAGACTCATGGAAGCAATTGAACGGATGTCTTCTTCGTCATCAATGATGAGAACCTTCATCTTGTCCCCCCGTTACCGACAAGGGAGGTCTTTTCGACCTCCTTGCTTTCTCATGCCCGCGCGGGCCTTCTTTATATCCATAAATAGCGTGGGCTGCATCCATGATTGTATATGGGATTGAATGCGGCTTGCCGGAATTTCCAATTATCAGACATAGGCAGGCTTTATTCGGATTGACTGGCGGTTTCGATGCTGCTTCCCGGCTGAATCTCTTCTTGCAGCTTTCTGAATTCGGGAGGCAGCTCGAGCCTGGCTAGTTTTTCGGCTGCTTCCGGAGCTTCCGGGCTGTTCCAGAGTGGCAGTCGAAACCAGAACTTACTGCCTTTACCGTATTCGCTTGATGCCCCAATACTGCCGTTGTGCTGTTCGATGATAGCCTTGCAAATCGCAAGACCAAGACCGGTGCCTCCTTTTCGCTTTGAGTCTGCGCTTTCTACTTGCTGAAAGCGTTCAAAAATTTTGGGCAGAGTTTCTGCCGGAATACCCCGACCATGGTCCACAATTGAGACGAAGAGCTGATTCTCTTCTTTTGAACTGCTGACTGTGACTGTGTCATGTTTTGGTGAGTATTTGCAGGCGTTGGATAAAAGGTTGATCATCACCTGCACAAGTCTGTCGCAGTCGGCGCTCAAAAGCAGGTCTTCCGGCATCTGCAGCTCCAGTTTGATGTCGAACTGCTCGGCGTAAGGGCGCACTGTTTCAAAAGCGCGCTCGAAAACTGTTGAAATTTGCACCTGCTCAAAGACCATTTCCATTTTGCCTGCTTCCAGCTTTTCAATATCGAGCAGGTCGTTTATGAGATTGACCAGTCTCAGGGCATTTCGCTCGGCAATTTTCACCGCTTTCATAGCCTGTTCCGCCATTTCGCCGAGGGCGCCGATAGAAAGCAGTGTCAATGATCCGCGTATAGCTGTCAGAGGTGTTCTCAATTCGTGGCTGACCGTGCTGACAAATTCGCGCTTCAGTCTTTCCATGCTATGTCTTTCAGTCACGTCCAGAATATTTATGAGCAGTCTTGAGCCTTCGCTGGTGTTGAAAACGATGACGGTCAGCTCTGCCGGAAAGATCTCGCCGCCTTTTCTTTGAGCTTTAAATTCGCGTACCCGGGCAAGCAAGCGCTGGTAAGCACCGGCTTTGAAATTCTCGGGCGAAAACTCTTCGTTGCCTGGAAAAAGCTCTGAAAGGTGCTGTCCTAAAAGCTCTTCTTTGGTCATGTCGAAGATTTTTTCCATTTGCGGATTGACCAGTTCAATCTCACCAATCGGACTTGTAATCACAAGTCCGATTGGCATACTTTCGATAATTGAACGCGTGCGCAACTCGCTTTCTTTGAGCATGTTCTCTGCTCTTTTTCGGTCTGAAATGTCGTGCGCAACACAGAACATGCAGAGTTCCTGGTTTGACCAGTAAGATGACCAGAGTACATTTACGAGTGTGCCGTCCTTTTTCACGACTCGATTTTCAAAAGGCAGAAGCGCCTGCTCAAGCATGATGCGCCGTGTGCAATCAAGAGTGCTTTCAATATCTTCAGCTAAAATCAGTTCGGTGAAACGTCGTCCGATCAACTCTTCAGGCTGATAACCGAAAACTTGCACTGAGGCCGGGCTGACTGCGGTAAACTTGCCGTTCTCGTCGATAGAGCAAATAACATCGAGTGCATTCTCGATGATTGAGTGTTCTTTCCTTGCCGCTTCAACCAGAGCGCCTGCCATTTCGTGAAAAACCCGGTCGAGTTGAGCTACTTCATCGCTGCCTGCAATGGGCGGATTCAGGCTTTCGTTGCGGGCCAGACGAATGGTGTTGTCGGTGAGTATCTTCAGTCGTCCAGTGATGCCCGTGTAGAAAAGATTCGCCATTAAGAGAGATAGCAGTACATTGAGAGCCGTGCCCGACCAGAGCAAAGTATTGAGCATCTGTTTGGAGCGTTGTTGGATTTGCGGGCTGCTTTTTTCGATTTGTCTTTCAGCTCTTACGAAGCTGTCTAACTCCTGCTCCAGTGAGTCAGTGAATTTCTGCAGTGTTTTGAATGGATCCTGATCATTTCTGCCTGCATCTATTTCGCGCTTTATGTTCTTGATCATTGAGAGATCGGCTTCAACAGAACTTTCGATTTTTTCCAGGCGCTCCTCTTGCTCAGGGCTGTCTGCGCTCAAGCTTCTGAGTTCTTCCATTTCGACTGGAATTTGTTCTACTGCTGCTTCGTAGTGCTCCAGATAGCTTTTAGCTCGGTTGGCGCTGTATCCGGCAAGAGCAGCTCCGGCTTCAATTATCAGTTTTGTGAGAGTGTTGGTTTTTGTGATAATCGCTCTGGATTGAGCTACACGCAAAGCTTCGCTTTCAGAGTGGCTCAATAAAGTTGCCAGCATGCCCACGAAAATCAGCTCAAAAAGTAAGGGCACGCCAACGAGAACCAGTCCTTTCTGGGCAAGCGTCAGCGTTATTTTGCTCTTTTGTTTCGGCTTTTCAGACAATATCAGACCCCGAAACCCTTCTCATACTTAACGTTCCACATTTTCACCTTTCTCCCCACCTCCCGCTGCGTCCCTCTGGTACTGAAATACTATGGCATATCGGAGAGGTTCGGAAAAATGATGGAAGAGGCCGGCAGGATGCCGGCGCCCCCAGGAACTGTGATCGCTTGCTAATTCAAGTTTCTGTCAAACTTCAGTAAAAAAACGCTGCCGATAGTTTATTTCGGCGCGGTTGCAGCAAGCGCCAGTTCGGCTTTTTTCAGCTTCTTTGCGGCAAGCGCCCAGTCTGCGTAAAACTTCTTTCCTTGCTTGCCCTCGTCTTCTTTTTGGGAAAATTCAGCTACCAGAAATTCTGCTTCAAGCAGTTTGACCAGCAATTTGACCTGTTTTTCTGCTTTTGGTTTTTTCTTGAGGCTTTCAATCAGGCTAACTTGTGCTAAGTACAGGCTATTTCTGGCTTCGGTCAGCTCAGCTACACAGGCTGCCTTTTCTTTGCCGCTTTCCTCAAGGTTTATACGCTCGTAATAGCTTTCAGCAAAGACGATATGTTCCAGCCGAGCTTCGATACTTTGACATTTGAATTCAGCTTTGATCATAAGAAGCAAATCGTTGAGCAAAGTTCTGCTTCGCCCTGTCGGAAGCTGTGCTGCCGCTTCGATGGCGGCTTTGAATGCGCTGCGCCGATTCGAAAGCACTAAGTAATAGTCAGGACTGTCGCTGTTGCTTTCTCGGTGAGCGATAAAGGCTGCTTCGGCGTTCAGGTAATTCTTGATCAGAGTGTTCATTAAATCATCCCTTGAAAGTGCCGAGCTTCAGACTGAAGCTGCGGCGGTTAAATGGAAATTAGCGATTTTGCGGTTCTGGAAAAACTTGTTTGCTGCTCTTGGAGCAGATCTATCGACTTGGCTTGCTGAAATCTGCAATTCAAGCTGTCTGACTCAGCCCCTTTTCAATGATTGCGATCATTTCCGGATTATCAATTCCCAGTGCTTCTGCCAGCGCAAGGCGGGCTACATCTTCGTCAATTACACGCACATCTACAATCAGATTCAACCAATTGTCTTCGGCGCAATAGCCCGTTTCGCAGGCACTATGTGCAGCCTCTTCCTTAGTCATCAAAGTGATACGGGGAAACACCTCAGAGCATGGAATGAAGTCTTCCCAGAGTGCAGGCAAATTGCCTTCAATGCTGAAACCAATAATCCGGTTTTGCAAAAACACGATTTTTCTTGCGTTTAAGAAAGCCATCATAAGAAAATTCCTTCAGTAATTTCGCTCTATTTCAGAGCGGTTTTGGAAAAGTTGAAGCGGCAACGTAGCCGGCTCAAAGCAACGCTTCGAATGACTCGCAAATGCAAGTGTGAGTTTCTTCTCTAGTGCTTGCAGATTGTCTTTTCTGTTTGTCTCCCTTGGCGCTTGCGATTGAAATAGAATTTGAGTTTGCCCTTTTTTCTTTTCCGAAAAAAAGTGCTTAGAAGGCTGGGATTTGCTTTTTATACGCAGCTTCTGAAAGTCCGCTCTTTTAGCGCTTTCTCACGTGAAATTGTAATTGCGCTGAAAAAGGGGAAAATGCTGGACAATTTCGCGACTTTTTAGCTGTTTGCTGAGATTAGCTTTTCTTGAAAAGCGGAGTTTCTATCTCTCAGGAGTGAGAAAATGAAGGCAAGCCGTGAAATGTTGTTCCAGATAGAATTACCTGACACTGACAATTCTTTGCTCGGGGCATACGAATCATGGTTGGAGCGGCAGGCAATTAGAAGCAGTTCCAGAAGGATCTATATGCATAATGTCGGCCGCTTGCTCAAAGCTTCAAGGCGCCGAATTTTTTATGACGAGCAAAGATTTCTGGAATTTATGGAGAGTTTTTTGCTTAAACATGCCGACCGTGGACTTTTTACTGCCGCTCGGAGCCTGGCTCGTTTCCTCGGTTTTGCCGAACCGGAGGTTCTCTTAAAAGCTCCGGCACGCAAACGAAAAATAGTTTTTCTTTCTGACCAGGAAGAAAAAAACTATCTGGAAGCTGTTCATAAAATTCCAAATCTAAGAAATCGTTTGATTGTTCTGCTTATTTTTCAGGCCGGCTGTCGCATTAACGAGATTCTCAATCTTGAAGAGTCGGACCTTGAAGAATGGCAGGGAAATATGATTTTGCAAATCAAGGGCAGGAATCAACGGCGTCTGAGCCTTGAGCCGGAGCTCTCCGAGCTGCTTAGTTCTTATCTAGCGACAAAAGAGAAGACTGCCTGCAAGCTACTTTTTTCTACGCGAAATAACTGTCCGATGGACCAGCAGTCTGTTGATGCAATTGTGCGTGGCACGGGCAGCCGAGTCGGACTGAATGTGAGTGCCGGAATTCTGCGCAATAGTTATAAGCTCCGTTTGTTCAAACGCGGGTTTGCTGCTGATGAATTGGCTCGACTTTGCGGTCAAAAACGCTTGAGGAAAGAAGATAAGCAAGTTCTCTATCAGGGTCTGAGTTAAACGATGATTGCGTTGAGTCGGATTGAATTTGCTGGATTCGAGGCTAAAGCAAAAGCTTTGAGCGGAGAATACTATCGAGGGTAGCAGAAATTTGACAAAAATGAAGAGCGGGACTTCAGGACTTTTGGTCCTCAGTTCCCGCTCTTCAAGTTTAGTGACCGCACTCGCAGGGCTTCTTCAATGTCTCAGACCAGGGATTGGTCAAGGCATTGATGCCGAGGAGAACGGCGGCAAGGCTCAGAGCGCTGCCCCAGCCTGTGAAGCTCAGAGTGGCCGGGAAAAACCGGGAGACGAGCATTAGCTCTGCTGCCGGAATTAACCAGATACCCAATAGCCAGATTGGCAAAAGAATCGCAGTGGCGCGACCGATTGTGCGCACTCGCCAGGTGAGGGTGCAGGCTCTGCCCACACCTTTCATGACGATAGCTGTGCTGCTGCTCATGAACGCCAGGCAAAGTGCCGCCAGCAGGCCGCCGCCGAAGCTGTAGCCTGGAAGCAAGGGCGATGCCAGGCTGAGAGCAAGTGCGCTCAGCACAGTTGTAAGTATGAATCGCATCATGGCGATACTCCTAGTCGAATTGTTCGATGGTGAAAATCACGTCCTTCAGCACATCCTCGACGCTTCTGTCGTTGTTGGTGGCAACCCGCGTCAGCAGTTTGCCCTGTTCGTAGAAGTCGCAGAGAGGTTTGAAGGTTTCGTTAAAGACGCGCAGCCGTTCGCGAATGACCTCGGGCTTATCGTCGGCGCGTGCGACCAGTTCGTGACCACAGCGGTCACAAATGCCTTCCTGGCTGGATGGGGCGAACTTGAGGTGGTAGCTTGCACCGCAGCTCTTGTTCGAGCAGGTGCGGCGGAGAGTCAGCCGTTCCAGCACGTCGTCGATGTTCACATCGAGCATGACGACACGGTTGATTTTGTTGCCCCAGAGCATAAGCATGCGCCGGAGCATCCGAGCCTGGTTTTCGGTGCGCGGGATGCCATCGAGGATGGCGCCGTGCACATAGTCGGGACCGGCAAGTTCCCGACGCAGTAGTTTCATGACAATTTCGTCGTTGACGAACTGTCCGCTTGCAACAAGCGGAGCGAGCTCTTGACCGAGCGCGCTTCCTGATGCGATTTCGCTTCGGATCAGATGACCCGTTTGCAGGTGTGGGAGTCCGAGGCGCTCTTTCAGGCGGGAGGCGATGGTGCCTTTGCCTGCGCCGGGCGCGCCCAGAATCACCACGAATCTGGCTTCACTTCGTTTCCAGAAGAGGAGCCGAGCGAAGCGCATCCACATCTCTCTTGCGAGATTCAAGAATGTTTCCATAGATTTGCTCCTTTCCAGTGTGGCGACGTCACGCGTCGATACTGGCTCCAGATGAGGTTTTGTATTTCCCGTGCCAGAACCCCCGGACTTGATCCGAGTTGGGAATGCCGTAGTTGAGAAGGCTTATGGGGTCTGGCGGTTTATTGATGCGGGAGCGGGAAAGTAAACAGCAAACCCTAGCCGGTTGGCGCTATCAGGTTCAATTTCTTGAAAACCCTGGAATTTAAGCTTAGCTAAAGCAGCGCAGCTTCTCATTGCCTACGATTAGCACGGCTGCGCAAACTGCTCGCGCTTCTTTCTCTTCGCCCGGTCTATTCACGCGTATAGTATGACAACGGGCAATTTTTGATTTACCGGGTTCCAAAGCATCTTGTGCGC